>JBGPSI010000106.1:0-16462 GCA_041490045.1 Bradyrhizobium sp.
CGAGCGCATCGGCCGTGAGAAAGCTCATCGACAGCGCCTGCTCGGTGGCGAGCATGATCTTCATCAATTGCCGCCGCGCTAAGGGCAGGTCGATGATGCGGCTGCCGAACACCACCCGATTTTTGGCCACCGTCATGGCGTCGTGATGCGCGCGGCGCATCAGCGCGGTGGATTTGACGCCGTTGGAAAGCCGCGACGAATTGACCATCTCCGCCATCTGCACGAAGCCGCGGTCGAGCCGCCCCACCGCATAGGCGATCGCGCCTTCCAGCTTGATCTCGCCCGAGGCCATCGAGCGGGTGCCGAGCTTGTCCTTGAGCCGCACGATCCGGTAATGATTGGGCGAGCCGTCGTCGAGGAAGCGCGGCATCAGGAACAGGCCGACGCCACGCGTACCGCCTTCGGCGCCTTGCGGCCGCGCCAGCAGCATCACGACTTTGGCGTCGGCGTTGGAGCAGAACCATTTTTCGCCCGACAGACGCCAGTGGTCGCCTTCCTGCACTGCCGTTGTGGTGAGCGTGCCGACGTCGGAGCCGCCTTCCTTTTCTGTCATGAACTGGCCACCCTGCGTCAGCCTGTTCATGTCCGTCTGCGTCAGCCCCTCCAGATATTTCGCCTTCAGCGCCTCGCTGCCGAATTTCGAAAGCAGCTTGCCGCAGCCGTCGGTGACGTTGATCGGACAGCCCAGGCCGAATTCGGCCTGGTTGAACAGAAACGTAAAGGCGTGCTTCGCCACCACCGGATAGGGCTCGTGCCAGCCCATGATGCCCTTGCGCAGCGACATCGCGTGAATGCCGAATTCGCCGAACGCGGCGCGCTCGAGTTCGCGATAGGCCGGATGATATTCGATCCACTGCGCGTCGCGCCCGAAGCGGTCGCGCTGGTGCAACACCGGCACGTGGCGGTCGGCGAGCCGCGCGCATTCGTCGAGATGGCCGCCGGCGAGCGCACCGAGCCGATCGAGATGCGGCTCGATATGACGGAACAGCACGTCCGGCAGATGAATCCGCAAAAGGTCCGTCAGCGCCGGATCGGCGCGGTAGAAATTCATCCCCGAAGTATCCGGCGCGAGCAGTCCCGTCCGGTCGGCGGGGCTGGTCACGTCACTTTGTCTGGCCAGCTCTGGCATTTGCATCTCTTGTTCGTTCCGCGCCCTGTGTTCTAGTTGTATGTTTTAGATGATATGGATCATTCCAGACCAGGCAGGCGATAACGCCGTCACAAAACATATCCGGAGGAATGCCCCATGGCGGAGGTTTATCGCATCATCGGCGCCGAGATGTCGCCCTACTCGGTCAAGGTGCGCTCCTATTTTCGCTACAAAGCAATCCCGCATCAATGGGTTTTGCGCAATGCGGAAAGCCAGGCGGAATTCGAGAAATACGCCCGGATGCCGATCATTCCGCTGGTGGTAACGCCCGAGGGTACTGGTATCCAGGATTCCACGCCGATCATCGACGCGATGGAGAAGTTTTTTCCGGAGCCCTCGATCCACCCCGGCGACCCCGTCGTGCGCTTCATCTCAGCGTTAACAGAGGAATTCGGCGACGAGTGGGGCAACAAATGGATGTTCCACTATCGCTGGGCCCGCGATGTCGACCAGATCTCCTCCGCCGGGCGCATCGCGCGGATGCGCGGGCCCGCGGCCGACGAAGAGAAGCACACGGCGTTTGCCGGCCAGGTCCGCGCCCGCATGGTCGATCGGGTCTGGTTCGTCGGGTCCAACGCCGTGACCGCGCCGCAGATCGAGGCCGGTTTTGCCAGGATGCTGGCACTGCTGGATGCGCATCTGGCGACGCGGCCCTATCTGTTCGGCGCAAGGCCGGCCTATGGCGATTTCGGTCTATGGGGGCAGATCTACGAAATGTGGACCGACCCGACCGCGGGCGGGCTGATCGGCGGCAGCGCGCCGCATGTGCTGGACTGGGTGCATCGGATGCTGTGGCCGAGGGCGGAAGGCGCGTTCGAGGCCTGGCCGTCACTGGCGCCGACCCTGATGCCGATCCTGCGGGAGCAGATCGGGGCGCAGTTCATGCCCTGGACCTGCGCCAATGAGAAGGCGCTTGCCGAGAAGCAGGAGGAGTTCAGCGTCACACTCGCCGGCAAGACTTGGACCCAAAAGCCGCAAAAATATCACGCGCGCTCGCTTGCCATGCTGCGCGCCAAATATGCCGATGCCGCCGACAAGAAAGCGCTCGATCCAGTGCTGCGGGAAGCCGGCTGCCTCGCCGGATTGCGCGGCTGACAACGCCAGGAAAGGAACAGGCTCATGGAAATCCCGAAATACAAGATCGCCCTGATCGTCGGCGCCGGCGAAGGACTCAGCGCCTCGCTGGCGCGCCTGTTGGCCAAGCAAGGCATCCGCGTCGCGCTCGCCGCGCGCCAAATCGAAAAGCTCGGCGCGCTCTGTCATGAAACCGGCGCCCGCGCCTTTGCCTGCAACGCGACAGACGCCGACGAGGTCGAGCGCCTGTTCGGCCTGGTCGAGCGCGAGATCGGCGCGCCAGATCTCGTGGTCTACAACGCCAGCGGACGGGCGCGCGGCGTTTTCACCGACCTGGTACCGGCGGACGTGGCTCAGGCGATCGCCGTCAGCGCGTTCGGCGGCTTCCTGGTGGCGCAGCAGGCGGCGAAGCGCATGCTGCCCAACAAACATGGCGCGATCCTGTTCACTGGCGCTTCCGCCAGCGTCAAGGGCTATCCGCAATCGGCGCCGTTCGCGATGGGCAAGTTCGCGCTACGCGGGCTGGCGCAGAGCATGGCGCGCGAATTGTCGCCGCAGGGCATCCACGTCGCGCATTTCGTGATCGATGGCGGCATCCGCAGCGCCGCGCGTACCGAGCCGGCCGACCGCCCGGATTCGATGCTCGACCCCAATGCCATTGCGCTCAGCTACTGGAACGTGCTGCAACAGCCGCGCAGCGCCTGGACCTGGGAACTGGAATTGCGGCCCTGGGTGGAGAAGTTTTAGCTATCACAGTCATTCCGGGGCGATGCGAAGGCATCGAGCCCGGAATCTCGAGATTCCGTGTCTGGTCCTTCGTACCATCCCGGAACGACGCTCAGGGGGGAAACATGACCAGCGAAATCACCATCGACACCGGCACCAACGAGCTGCTCTGCGCCATCCGCGACCGCGTCGCTGTTATCACGCTGAACCGCCCCGAGGTCCGCAACGCGCTGTCCGACGATCTGACCCCGGCGCTGCGCACGATGATCAAGACCTGCGGCGAGAATCCGGACGTCGGCGCGCTCTTGATCACCGGGGCCGGCACCGCCTTCTGCGCCGGCGGCAACGTCAAGGGCATGGGCGCCCATCGCGACAGGAAAAAGCTGGAAATGTCCTATGACGAGAAGGTCGCCGACCTGCAGGAACGCCAGCGTCTGCTCACCGGCGCGCTGATCTCGGTGCGCAAGCCGACCATCGCCGCCCTGCCCGGCCCTGCGGTCGGCGCGGGCCTCGCCATCGCCATGGCCTGCGACATCCGCATCGCGGCGCAATCGGCGTTCGTCTCCACCGGCTATCTGCGGGTGGGACTCTCCGGCGACTATGGCATCGCCTGGTTGTTGACCCGGCTGGTCGGCACCGCGCGAGCGCGCGAACTGATGTTCACCGCCGACAAGGTGGATGCGGCGCGATGCGAGACGATCGGCCTCGTCAACCGCGTGGTGCCGGACGCAAAGCTCCAGGACGAGGCGTTCGCGCTGGCGAAATCGCTTGCCGAAGGGCCGACGATCGCGCTGCGCTACATGAAGGACAATCTCGACGAAGCCCTGCTGTTCGATTTTGCCACCGCGCGCGACCACGAGGCCGAGCGCCTGATCCGCACCACGATGACGGCGGATCACCGCGAGGCGGTGCAGGCGTTCATCGAGAAGCGGAAAGCGGTGTTTTCGGGGAAGTAGAGGTTGCCCGGACCTTCTCACCCCTCATGGCGGGGCTAGATTCTCACACCGCCGCCTGCAGCGAGATCTGTTCCGCCGCCAGCCGCCAGCTTGCGCAGGGTATTTGCTTCGGCGCGAGATCGCTGTGCTTCTGGAACCGCACCAGCTTCCAGTCGTCGGGATTGTTGGTGAAGGCAAAGCCGGATTTGCGGGCCAGCGCGATCATGACCGCGTTGGAGCGCAGGGTGTCGCCGAACAGGCGCGTGGCGCCGAACGCGGCGGCGCGGCATTCAAGATTGCTCAATAGGGCCGAACCCACCCCATGGCCCTGCCAGCGGTCGTCGATCGACAGGCCGAACTCGAAACTGTCATTGCCGGGGTCGAAGGCGTAGCGCGCTTCGCCGACGATGGTTTCGCGGCCGTCGATCGTCATGGTCGCGATCACACTGAAGCGGTCGGCTTCGCCGACATGGATGAAATCCTCGAGCAGGTTGCGCGGCAACTCGCTCATGGCGCCGTGGAAGCGGTTGTAGCGGGAGCGGGTCGTGAGCGACCGGAAATAGGCCTGCAGCGCCTCGGCGTCGCCGGGCTCGACAAATCGCACCGTCACCGGCTTGCCGCTCCGCAACCGTAGCACATCGGAATGTTGCCGGAGGTCAGCAAGACGAAATGCGGTCATGGCATGCTCCCAAGGGTTCCGGAACAGACGATGGCCGGCGCCCCCCTTCAGGAGGCGGCGCCGGCCGCGGCGGCCCTCAGGCCCGCCAGAACGGCTTTTCCGCCTCGCGAACGATGTCGCTCCAGGATAGGCCGACGTCGTGCAGGTCGCGATCGGTCCACTGGGCCAATTCGCGGCGTTGGCGCACGCGGTCGCGCCAGACATGGAAGGTCTCGCCGAGCTGCCCAAAAAGCCCAGAACCATGATGATTTGTCATCGATTGATGTGAATAGATGGACATGATGTCCTCCTAAAGCTAAGCTCTTGGAGGCAATATCTGTACTTTCGGGGCTTTCGACAAACGACATGTTGTCCGGTTTCACATGAGATAAACTCATGAATTGGATAGACCCATGACTGCGCGACTGCCCTCGCTCAACGGCTTGCGGGCCTTCGAGGCCGCGGCCCGGCATTTGAGCTTCACCAACGCGGCGTCCGAGCTGAACGTGACGCAGACCGCGATCAGCCATCAGATCCGGCGGCTGGAGGAGGAACTCGGGGTCCAGCTGTTCGTCCGGCAGAACCGCGCTCTGGTGCTGACGCCGGAAGCGAGGGAATACCTCCCCGGCATCCGCGCCGCCTTCAACGATCTCCGGCTCGCGACCGACCGGCTCAAGCGCCGGGATGACGACCATGTGCTGACGGTTTCGACGCTGGCCTCGCTCGCCGCCAAGTGGCTGTTGCCGCGGCTTTCCGCCTTCCAGGAGGCGCATCCCGGCATCGACGTGCGCATCACCACCTCGACCAGCCTAGTCGATTTCCGGAGCGGCGACGTCGATGCCGCGATTCGCTACGGCCGTGGCCACTGGGCGGGCCTGCGCGCCGATTGGCTGATGGCCGACGAATTGTTTCCGGTGTGCAGTCCGGCGCTGGCCAATGGCGACAAGCCGCTGCGCTGTCCCGAGGACCTGGCCAATCAAACCTTGTTGCACAGCAGCGGTGGCTATGACGACGACTGGCGGCTATGGCTCACCGCCGCAGGCCTGCCGGCGAATATCTCGAAGCAGCCCGGCGTGAGCTTCGACCTGATTTTCGTAACCGTACAGGCCGCGATCGACGGCATCGGGGTGGCGATGGGCCGCACCTCCTATGTCGAGGCCGATATCGCCAAGGGGCGGCTGGTGGTTCCCTTCAAGATCGCGCTGCCAGCGGATGCCGGCTTCTATCTGGTCTCCCCGGAGACGCGGGCCGATCCGCCGAAGCTGCGGGCCTTTCGGCAATGGCTGAAAACCTCGGTGCAGGGCAAGGCCTGAAAAGCAGTCCAGATCCGCGCCAAAAACCGGGTGAATCGGCGTTTTCCGGGTTGGTCGGGCCGCCCGGACGTGGCAGATTGCCGCAGCAAGCAGAGTGCTGTCGGCTGACGAGAAGTCTCTCCGCACAGGCCTATCGCAACGGGGAGAAACTCGCCATGTCGCAAACACCAACCTCACAGCCGCCGCAGATCAAGTCGCGCATCGGTGCCATTCTGCGCGCGACATCAGGCAATTTCCTCGAGCAGTTCGATTTCTTCCTGTTCGGCTTTTATGCCTCCGCCATCGCCAAGGCCTTCTTTCCCTCCGAGAACGAAACCGCGGCGCTCTTGAACACCTTCGGCGTGTTCTGGCTCGGCGCGCTAATGCGGCCCGTGGGCGCCGTCGTACTCGGCGCCTATATCGACCGGATCGGCCGCCGCCAGGGTTTGATCGTCACGCTCGGTATCATGGCCATTGGCACCGTGGTGATCGCCTTCTGCCCGAGCTATGCGACCATCGGCGTCGCCGCACCGGTGATCGTGCTGATCGGCCGCCTGCTGCAGGGCTTTTCCGCCGGCGTCGAGCTTGGCGGCGTTTCGGTCTACCTCTCGGAGATTTCGACGCCCGGCAACCGGGGCTTCTACACGTCGTTCCAGTCGTCGAGCCAGCAGGTCGCGATCTTCGTCGCGGCGACCATCGGATATGCGCTGAGCGAGATGATGCCGGCGGCCACCGTGGCCGCATGGGGCTGGCGAATCCCCTTCTTCATCGGCTGCCTGATCATTCCCTTCATCTTCGCGCTGCGGCGGACGCTGGAAGAGACGCCGGAATTCCTGGCCATGAAGAAGCATCCCACCGCAAGCGAAGTGTTCGCCTCGGCGCTGGCGAACTGGCGCATCGTCATCCTCGGCATGATGATCGCGATATTGACCACCACGACCTTTTACTTCGTCACCGTCTATACGCCGACCTTCGGCAAGACCGTGCTGAAGCTCACCAGCCATGACGCCCTGCTCGTCACGCTGCTGGTCGCCGTCACCAACTTCATCTGGAACCCGGTCGGCGGCGCGGTCTCTGACCGGGTTGGCCGCAAGCCTGTATTGGTGACGATCGCGACGCTATCGTTGCTGACGGCCTATCCCGCGCTGCACTGGCTGGTGGCCGCCCCGACCTTCGGCAAGATGCTCGCCGTCGAGATGATGTTCTCGTTCTATTTCGGCGTCTACAGCGGCACCATGCTGGGTTGTCTGGTCGAGATCGTGCCGGCGCATGTCCGCACCACCTGTTTCTCGCTGGCCTTTGCGCTGGCCGCGGCACTGTTCGGCACCTTCACGCCGTTTGCCTCGACCTGGTTGATCAAGACCACCGGCGACAAGGCCTCCCCCGGATATTGGCTGATGTTCGCCGCGGTGCTCGGCATCATCGCAGCGATGACGGCCTATCGCGGCGGCCGGACCATCGAGATCCGCGAGGCCGTTGCCGCGTGAGTCCAAAAGCCATGGGGCCAGGCGATCGCCCGGTCCGGTTTGATTTCCATGCAAACAACGATAACAAGAGCGCATGGTCGACTTAGCCCGTAAATACGATGTGCTGGTGATCGGCGGCGGCAACGCCGCGCTGTGCGCCGCGATCAGCGCGCGCCGGCTGGGGGCGTCCGTGCTGGTGCTGGAAGGCGCCCCGAAATTCTATCGGGGCGGCAATACCCGCCACACCCGCAACATGCGCTGCGCCCATGATGCGGCGACCGACATCCTCACCGGGCCCTATACGGAAGCGGAATTCTGGGAGGACCTGCTGCGCGTCACCGACGGCCAGACCGACGAGGAACTGGCGCGCCACATGATCGCGGAGTCCAAGGACATCCTGCACTGGATCGTCAAGCAGGGCGTGCGCTGGCAGCCGTCGCTCGGCGGCACGCTCAGCCTCGGGCGCACCAATTCGTTCTTCCTCGGCGGCGGCCGGGCGATGCTGAATGCGCTGTACCTGACCGCCGAACGGCTCGGCGTCGACATCCTCTACGACGCCGAAGTGCTCGACCTCGAGATCGACAACGGCATGTTCCTCTCCGCTTCGCTGAAGCGGGGCGACGGCCGCGCCAAGGTGAGCGCTGCGACCCTGGTCGCGGCCGCCGGCGGCTTCGAGGCCAACATCGAATGGCTGAAGCAATATTGGGGCGAAGCCGCCGACAATTTCCTGATCCGCGGCACGCCCTATAATCGCGGTTCGGTCCTGAAGATGCTGCTCGCCAACGGCGTGCAGGAGGTCGGCGATCCCACCCAGTGCCACGCGGTCGCGATCGACGCCCGCGCGCCGAAATTCGACGGTGGCATCATCACGCGGCATGACTCCGTGGTGTTCGGCATCGTCGTCAACAACAAGGCCCTGCGCTTCTACGACGAGGGCGAGGACATCTGGCCGAAGCGCTACGCGATCTGGGGCCGCCTGGTCGCAGCCCAACCCGGCCAGATCGCCTATATCATCTTCGATTCCAGCGTTCTCACCAGTTTCATGCCGACGCTGTTTCCGCCGATCAGGGCCGACAGCATCACTGAGCTGGCCGGCAAGTTCGATCTCGACGCGGCGGTGCTGGAAAAGACCGTCGCAGACTTCAACGCCGCGGTCAGGCCCGGCACCTTCGATCACACCGTGCTCGACGACTGCCGCACCGAAGGGCTGACGCCGCCGAAGACGCATTGGGCGCGGCGGATCGAGACGCCGCCTTATTACGCCTATCCGGTGCGGCCCGGCATCACCTTCACCTATCTCGGCACCCGCGTGAACAAACAGGCGCGCATGCTGATGAAGGACGGCAAGCCGGCCGCCAACATGTTCGCCGCCGGCGAGATCATGGCGGGCAATGTGCTCGGCAAGGGCTATGCGGCCGGCATCGGCATGACCATCGGCAGCGTGTTCGGACGGATCGCGGGACGGGAAGCGGCGCAAAATGCACGGAACTAAAACGCTCGAGGAAGCCGACCGCCTGATGACGGTCTGCAATTCCTGCCGCTATTGCGAGGGCCTGTGCGCGGTTTTCCCGGCGATGGAAATGCGCCGCGCATTTTCCGACGGCGATCTCAATTATTTCGCCAATCTCTGTCACGCCTGCGGCGCCTGCTATACCGACTGCCAGTTCTCGCCGCCGCACGAATACAACGTCAATGTGCCGAAAAACCTGGCCGCCGCGCGCGCCGAATCCTGGGCCGCCTATGCCTGGCCGCGCGCCTTCTCGGGCCTGTTCGCGCGCAACGGCCTTGCGATCAGCATCATCGCGGCCTTGAGCGTGGCCGCGTTCATCTTCGGCTTCGCGGCTTTCACCGACCGGCAGGTGCTGTTCGGCGTCCATACGGGTCCCGGCGCGTTCTACACGCTGATGCCGCACAATGCGATGGCCGCGTTGTTCGGCGCGGCGTTCCTCTATGCGATCGTGGCGCTGGTGATGGGCGTGCGCGCGTTCTGGCGCGACATCGGCGAGCCCGTGGGCATGCTGGCCGATCCCGGCTCGCTGTGGCAGGCGATGAAGGACGCGGGCGAACTGCGCTATCTCGACGGCGGCGGCGTCGGCTGCTTCAACGAAGACGAGCGTCCGACCGACCATCGCAAGATCTATCACCATCTGACGTTCTACGGTTTTGTCCTGTGCTTCGCCGCGACCTGCGTCGCGACGCTGTATCACTATCTGCTGGCGCGCGAGGCGCCCTATGCGTGGTGGGATCTGCCGGTGGCGCTGGGCACGCTCGGCGGTATCGGGCTCCTGATCGGTCCTGTGGGGCTGCTGGCCGAGAAGTCAAAGCGCGATCCGGTGCTGGTCGACGACAAGCGCACCGGCATGGATGTCGCATTCACTGTGATGCTGTTCCTGACCGGCCTCACCGGCATGGCGCTGTTGCTGCTGCGCGATACGTCAGCGATGGGGCCGCTGCTGGCGCTGCATCTCGGCGTGGTGTTCTCGCTGTTCATCACCATGCCCTACGGCAAGTTCGTGCACGGCCTCTACCGCTTCGTCGCGCTGGTGCGCTATGCGCGCGAGCGGCGGATGATGGGGCATACGGTTTAGCCAGTTCGCGATCGGCCTCTCAGCCCCCTCCACTCGTCGTCCCGGCCTTGAGCCGGGACCCATATTGACCGACGGAAGGTGTTGAGAGAAGGCCGTCCACCAGCGCGCTCGATCATACCCGCCGCGGGGTGTGGGTCTCGGCTCAAGGCCGGGACGACGGTGGTTTCCGATTCAAATTTCAAACAGCAGCTACACGTCCGCATTCTCGCGGCACGATTTTGCCCGAGCTTTGCGTGTCGTTGTCCCTCGAAGCAGGAGGGAGCAGGGAATGCCGGATGCGCGCTGCACCCGCGGTCTCGTGTGCAAAGATGTGCGAAAGAAAGCGCACACGAGCATACAGGTTCAGCGGAGGCACTCCGGCATTCCCTGCGCAATGGCTTTACGGCTTATTTCGAGCTCTCCCCGGAGAATCGGGCTTTGTTGTCTCCGTCGTCCGCGGATAGCTGGCTCATCCGCGCCCGGTCGGGCCGACTTGCCTTCCGCAGACTTGACGCCAACCACTGAGGCGTCAGGACCACACGACTTCACCGTACGCTTCGGCACCGTCCGTCAGCACGTCCTGTGATCGCTCACGAGCCCAAAAGGCCCGCCCTGCCATCCCATCGCGCGCACGACGCCGCCGCGTCCACCGCATCCCATCCCAACGTTCGTGACGATGGCCAACGCCCCTTCCTCGGGGACAGGATGCCCGGAGTTCTAAATGTGATTTGCCCGACGGCGAAAGCGAAAATTTGCCCGACGGGTTATTTTGTCGCAGCACGGCCATCAAGTCCGCTTTGCTAAGCATTCCGGACTCAAGTCGGACACCGCGTGATGTCCGAAATGTGCCAATGACGGAAGTGCCACCCTCGCAGGTGCAAAAGAAAAAGCCGCCTGAAGGCGGCTTCCAAATCTAAACCTAATCATCAAGGATCAGGATGCGATCAATGCTGGCTTTGACTTCCGGCGGTAACCGATGTGCACAGGCGCTGGCTTCTCCTATCCGATGGCAGAGGGAGATCGTTCGCCATGACAAACGAATCCGACCTGCTCAAGAGGTGGCAGCTACTTAGTCCCTACTTAGATCGACGGCAGCAGGCCTGCTGGGCGGCGGCAGAGACCTTCTTGATTGGTCGCGGCGGCTGTCTGCTGTTGGCCGCTGTAACCGGTATCTCGGCCCAGACGATATCGGCTTGGAGATGCGAAATGAGACGGACCAAAGCTGCGCGCGCTGGAAGTCTCATACGAGTGAGAGCCACCCGCAAAGGAGGCAGAAAACTCACTGAAGTGAGGTATCCTGAGATAGAGGCCGCTCTTCAGCAAATGCTTTCAGAAGAAATCGCTGGTGACCCAATGAGCCGTCAAAAATGGGTCCGGAGCAGTACCCGAAGTCTCGGCAGGCGTCTTGCCGAGCACGGGCATCAAGTTGGCTATCGTACCGTCGCGCGCATGCTCCGCAAAATGGGATATTCGTTGCAGGCTGCCAAAAGAAGGCAAGCAGGAGCAGAGCACCCCGACCGTGACAAGCAGTTTAAACACATCGCCGCGCTGAAGGCCGAGTTTCTTGGCCAAGGACTTCCCATCATAAGCATCGACACAAAAAAGAAGGAGCTAATTGGCAACTACCGACCAGAGGGGAAAACTTGGCGCAAGCAGCCCATCGAGGTCGAAGACTCGTTTTTCGCGAGTTATGCGAAATGTATAGCGGTTCCGTTTGGGATTTACGATGTTGCGAAGAACGTTGGGTACGTAACCGTTGGAATATCGGGAAACACAGCCGAATTCGCGGTGAACTGTCTGGTGAGCTGGTGGAAGCAGCACGGCCTTTCTTCCTACACATCTGCGGACCGGTTGCTAATTCTTGCCGACGGAGGCGGAAGCAATGGATACAATCTCCGGACCTGGAAAATGGACCTACAAGAGAGGCTGTGCGACGCCTTTGGGTTAAGGGTAACCCTATGTCATTACCCACCGGCCTGCTCCAAATGGAACCCCATCGAATATCGGCTTTTCAGCCATATCAGCCTGAACTGGGCAGGCCAGCCTCTTCGTAATCTCGATGTGATGCTCGGTTTCATCAGGGGAACGACAACAACCGGTGGTCTAAGGGTTGAAGCCGACCTTGACGAGCAAATTTACCGAAATGGTCGCAAGGTTACCAAAGAACAATTGAGTGGACTCGCGCTGTCTGAGGATGACATCTGTCCACGCTGGAATTATACGCTCGCCCCGCGTGCTAACCGCTGACTTCCTGCTCTTGGTTATCCTTTTCAAACCGAAAAGAATTTCGCGTCAGGTCCGCTCTGGGTCAATCGCGTCGATATTGCCGTGTCGACCGGTTGAGCCGGCAGAGTAGTATCGGAAGTGTCCACACCAGCTATGAACCGGGCTCTCGGTGAGGACGTAGCCAATCCCTACAAATCCACCACGACGTAATCGCTCTCGACCGACACGGCGATGGTCTCCGCCACATACGGACCCTTCACCACGCTCGCACCCGGCTCCACGTGGGCCGGGTAGGCCTTTGCCCGAAACCGCTTGGGGTCGCAGTAGGACTGGCCGGTGCGGATATCGAATTCCCAGCCATGCCAGGGGCAGCGGATGATCTCGCCGAGTTTGGTGTATTCGATCTCGCCGGGATCGGAGGATTGCGCGAGCCCGATCAGCGGCCCCTCGCACAAGGCCGCGCCCTGATGCGGACAGCGGTTCAACAGGCCGAAGAACTCGCCATTGATGTTGAAGACCGCGATCGGGCGCTCATCGATGGTGAGAAATTTTCGCGTACCCGGCGGCAGCTCATCCACCGGGGCGATGACGTGACGGGTCATGAGGGCATGATCAGAGGGTTGAGCCAAGGTCGCGAGCGGACTTCACCTCTCCCTTGGGAGAGGTCGAATTGCGAAGCAATTCGGGTGAGGGGTTCAGGTCTATCGAGAGAGCGTAACCCCTCACCCGGATCGCTGGCGCGATCCGACCTCTCCCTACGGGAGAGGTAAACCAGGCCCGCGAAAAAAACCGGTTCAATCAAAACCATCCTCCTCTAGGAAATCCCGTACAGCTTCAACGCATTGCCGAGATAAAACGCCTCGCGGTTGGCGTCGCCGACGCCTGCGGGGAGCACCCGCGACGGCTCGTCGTAATCCCAGTGCGGATAGTCGGTGGCGAACAGCAGTTTGTCCCAGCCGATCCAGTCGATCACCTGGAACAGATGCTCGCGCTTTTCCGGGTCTTCCATCGGCTGCGTGGTCCACCAGATGTGGTCGCGGATGTACTCCGAAGGTTTGCGCTTGAGATGCGGCACCTCGCTGTGGAGCCGCTCGAAACTCTTGTCGAGCCGCCACGACAGCGACGGCGCCCAACCAAAGCCGGCCTCGACCATGATCATCTTGAGCTTCGGGTGCTGCTCGAACACGCCCTCCAGCACCAAACTTGAAAGCGCGGTCTGCTGGCACTGCGAATGGCCGACCATCTCCTCAATGTAATAGCTCGGCCAGCCCGAGGCGGTGATCGGATTGCCGCCGAAGCCGAAGGCGTGCACGCCGACCGGAAGCCCGACCTCCTCGGCGGCCTGGTAGATCGGCCAGTAACGGCGCTGGCCGAGCGGTTCGACGTTGCGGCTCAACAGCAGCACCTGCACGAAGTTTTTGTCGCCCGCGCGCTTGCGGATCTCGGCGGCCGCTGCCGGGCCGTCCTCATTGGCGACCACCACCGAGCCCTTCAGGCGCTTGTCCTTGCTGGTCCATTTCTCGATCTGCCAGTCGTTGATCGCCGAGCAGATCGCGGCGGCAAGATCCTGGTTGCGGATGCCCTGCCCGGTGGCGAGCGGATTGAGCACGCCGAGCACGACATTGTTGGGGTCGAGATGCTGGGCTTGCATGAACGACAGCGACGAGCCCTGCGGGCCGCCTTCCGGCGGATAGGCGTCGCGGCGCGAGGCGTTGGGCTGCGCCTTCGGAAAAGGCGGGCCTTCCATCATGCCCTGATAGGGATGCTTGTCATAGGTTTCGAGATGCGCGTGCCAGCGTTTTGCCAGCCAGGGATAGAGTTCGGTCGCGGTCGCGCGCGCCGGATGGATGTCGCAATCGGCGATCGCGGTCCTGGCATCAACGGAGGAAGCCTGCTCCGGGCGGTCGCGGAACTGAATGTTCATGGCGTTGCCTCCTTCGGAGTCCAACCCAGCTTCGCTGGATTGTACTCTTCGTTTTCATTTTGTTTGGACATGATCTTTTCCGAAAACCGGTCTCCACTTTTCCGGATCATGCCCGCGCCGGCTGCTTCAGGCGTGTGTAGGTGGCATACGGATTGTCGATCATGATCTTGCGAACCAGCTCGGCTGAGATGCCCTCGGGCAGCGCCGCGTCGCCTTCGAACTGCCAGTGCGGATAGTCGGTCGAGAATAGGAGCAATTCATCCGACTGCATATGGTCGAACAGCCGATTCAGGACTTGCGGATCCGGCGGCGCGTCGATCGGCTGCAGCGAGAAGCGGATATTGCTGCGCACAATCTCCATCGGTGCCCGATCCACCCACGGCGTTTCCATCCGGATGCCGCGCCAGAACTTGTGCAGCCGCCACAGGAACGGCGGCAGCCAGGTGAAGCCGCTTTCCAGCATCACCATTTTCAGGTTCGGGTGCCGCGCGAACACGCCCTCGACGATCAGGCTGGTCAATTGGGTCTGGAACGCCTGCGCCTGCGCGACGTAATCCTCGATGTGATAGGAGCCCCAGCCGACCGAGGTCGGCGGGTTGTGATAGCTCGAGCCGGCGTGAACGCCGATCGGCAATCCCAGCCGCTCGGCGGCGGCGTAGATCGGCCAGTAGGCGCGCTTGCCCAAGGGCATGTCGCCCATGACCAGCATCAGCACCTGCACGAAACGCTGGTCCTTCGCGCAGCGCTCGATCTCCGCGACCGATTTTTCCACGCTCTGCACGGGGATCACGATCGAGCCGCGCAATCGCGCGTCCTTGTCGAGCCATTCCTTCGCCAGCCAGTCGTTCAGCGCGCGGCAGAACGCGACCGCCATATCCTCTGAAAATACCATCTGCACGCCGTACAGCGGATTGCAGATGCCGAAAGCCGTGCCGAACGGATCGAGCGCCTGTGCCTGCATGTCCCTGAGATTCGAACCCGGCTTGCCCTTGGCGGGCCGCCAGTCCGGCCGCGAGGAGATCGGCGAATTCGTGGGATAGGACTGCGACACCAGGTCGGTCATGCCGCGCGTGGTGACCTGATCACGCCAATAGTCGTTCATATAGGGCAGCAGGCTGGTCAGATGAGGGACGGCCGGGTGCAGATCGCAATCCACGCCGCCCGCGATCGGTGACGTCATGACCTCTGGTTTCCTCGCATTCGCAGCACCCGTTGAATCCGGCGCGTTTCGGCCCACAGCATAGGGCGCGACGGTCTGGCCGTCCATCTTCGAGCCCGCCGGTCCCTATTCGGCACCTATGCAATCCTGTGCTAGGACATCCCAAATCGGTGCGGGGAGTTGCTATGCACAAGGTGAAAATGGCCGTTGTCGCCGCCATGTTGGCGCTGTCCGGCGGGGTGTTCGCGCAAACGCCGCCGGCCGCGCCACCGCCGCCGGATTTCTCGAAGGTCGAAATCAAGACCACCGATCTCGGCGACGACGTCTATATGCTCGAAGGCCAGGGCGGCAATATCACCGTGGCGGTGTCGAAAGACGGCATCATCATGGTCGACGGCGAGTTCGCGCCGCTGCACGACAAGATCAAGGCCGCCATCGTGCTCGTCTCCAGCCAGCCGATCAAATATCTCATCAACACGCATTTTCACGGCGACCACACCGGCGGCAACGCGCCCTTCGCGAAGGATGGCGCCATCGTTGTCGCCCAGGAGAACGTCAGGAATCGGCTGGCCGCCGGGACCACCAACGGCCTGACCGGCGCCAAGGCGCCGCCGGCGGCGCCGGAGGCGCTACCGTCGAAGACCTATGCCGCAGCGTACAAAATCAGGCTGCGGGGACGCGTCGCCGACCTCAAACACATCGCCAACGCGCACACCGACGGCGACACCTATGTCTGGTTCAAGACCGCCAACGTGCTGTCGACTGGCGACACCTTCACCAACGGCCGCTATCCCAACATCGATTTCGCCAATGGCGGCAACGTCAAGGGCATGATCGCCGCCACCGACGCCTATCTCAAGCTGGCCAACGCCAGGACCCGAATCGTGCCGGGCCACGGGCCGATCGCCGACAGGGCCGCCCTGATCGAATACCGCACCATGCTGGTCACTGCGCGCGACCGCATGGCGAAGCTGGTCAAGCAGGGAAAAAACGAGGACGACGTGGTCGCCGCAAAACCGTTCGCCGATCTCGATGCGAAATGGGCGCCGACGGAACTCGCCGGCAATAATTTCGTTCGCGTGGTCTATCACTCGCTCGCCGACAAGCCGGACCAGAAGCCGTTGCTGAAACGAATCCTGCACAGGAATTGAGAGCCGATGAAAGACCTGGTTGCGATCGCCGAAAAGATAGCCGCAAGACTGATCGAGCGGCGGCAGACCATCGCGGTCGCGGAATCCTCCACCGGCGGGCTGATCTCGGCCGCGCTGCTCGCGGTGCCCGGCGC
>JBGPSI010000107.1:0-16298 GCA_041490045.1 Bradyrhizobium sp.
GCGACAATGCGCCTCGATGTGCAGGTCCGGCGACAGTTTCTGAAACGTCGCAACCCCCAGCGGCAGTCCGGCGATCACACCGGCCTGCCGCGCCACCAGAATGGCGCGGGCAGGGGCCGTTTCCGGAATGGTGGCCATCGAGGTGATGTCGCCGGCGCGGCCGAGATCTTCCTCCAGCGCGCGAGAAACCGCCTCGTCGACGGCGAGCGGCGACAGAAACGCGTCCGAATGCAGCAGTGAGGCAGGTGTGGTCACGATGTCGCTCTCCATTTCAGACGCTGATCGGTTGCGGTGCGTACACCGTGCCGTGCTCGGCGAGCGAGGCCGCAATCTCCCGCGCTGCGGCGAGCGTGGTCCTGGTGCGATGCCTGAACTCCGGCTGCTCGGCTGGATGATCGGTGCGGTATTGCGCGCCGCGGCTTTCGCGCCGCGCCCATGCCGACGCTGCGACCAGAAGCGCGGAGGTTGCCATGTTGCGCAGCGCCACATTGCCGGCATCCCGCTCCAGGCACGCGAATGTGCGCACGGCTTCGGCGAGATGCTCGCCATCGCGGATCACGCCGACATGCGAGGTCATCATCGCGCGCAGGCTTGCTTCCTGCCGCGCCGGCATTGCGGAATTTCGCAGGTCCGGCACTGCGGTCAGGCGGCCGAGCGCGGGAAGCGTGCCGCCCTCGATATCTTCCGCGATGCGCGCGGCATAGACCACGGCCTCGAGCAAGGAGTTCGACGCCAGCCGGTTGGCGCCGTGGGCGCCGGTCGACGACACTTCGCCGCCGGCCCACAATCCGCTTAAGGAGGTGCGGCCCCGCGCATCCACGGCAATGCCACCCATGTGATAATGCGCGGCGGGCGCGACCGGGATCGGCTGTTTTGCCGGATCGATGCCGGCGGCCACGCAGCTTGCATAAACGGTCGGGAATTTTTCGGCAAAGCGCGCGCCGAGTGCGACTCGCGCGTCGAGGAAGGCGCCACGGCCGGCGGCGATTTCGGCGAACACGCCGCGCGCGACGATGTCGCGCGGCGCGAGTTCAGCCAGCGGATGCCGCGCGAGCATGAAGCGTTCGCCGGCCTCGTTGATCAAGGTCGCGCCTTCGCCGCGCAAGGCCTCGGTCGCGAGCGGCGCCGGATCGCGGCCGACCATGATCGCGGTCGGGTGGAACTGGACGAATTCCGGATCGGCGATGTCGGCGCCGGCGCGGGCGGCGATCGCAAGGCCGAGCCCGCTCGCCTCCGCCGGATTGGTGGTCGCGGCATAGAGATGACCGATGCCGCCGGTCGCCAGCACCACCGCGCGCGATGCGATCGTCACGGGTTTTGCAAGCGCGTCGCCGACTTTCCGCAGTTGCAGCCCGGTGACCGCGCCGTCCTGGGTGAGAAGTGCCTCGGCGGCGCAGCCTTCGATCACCCGGATCGAAGGTGTCGCGCGCACCGCTTCGGTCAGCGCCGAGATGATCGCCTTGCCTGCCATGTCGCCGCGGACATGAACGATGCGCCGTGCGGAATGCGCGGCCTCGCGGCCGACCGCGAGCCTGCCTTCGAGATCGCGATCGAAGGGAACGCCGTACCGCAGGAGGTCGTGGATTCGAGCAACGGCTTCGCGTGCGATGCCGAGCGCGATCGCCTCATCGACCAGGCCTGCGCCGGCCGCGACCGTGTCGGCGGCGTGCGCCTCCGCACTGTCGCCCTCGGTGACCGCGGCGGCGATGCCGCCTTGCGCCCACGCCGTCGAGGCGCCCTGGCCCAGAGGTGCCGCGGAAATCACGGTGACCGGGCGCGGCGCGAGTTTCAGCGCGCAGAACAGCCCGGCCAGCCCGCCGCCGACGATGACGATATTGTCGGCGTTGCGGGTAAGGTCATGAAGTTGATTTGGCATGGCTGTACCTCTTCGCCGTCCCCGCTTTCGCGGAGCCGACGGCGTGTTTCAGTTCTTCAGAGTGATCATCCGCTCCACCGAGCGCCGCGCCCTCTCGGCGATCAGGGGATCGATCGTGACTTCCCCACGCAAGCCGAGCAGGCACTCCAAAATCTTGGGCAGCGTGATCCGCTTCATGTGCGGGCACAGGTTGCACGGCTGCACCATCTCGACGTCGGGCAGTTCGGCCCGCACGTTGTCGGCCATCGAGCATTCGGTGATCATCACCACGCGCCGGGGATGCTTGTTGCGGACCCAATCGATCATGTGCGCGGTCGAGCCGGTGAAGTCGGCTTCGGCTAGCACGTCGGGCGGGCATTCCGGATGCGCGATGATCTGCACCGATGGATCGGCCTCGCGATAGCTCCGTAGCTCGTCGCCGGTAAAACGCTCGTGCACTTCGCAGGCGCCCTTCCAGGCGATGATCTTGACGCCGGTTTTCGACGCGACATACCGCGCCAGGTACTGGTCCGGCAGGAAGATCACGGTCGGCGCGTTCAGGCTCTCGACCACCTGGACTGCATTCGACGAGGTGCAGCAGATATCGACCTCCGCCTTCACGTCGGCCGAGGTGTTGACATAGGCAACCACCGGCACGCCCGGAAAGCGCTCGCGCAACAGCCGTACGTCGGCGCCCGTAATGCTCGAGGCCAGCGAGCAGCCGGCGCGCGAATCCGGGATCAGGACCGTCTTGTGCGGATTGAGGATCTTCGACGTCTCCGCCATGAAGTGAACGCCGCATTGCACGATGATGTCGGATTTCACCCTGGTCGCTTCGATCGCGAGCTGCAGCGAGTCGCCGCGGATGTCGGCGACGCAGTGGAAAATCTCCGGCGTCTGATAATTATGCGCCAGGATGACCGCGTCGCGGGTCACCTTCAGCTCGTTGATCGCTTTGATGGTGGGCGCCATCAACGGCCACTCGACCGGCGAAATCACGTTCCTGACCCGCTGATAGAGATGTGCGGTCGTGCGTTCGACCTCGGGTGTCCATTCCAGCGGCGGCATCGGCAGCGCACCTGCGCGCCGGGCGGGGCTGACGCGGTCCCTGACCTGGACGGGGGGATGCCCTTGAGCGGGCGGGTCGAAATCTTCGCGACCATAGATTCCAGCGATCGGCATGGCAGGCCTCCCTTGCCTCCCTATATATACTCATATTGAGTATATATAGGTGTTGAGAAATCCGGCCTCTTGGGGCCGGCAGTTTCCTTGAGCTACGTGGTCTGGGTCCGAACCATCCCGCATCCCTTGCGGGAGAGTTCGCGTGTCACGGGGATTTGACTTATCCTCATAGCGAGCAAATCTAAGATAACATGGGCGCTTGGGTTTCGCCAGACGGCAAGCCGGCTAAATTCGTCAGGGCTGTCCGCCCCGATTTGCAACGCTGCAATGCGGCGGGACCTTTGTTTGACATCGTGGTTGGGGTTTTCATGCGGATGCATTAACTTCGGCTCCGCGTCGATTTGCCGGCGCGTGTTTGCACCTCGCGTGCCCGCTAAAATCTCTTCCGTGATCCGCCCAACCGTTTGAAGGAATTTGCATGGCCGCCACCGAGGGCGATCTCCGTCTGTCTCCCGCGGCGCCAAGCTGGCGCACGCCGCTGGTGATCATCATTTGCGGCTGCGCAATCGGACTGTTGAGCTTCGGGCCCCGCTCCAGCCTCGGCTTTTTCGTCCAGCCGATGAGCCGGGAGTTTTCGTGGGGCCGCGACATCTTCGGCCTCGCGCTTGCGGTTCAGAATCTGCTGTGGGGCCTCGGCCAGCCGGTGGCAGGAGCGATCGCCGACCGGTTCGGCGTCATGCGCGTGATGTGTGTCGGCGCCGTGCTTTACGCCGGCGGCCTCCTGATGATGCGCTATGCCACGACGCCGCTGTCGCTCGACATTGGTGCCGGCGTCCTGATCGGCTTCGGCCTTTCAGGCTGCTCGTTCAATCTGGTGCTGTCGGCGTTCAGCAAGCTCCTGCCGCTTGAGCGGCGGGGGCTGGCGCTCGGCGCCGGAACCGCCGCCGGATCGTTCGGGCAATTCCTGTTCGCGCCGTTCGGCGTGGCGATGATCGGCAATTTCGGCTGGGAAACCGCGCTGATGGTATTCGCGGGCCTGATGCTGCTGATCGTGCCGCTGTCGTTCGCGCTCGCCACCCCGCCGGCGACCTCGGGCCACGTGCCTGTTGCGGCCCAGCAGTCGTTCAAGACGGCGCTCGCCGAGGCGTTCGGCCACCGCTCTTATGTGCTGCTGGTGCTCGGCTTCTTCACCTGCGGCTTCCAGCTCGCGTTCATCACGGTGCATCTGCCGGCCTATCTGGTCGATCGCGGCATACCCGCGCAAACCGGCGGCTGGGTGATCGCCGCGATCGGGCTGTTCAACATCGTCGGCTCGCTCAGCGTCGGCTGGCTGCAGAACCGGCTGCCGAAACGCTACATCCTGTCGGCGATCTATTTCACCCGCGCGCTGTCGATCATGGCCTTCATCTCGTTTCCGATCACGAGCTTCTCCGCGATCATGTTCGGCGCCATCACTGGCCTGACCTGGCTGTCGACGGTGCCGCCGACCTCGGCGCTGGTGGCCATCATGTTCGGCACGCGCTGGTTTGCGACGCTGTATGGCTTTGCCTTCGTCAGCCATCAGGTCGGTGGTTTCCTCGGCGTGCTGCTCGGTGGGGTGGTGTTCGAGAAGTTCGGATCGTACACGCCGATCTGGTGGCTGTCGGTGCTGTTCGGCGTGCTGTCGGCGCTGATCAACCTGCCGATCGTCGAGGCGCCGGTGCCGCGCCCGGTTGCGCAACCGGCCTAGACCGTCCAAAATCTGGCAAAATCCGGAAACCAGAGGCGTCAGGAGACTTGCGTTGGGAACGTTCAAGGCCATCAGGATCGACAAGGCGGAAAAAGGCACGGTCGCCGCGCTCACCCAGTTCGACGAAGCCGAGTTGATGGAAGGCGACGTCACTGTCCGGGTCGAATGGTCGACGCTGAATTACAAGGACGGTCTCGCCCTCACCGGCAAGGCGCCGGTGGTGCGGCGCTTTCCGATGATCGCAGGCATTGATTTCGCGGGCACGGTCGAGCAGTCGTCGCATCCGCAATGGAAGGCCGGCGACAAGGTGATCTGCAACGGCTGGGGCATGGGCGAGACCCATCTGGGCGCCTACGCCGAAAAGGCGCGCGTCAAGGGCGACTGGCTGGTGCGGTTGCCCGAGGGCATGTCAGCCCGCGACGCGATGGCGATCGGCACCGCGGGCTACACCGCGATGCTCTCGGTGCTGGCGCTGGAAAAGCAGGGTCTGACCCCGAAGCAGGGCCCGATCGTCGTCACCGGCGCCGCCGGCGGGGTCGGCTCGGTCGCGATCGCGGTGCTGTCGAAACTCGGCTATCACGTCATCGCCTCCACCGGCCGCGTGTCCGAAACCCCTTATCTGAAGGGCCTGGGCGCGGCCGAGGTGATCGACCGCAATGAGCTGTCCGGACCGGCCAAGCCGCTGGCCAAGGAGCGCTGGGCGGGGGGCATCGACAGCGTCGGCTCGACCACGCTGGCCAACCTGCTCTCGATGACGAAATATGGCGGGGCGATCGCCGCCTGCGGCCTTGCCGCGGGCATGGACCTGCCGACCTCGGTGGCGCCGTTTATTTTGCGCGGGGTGTGCCTTCTCGGCATCGACTCGGTGATGTGCCCGATCGAGCAGCGAAAAGCCGCCTGGAGCCGGCTCGCCAGCGACTTGGATCGGGCAAAACTAGCTGAAATCACTCATGAAATTGGCTTGGGTGGGGTTATCGAGGCCGGCGCCAAAATCCTTGCCGGGCAGGTTCGCGGTCGAATCGTGGTAAAAATTCTCTAATGGCGTTCAGACTTTACCAACCTAGCTGCTCCAATGTTCATTGAGTTGCCAAAAGTAAGGTTAACAAATCCAGCGGCCTAGGTTGAGGATGCGGTGGGGTACCTAATGTTGCCACGGTTGGTATGGTAAGCAGCGGGTAAAGAATATCAGGCGTTGCCCGCGCTCTAGTACAGTCGGAGTTACAGCATGCTTGCGCGTTTCGTGTTGGGGGCCGTTACGGCCAGTGCGCTGATTGTGCCGGCCATGGCTGGAGCGATGAATGCCGATGAGGCCCGCAAGTTTGTCGCCGGCAAGGTGTTCGCATTTACCTGTTTCGACGGCACCCGCGGCGCGGGCCGAATCCTCGATGACATGGGCGTGGCCGGCGCGGTGCAATTTTCGGGCTCCGGTCCGATTCGGCATATGCGGTTGCCCGGCAACACGCTGCAGGTCCGCGGCCAGGCCGTCTGCGCCTCGATCAAGGGTATCCCGTTCGAGCCGTGCTTCAATCTCGAGAAGAAAGACGATCGCAGTTTCCGCGGATCGGTTTCGGGCATGGGCTTCGCCTATTGCGACTTCCACCACCAGGGCGCGGCGCAGATGCTGATGGCGCGCGCGGTGGTCCATCCGCGCTCGCTACGTGCGGCGGAGCGGACAGGCTCGGTCGGCGCGTCGCACGCCGAAGTGACCGCGAGGATCGAGACCCCGCATGTCGAGGCCGCGCGGATCGAGCCGATCAAGTCCGAGACGAAGCCTGAATCCTCGAAGCAGGAAGGCGCGCCGGAACTGCGCCGCTCGACCGACTGACCGAGCGCGGCCTTTAGCCATCATCCCGCCTGGTTCCATCGCGGACGGCCGCGAGCACCGCGGCGCGATGCCGTAATCATACGGACCGGCACTTTCATGTGTTGGTAGCGACTTCCAATCCAACTTGTCGAAAATCGACAGGCTGTGGGGGCGGCCCAAGCAAACGGGTTCGACAATGTCGCTGTATTTTTTCCGGATCAGGCATGGTCGCTATTCCGGTGCTTCCGACCATGGATCGGAATTCGAGAGCCGCGAGGCAGATGACCAAGGTTTGCGCCAATCTGCTTGGCGGAATTTCGCGCAGCCTGAAGCCAAACGCCGAATGGCATATGGAGCTTCTGGACGAGTCAAAGCAGCCTGTATTCAGAATCCGCCTCGTCGCGGAATCGCTCGGCTGATCGACCAGATCGCGCCGGCGAGCCTGGCGATCCTCGCTGTCGTCCATTGATACAATCCCACGATTGTTCTGCCGGGGTGAATCGCCGTCGCCGAGACGCGCAGTGCCATCGGCCGGCTGATGCGTGCGTTGTCTCGTGGAATTCACCGTATTTTTACGAGGAGGAAGTTAACGGTAACGTGGAACCGCGACGCTATTGCTCATAGGCGCTCGGTGTGTGGAGTCGGCAGGAACCGTTCGTGCCGCTCGCGCCTGAGTTTCGTCTACGTGTCGCATCAGCAAGGACCGGTCCATGTCGTTTCTCAATCTCCGAATCAGCGGCCGGCTCTACGCCGGCTTTGGCGCGCTCGTGCTGTTCTGCGCAGGCCTGGCGGCCTTGGGGGTGTGGCAGTTGGGAGAGATTCACGACCAGGTCAGGTTGCTGACGGTACAGTCTGCCAACACCATACGGGCCAGCGAAATCGCGACCGAACTGCAGGCAGGCCGCCGGGCGATCCTGCGCTATGCGTTCGATCGTGACGAGAACTCCTTCGCGGAAGCGGAGAAGCGGCTGAACAAGGCAAGCGAACTTCTGGAGGCGGCCGCCAAGCTGGCCGTGTCCAACGAGCGGCGCGGCATCTTTCAAGGAATAGCGAAGGACGTCGAGGATTTGAAGGCCAAGCGCCTCGCGCTCGGCGAGGCGGTCAATCAGATGGTGGAAGGTCGGGCGCTGCTGTTCACCGATGGTGAAAAACTGGCGGCCGACGTTCAGAAATTCGTCAAGGCCGCGGAAGGAGGCGAGTTCTCGCAGGAAGCGGCTCCCCTCGAGGCCAAAATCCTCATGGTCCAGGTCGCCGGCTGGCGGATGCTGACGACGCGTGCATCCGGCGGCATCGCCGCCTTCAAGACCAATCTTGGCAAGGCCATGGACCATATCGAGGCCCTTGAGAACGCCGACCTGCCGCCGAAACTCGCCGCGCCGCTGAAGGATATCAAGGCGAGCGTGATCAAGTACGGCCGGGCCTTTGACAAAGCCGGGCCCGGTCTGTTGCAGGGTGATGAGCTGTACTACAAATCCATTAGCCCCCTGACCATCAGCGCGATCGGAAAGCTTGATGGGCTGGTGGAAGTGATCGGAAAGAATTTCAAGAAGACCACCGCCTATACCGACGAGCGCATCAACAGCACCATTATCATGCAGGAAATCGTGGCCGGTGCCGCCGTCGTGCTCGGCCTGCTGATCGCGTTCCTGATTGCGCGCGGCATCATCAAGCCGCTGTCGGGTCTGACCTCCGGCATGAAGGAACTCGCCGGCGGCAATTTCGGCGTGGTGCTTCCCGGTCTGGACCGCAAGGACGAGGTCGGCGACATGGCGCAGGCAGTCGAGACTTTCAAGGTCAGGGCCGAGCAGAAAGCGCGCGAGGAAGCCGAAGCCAAGGCCACTCAGGATCAGATCGCTGCCAAGCAGCGCAAGGCGGACATGATCAAGCTTGCCGACACGTTCGAATCCGCGGTTGGCGAGATCGTTGAAACCGTGTCGTCAGCCTCGACCGAGCTCGAAGCTTCCGCCGGCACGCTGACCTCGACCGCGGCGCGGGCGCAGGAATTGACCACCATGGTCGCGACCGCGTCCGAGGAAGCCTCCACCAACGTGCAGTCGGTGGCTTCGGCGACAGAGGAGATGGCGTCCTCCATCACCGAGATCAGCCGCCAGGTACAGGAATCGGCACGGATGGCGGGCGAGGCGGTCGACCAGGCGCGCAAGACCAATGATCGCGTCAGCGAATTGTCGAAGGCGGCCGCGCGGATCGGCGATGTCGTCGAATTGATCAACACCATCGCGGGGCAGACCAACCTCCTGGCACTCAATGCCACGATCGAGGCCGCGCGTGCCGGTGACGCCGGCCGCGGTTTTGCCGTGGTGGCCTCCGAAGTCAAGGCGCTCGCCGAGCAGACCGCGAAGGCGACCGGCGAGATTGGCCAGCAGATCACCGGCATCCAGGCGGCGACGCAGGAATCGGTCGGGGCGATCAAGGAGATCAGCGGCACTATCGAGAGATTGTCGGAGATCTCCTCGACCATCGCGGCTGCGGTGGAAGAGCAGGGCGCGGCGACGCAGGAGATTTCCCGCAACGTGCAGCAGGCCGCCCAAGGCACCCAGCAGGTCTCATCCAACATCACCGACGTGCAGCGGGGCGCGGGCGAGACGGGCTCGGCCTCGTCGCAGGTTCTCTCGGCGGCGCAATCGCTCTCGAGTGACAGCAACCGCCTCAAGCTCGAAGTCGGAAAATTCCTCAATTCGGTGCGGGCGGCCTGACAAGCTGGCGGTTGAAAATCGGGGCCGAGGGGGACGATAGATCGCTTCGTCGGATTTTCCGGTCGCGCCTTGTGAAAGCAGGGATCACTGCGGCATCGGACGGGATTCATCGGCGCTGCTTGAAGCGTTCCGCCAAAGCCAGACTGAAAGCGCGCCCGCGCGCCCGCGGATCCGCGTTTCACTGGGGCCGGTGAGGACGCCAAACTCGAATAATGCGCAATTCGGACCGGCCTGTCGGAGCAGATCATTGCTCAGCGCCAGCGCCGCGCCGTCCCTGGCCGCAACTTCCATCAGGCGGCTGGCCACGTTCACGCTGTCGCCCGTCGCGGTAATGTGCTGATAGCTGCCGCCGCCAAGCCGGGATGCGATGATGGGGCCGAAATGGGCGCCCACCTTGAAGCCGGTTTGCGACGCGATCGACGGCGGCAGCGTTTCGATCCATCGTTCGATGCGGCCGCACAGATCGACGCAGCAACGCGCGGCATTGTTGGCGTCGTCCGGGGTGCTTTCCGGCAAGCCGAACAGGATCATGGCGCCGTCGCCCAGAAAGCTGGTGATGACGCCGCCGCGCGCCACCACTTCCCGGTCGACCAGGGTGTGGAAATCCTTCAGCATCTCCAGCACCGCATCCATTCCATGCGTTTCGCTGAGTGAGGTAAAGCCGGACAGGTCGACGAAGACGATCGCGGCATCCTGATGGACCGGCTTGAGGAGAAATTCCGGATTCATGGTCAGCCATTTGCGCAGTGCCGGCGCCTGGAATTGCTGCAGCAGGTCGCTCTTCATGGCGAAATACTGTGCTTGCCGGCGGTTCAGCCAAAGCTGGACCGCGCCGAACAGGATGGCCGGCGGAGCCGCGGCGGCGATGGGCAGGGCCGCACTGAGCCAGACGCCGTGCATAAAAGCCACGAAATTGCCGATCGCCCAGATCGCGAGCACGGCCACGATCGAGAGAAGGCCGACCGCGCTGCGCCGCCACGCCAGCAAGCCGATCAGCAGCAGCGTCAGCACGATGGCCAGAATAGCGTCGATGGCGCGGGTCGATCGGTCGCGCACGATCCCGTCCCCGGCCGTCAAATGGGCAATCGCCGTGGCGATAATCTCCACGCCCGGCATCACTGGATCGAACGGCGTCGGGAACACGTCGCCGCCACCGGTCACGGTGCCACCGATCACGACGATCCGGTTTCGAATGGCCTCCGGCGCAACGTTGCCGCTCAATACGGAGGCCGCGCTGACGGTCCGGATCGTGCCGTGGCGGCCGTAGAACGCCAGCGGCAGGATATGGTCGATGTCCATGGCGGTCTGCCGTCCCGCCAGCGTGAGGCGGTCCGCCTCGAAGGTCGGCCCGGCACCGGCGGCCAATGCAGCGGCGCGCAACGGGAACGACAGGTCAACCTTGTCGCCGGTTCGAAACAGCATGGGGGCGCCCCTGGGCGTGCCGGATTTGTCCGTGGTCAGGTTGACTGCTCCGACGGCGGCGTGATCGGCGAATGCCTTGAGCGGCAGCAGGAATTTCTCCGCACGCGGCAAGCGCGCGAGAAGTCCGTTCTCGTCCGTCTCCATTAACTGTGTCGCTTCGGGAAAGACCGCCGCCGAGGCGATCACGGTCGGGCGCTTGTCGAACGCCCGCGCCAAAGCCGCGTCGCTCTGGTCGCTGCCGCGATCGATCAGCAGCAAGTCGACCGCGATGACACGGGGCTCGAAGCGGGCGATCGCCTCGACCAGGGCGGCGAGATCGGCGCGCGGCAGCGGGTAGCCGCCTTTCTTCGCCGCGGTATCGTCGTCTATGGCCACGATGGTGACCGAATCCGGCGCGGCTCTTTGCCCGCGTGCGAGCAGGCGCAGATCGGTCAGCGCGCCCTCGGCACGATCAAGAAATTGAACGTCGCCCCGCCAGTGACCCAGTCCCAGTGCCAGCGCCCAAAGCGCCGACAGGACGAGCGCAGCCAGTGTCTGGAAGGTTCTGCCGTTCACCGACGATCATTGTCCAAAATCATTGCCCGAGACGATTACTTAAAGCTTATTGTCCAAGCCGCGCGAGCAATGCATCCACGCGTGGCTGCGGCCATCGCTTGACGATCAGGGGACCGGTTCCGGGATCGACGTCGACGCCCTGGCCCGGTCCAAGAACGACCTGGCCGGCACCGGCCCGCCTCCGCACCGCGACCTGGCCTCTCAGGACCAGAACCGACGTTCTTGTTTCCTTGGTGTCCACCGCCCATTTCGTGCCGCGCACGGCAGCGATGGCCTGAGGCGTGGTCACCTCGAAGCGGCTCTTGCCGCGCTGCTTTGGAGCATCGACCAGCAATGCCCCGCTTTGCAGGTCGACGGAACCCACGTCGCCGTTCCTGTTGTGACTCTGCAGCCTGAACGCCGCGCCGTTTTCGGCAACAATGGTCACGCCGCCGCGGCAATGCAAAGTCTGCGCCGCATTGGGCAGTTGCTCCGAAGAGCATCCCATCGTGGCGGGTTGGGCTGACGCAACGTCAACGCCAGGATATGCGCAGATACCAAGACATGTGCAGATAACCGCTACGCACGTCAGCCAGGCGAACGCTCTCATGGCCGTGTCTCCCTGTTTACGCCGGGCACAATGCTTCAGCAAATATGTCGTCGGAGCAATATCGTTTTTGAATTTCAAACTGTGTTCAGAAAATGTCTGCACCGAGCAGGCGTCGCGTGAACCCTGGGTGACGGAAGCGGACGTGCGCCTAGCCTCCCGACTGGGTGACGGATGCGGCCGCCGGTGGTGGTGGTGTCTCCTTGCGAAACAGGATGCGCTGGTACAGCCAGCCGATCGCCACCAGTACCAACCCCAAGCACATGAACGACAGCGCGCGGTAGACGCCTGTCAGTGTCGACATGTCGATCAGGAATGCTTTCACGATCGTCAGCGCGATCACCAGCGCGGAAGCGAGCCTTGCGCGCTGCGAGTTGACCGATATGCCGATGCCGAGCAACACCACGCCGAACGCCAGCCAGGCGATCGAATAGGTATATTGCTCGGCGCCGCTGGTCACCTCGGAGGTCAGCAGCGGGCCGTGATAGAGCCTGCGGATCTCGAGCGTCAGATAGCTCAGCGCCATCACCAGCGCGCCGGCCGCGATGGAATTGGCATAGGCGGCAGGCCGTCGTCCCGCCACCGCATAGGACAACAGCAGCATCAGCACGGCCGGCATGGCATAGGCCAGCACGAGCCGGTTGACG
This sequence comes from Bradyrhizobium sp., assembly GCA_041490045.1. Taxonomy (GTDB): domain Bacteria; phylum Pseudomonadota; class Alphaproteobacteria; order Rhizobiales; family Xanthobacteraceae; genus Bradyrhizobium. The sequence continues at coordinate 12,435 of JBGPSI010000107.1, forward strand.
AAGAGGCCGCCGACATTGATCGGCCACAGCAGCGGGTTATCCAGCAGCAGCAGCCCGAATACGCTGGCGAGGCCGGCGAAGGCGGTCAATAGCACTGCGCTCACATTGTGGACGATGCTGCCGGTGCGGATGCGCAATCGCTCCAGGCCAATCGCCATGGCGAGCGCGACGCAGACTTGCAGCCCAATCTCGACCAGCGAGGGATTGAAGCGGTAGACGTTGCCGCTGTTCGCGGCGTGACGGATCTCCATGAACGCCAGCAGCACCGTGAACAGCACCGCCGCCCCCTCCACGGCGCGCAGCGGAGCGTCGTCGCCGCGGCGGCGCAGGAAAATGCTTCCGACCCAGAACGACAGCGCCGGAACGCCGTAGCCCCACAATAGCCAATTGAACACCAGAGTGGACCCGACCGCATCGCCGACGATGCGTGGCTCGTAGCCGACGCGCAACACCACGATGCCTGCAAGAATGGCCGCAAGCCAACGCAGGAACGGGATCGGCCGCTGCATCGAGATCCACGCCGTGCCCATCGACATCAATGCCAGCGCGATCGTGAGCCAGCCCTTTTCCAGCACGAAGGTCAGCGCCAGCGCCAGCGCGGCGAGCGTACCCGTGGCGAACAGCGCGATCGAAATCGCCAGTCCCGGCCGGTTGTCGCGTCTCGTCAGAATTTCGGTCGCGGCGCCACAGGCCGCTGCAAGAAGCACAGCCAGGATCGCAAACGGCACCGAGCGGTCGAGATGGGCAATGCGGGCATAGAGCGCGATCAACAGCGCGAGCGGCGTGAACACCGCGGAAGCCGACCACACCACCGGAACGATCGCGCTGACCGAGCGGCCCTGCGCCAGGAATCCGGCGACGCCGAAGCCCACGGCGAAGATCGCCGCCGTGACCAGATGAAGCGTGACGGAGGCGTCGGTCGCGACCGGGCCGATGCCGGGCAGGGGGCCGCCCGGCAGCACCAGCATGTCCGGATTGCCGCGCACCGCCCATTCGACGAACACGACGAAGATGAAGGCCGCGGCGGCCGCGACCGCGCCGGTAGCGGAAGGGGCGCGCCATGCGACCACGACCGCGCCGGCTACCAGGATCGCGAAGACAATGATGGCGGCATCGGCATGGAAACTCGCCAGCACGATGATCGTTGCGCCCAGAAGATACGCCGCGAGCGAACCCGACGAGATCGGTTCGATCCGGCCTTCCTCGGCCGGCGGCCCGAACAGGAAGCCGCACACCACGAGCAGGGCTGCGAGCACGAACCCCGCGATGACATGGAAGTCGTGCGGCCCGACCATCGATGGCCCGCATTCAAGGCATGGGAAGGTCCACAGCAGCGCGGCGGCGATGGTAGTGACCGCGAGCCAGCGCCACAGCCGGATCCGCGCCAGCGCGAAGGCCGCGGCGGTGACAATGGCGAGGTAGATATATAGTGCCCAGAAGTCGGGCTTCTCCGACGACACCAGGATCGGCGTGACGAAGGCCGCGGCGACGCCGAGACCGGCCAGTGCCGGGCCGTGCAGCAGCGCCGCGGCGAGCGTGCCGAGCGCCACCAGCCCGAGCAGGACGAACGCGGTGGCGGGCGCGAGAAAATCGTATAGCGCGTAGGCGGCATAGACGGTCGCGAAGGCGACCGCCGTACCGGCGGCGGTGAGGATCGCCGGGATATTGGCGATCGGAAGCGCCTCGATGGCCGAAACGCTCTCCTTGCGGCGCGTCCATTCGCCGGCGACAAGCAGAGCGAGCGCGAACGCGCCGCCGAGCAAAGTGCGCACGCCGGGTCCGAGCAGCCCGGCCTCGATCGAATAGCGGACCATGAAGAAGCCGCCGAGCGCGAGCGTCAGGCCGCCGATCCAGACCACCCAGCGGGTGCCGATGCGCTCCTCGAAGCCTGGCGCGGCTTGCGGCAGCGGCGGCGGCATTGCGGCGGGGCCGCCGGTGGCGGCGGCTTGCTGTACGGCCGGCTGATCTTCCACGACCGGCGCGGCCGGTTCGGCGGTTGCGACGATCGGCGGTTGTTCGGCGGCAATGCCGGGCGATGCGGCGGCCAGCGTTTGTTCGGACTCCTGCAGCGGGATGAGCGCCGGTCCGACCGGCCTCGCCTGCCACGCCGCTTCGACCGCGTCGAGCCGCGCCCGCAGCGTGGCGGCCTGATTGAGCGCCTTGCGCGCGAAGATGAATGCGACGACGGCAATCAGCAGCGCAAAAAAATCGAACGGCGAGTCGAACATCAAGCCTCCAGGCGATCGGCCCGGCGTTGAGGGCTTAACCGCTTCAAAGAATTTTCAGCGCCGCGCGCGGACGCGCAGGCCCGGCGCGGGGCGCTCCTGCAGCACCTCGCGGCGGAAGCGAAACAGCGCGGCGGGCCTTCCGCCGGTCTGTGTCGACATCACGCCGGTCGGTTCGACCAGGGCGCCGGTTTCCACCAGCCGGCGGAAATTCTGCTTGTGCAGATGCCGCCCTGAGATCGCCTCCACGGTGCGCTGCAATTCAGTGAGTGTGAACTCACCCGGCAAAAGTTCAAACACCACGGGTCGGTATTTCAGCTTGGCGCGCAGCCGCCCCATCGCGGTGGCGAGAATGCGCCGGTGGTCGAAGCGCATGGCAACGCCGAGGTTCGGGATCGACTTGCGCGCTAATGCCGCAGGACGTCCATCCCGCCGCGCCTCCTCGACCAGTCCGGCTTCGTAGAGTAGCTCGTAGCGATCGAGCGCACGCTCCTCGTCCCAATGCGCGCCCTCGGTGCCGAAATACAGCCGGACGCGATCCTTGCGGCTGAGCGCGCGTGCGGTGTCCGGCTGCTCGGTCTGGCCGGCCCAGCGCACGAGTTCGGGAAGGATGTCGCGCTCGATGATGGTGGGCCGCGCCTCGCGCCAGTCTTCCCACGGGAAGAAGCGATACCAGGGCTCGAAGGTCGCGCCCGCCGCGCGCGCGGCATTGTCGGCGGCGCGCGTCAGCGCGAGGTAGCCGATCGAGGCGACGTGTGCATCGGTGTCGCCGGGTTGGGTGTGGCGGCCGCGGTCGCCGAACGTGTAGAGCTGCTCGACATAGCCCAGCCGCAATCCCGCCTGTTCTTCGACCCAGGCGCGCAAGCCGATTTCGAAGGTGCGGTGCCGCACCGCGTCGAACGGGCCAAACGGAAGTCCGGCGAGCTTGCCGTCGTCGCCGGAGGATGCGGTGAGGATCACCGGCTCGTTGCCCTCGATCGCGACGATCGCGGCGGTGAGGCCGATCTCGATCGGCGTCAGAAGCTTTTCGCTCATCTGGCGGCCCGGGCGGGCATCAGTCGAGATCGATGCGGAACGGGTGGCTCTCGACCATCATGCTGCCCGGACCCATCTCGTCGAGCGCGCGCAGCATGCGTCCCTCCCGCCCCAGCGCCTTGTCGGCGAGCGTGACGATCAGCCGGTTCGGCGAAGCGATCGGGGAGGCGGCGCGAATTTGCCTGGCGATCGCAATTTCGTCGCGATGCGGATTGAGCAGACAGGCGGCGGCAAAGGCGCTCGCGGTCGAGCGGCTGATGCCGGCATAGCAGTGCACGACCAGCGGTGCGCCGCGGTCCCAGCCGCGCACGAAATTCAGCACCTGCTCGATATGGAAATCCGACGGCGCGACGAAGCCGTCGATCGCTTCGGTGATGTCGTCCATCTGCACTTTCAGATGATTGGCCGGAAGCACCGATTCCGGCCGCTGCACCTGGTCGACATTGGCCATCACCGTGAGCACGTGGCTGGCGCCCGTGGCTTTGACGGTGTCGGGTAGGGCGGCGAGCGAGCAGACGTGGATCATGGGGTTCCTTTTGCCGCAATTATAGGCCCGCGCGCGGGGGCGTGGAAGGTCGTTCGGAGGCCCGCATTTACGGGTGCA
>JBGPSI010000108.1:0-16244 GCA_041490045.1 Bradyrhizobium sp.
GCGACACCATTGAAAAATTCGTCGCCGAGCACCACGTCGAGAGGGAGTTCTTCAAGCGCAAGCAACGCCGCGCCGATCCCGAGGCGCTCGCGCGGCGTCGTCACGATGAAGGCGGGCACGAATGAGCGACGAGGAATTTCTGGCTCGTTGGTCTCGTCGCAAGCGCGACGCCAAGGCAGCCGTTGACGCTCCGCCGTCGACGGAGCCGGCCGAGGCGCCGAACCCGGCACCGTCAGGCGCCGCCGAAAATCCGGCAAATGCCGAGGTGGATATCTCGAGCTTGCCGCCAATCGATTCGATTGACGCGGCGACGGACATTACGGCGTTCCTGCGCAGAGGCATTCCGCCGGAGTTGGGCCGTGCGGCGCTTCGTCGCGCCTGGGCCTCCGACCCCGCAATCCGGGACTTCGTCGGGCTCGCGGAGAACGCCTGGGACTTCAACCATCCGGATGCGATGCCCGGTTTTGGACCGCTTGATTGCTCGGCAGAGCAGCTTGAGGGGCTTGTCGGCCGGATCGTCGGAAGCGTGCGCAGCGCTGCAGAGAGCCTTGCTACCGCGGTCGCGGAAGAGAAGCAGGATCACAGATCCGTCGTTTCAGAAGGCGATCCTGTGTGTGAATCGAGCCCGGAAGCTATAGCCGACCTCGCTACCCCCGAGCAGTGTTCAAAGGACGAACAACCAGCAGCCTCTGTTGCAGTGCAACCCGAATCGCCCGAGACCGATCGCGGAGACAGGGCGTCGTTTCGGCGGCGCACACATGGCGGAGCTCTGCCCCGTTAGCTTCCCGACGAAAGGCCATAGCCTCAGACTATGTCGAACCGATTGACCGCCTCCGACCCGCGGCCTAGTCTCTGCTGAACAAATACCACGCGCCTTGGCACTTTGGATGGAGGTCCACGTGCGCGATGAGGGACTAAATCGCGCGATCGACGCGGCAGGCGGCGTAGCCCAGCTTGCACGCAAGATCGGTCTTGCGCAGCCTTCGGTTTGGAACTGGAACAGGGTGCCCGCCCAACGGGTGGTGGTCGTCGAAGCCGCCACCGGCGTATCGCGCGAGCGACTGCGCCCTGATCTCTACAGCGAGCTTGCCGTGGAAGATGCTGCGATCGATCCCGTCGACGCCGCCCGCGCCCGCGAATACTTATTGCTTGCCACATTGCTTTCATGCCCGCCCTCCAACGCATTGCTTGGCGAGATCGCGCAACTGCGCGGCGACGCAACGCCGCTCGGTCGCGCCCATGCCGCGCTGGCCGAGGCCGCATCGAAGGCGGTGACTACCGCTGTCGAGCGAGAATATTTCGATCTATTCGTTGGTCTCGGGCGCGGCGAGTTGCTGCCCTATGCCTCCTATTATCTGACCGGCTTTCTCAACGAGCGCCCGCTGTCGCGCCTGCGTGAAGACCTCGCTTCACTCGGCATCGAACGGGCCGAGAACAAATTCGAGCCGGAGGATCATGCGGCCACGCTGTGCGAGATAATGGCAGGCCAGGCTTCTGGTCACTTCCTGGCCCCGCCGGAAGTACAGCGCGCCTTTTTCGAAAAGCACATAGCGTCTTGGATGGGCCGCCTGTTCGCCGACATGGAAAGCGCGGTGAGCGCCAAATTCTATCGATCGGTGGGATCGCTTGGCCGCCGGTTTCTGGAAATCGAAGCTGAAGCATTTACGTTCGCTAACTGACCAATGACGATTGGTCCGGGAGAGAAACGATGAAGAACGAAAAGAAAGCAACAGTCGGCCGCCGTGATTTCCTTCGCACGGTCGGGCTTGGCGCAGTCGGCGCCGGCGCGACGCTGGCGACGCCGCTGATCGTGCCCGCGCAGGCCGACAGCGAGGACAACGATGAGAAGCGCAAGGCGCGCTACAAGGAAACCGATCACGTAAAAGCGTACTACCGCGTCAATCGTTATCCGGGGTGAGGAGGCGGCCGTGCTGATCAAGAGAACACAACGCCAGCATTCAGAAGTGGCATCCCGCGGATCAGTCGCGGAGGCCCTGTCGGGGCAAGCCGGAGGTCTCGATCGTCGCGCATTCCTGCGCCGGTCCGGCCTGGCCGGTGGCGGTTTGGCCGCGCTGAGCGCGCTGCCGGCCACCGGCGTTCGCAAGGCAGAAGCCGCGGCTGCGGGGCCGCTCACCTCGGGCGCGACCATCCGCAAGAGTGTCTGCACGCATTGTGCCGTTGGGTGCACGGTGACAGCCGAAGTGCTCAACGGGGTCTGGATCGGGCAGGAGCCGAGCTGGGATTCGCCGATCAATCGCGGCTCGCATTGTGCCAAGGGTGCTTCGGTACGCGAGTTGGTCCATAGCGATCGCCGGCTTCGCTATCCGATGAAGCTAGTCAACGGGCAATGGACGCGCGTTTCCTGGGACACTGCGGTCAACGAGATCGGCGACAAGCTGCTCCAGGTTCGCGAGAAGTCGGGCAGCGATTCCGTCTACTGGCTCGGGTCGGCCAAGATGACCAACGAAGCCTCCTATCTGTTCCGCAAGTTCGGGGCATTCTGGGGCACCAACAACACCGACCATCAGGCGCGTATCTGCCATTCGACGACCGTCACGGGCGTAGCCAACACCTGGGGCTACGGCGCGATGACCAACAGCTTCAATGATATCAGGAATTCCAAGACGCTGATCATCTGGGGCGGTAACCCGGCGGAGGCGCATCCTGTCTCGCTGCAGCACTTATTGGAGGGAGCGGAGCTGAATCGGGCTAATTTCGTCGTCGTCGATCCGCGTCTGACGAGGACCGCGGCGCATGCAACCGACTATGTGCGGATCCGTCCCGGCACCGACATCCCGGTGCTCTATGGCATGATGTGGCACATCCTCAAGAATGGCTGGGAGGACAAGGAGTTCATCCAGCAACGCGTCTATGGCTTCGACGACGTTCGCAAGGAGATCGAGAAGTGGACACCGGATGAGGTCGAGCGCGTCAGCGGCGTGCCGGGTGCACAGCTTGAGCGCGTCGCCAAGATGTTTGCCACCGAGAAGCCCGCGACACTGATCTGGTGCATGGGGCAGACCCAGCACACGGTCGGCACCGCCAACGTGCGGGCGAGCTGCATTGCTCTCCTGCTTACAGGAAACGTCGGCAAGCCTGGGACAGGCGCAAATATCTTCCGCGGCCACGACAACGTCCAGGGCGCGACCGACGTCGGCCTCGATATCGTGACGCTGCCGTTCTACTACGGACTTGTCGAAGGCGCCTGGAAGCACTGGTCACGGGTCTGGGAGGTCGATTACGACTATCTCGTTTCGCGCTTTGACGACAAGAAGCTGATGGAAACGCCCGGCATCCCGCTGACCCGCTGGTTCGACGCGGCGATCCTGCCGAAGGCCGACGTCGCGCAAAAGGACAATATCAAGGCGGTGTTCGTGCAAGGACACGCCAGCAACAGCATCACGCGCATTCCCGAATCGCTGAAGGGCCTGAAGGCGCTCGAACTATTGGTAATCGCCGACCCGCATCCGACCACATGGGCATCGCTTTCCGTGGAGGCAGGGCGAAAGGACGGCGTTTACATTCTTCCCGTCGCCACGCAGTTCGAGTGCAAAGGCTCGCGCGTTGCCTCGAACCGCTCGCTGCAGTGGGGCGAGCAGATCGTCAAGCCGGTTTTCGAATCCAAGGATGACCTAGAGGTCATCTATCTGATGGCGAAGAAATTCGGCTTTGCCGACAAGATGTTCAAGAACATCAAGGTCGAGAACAATCTGCCGGAAGCGGAAGATGTGCTTCGCGAGATGAATCGCGGGAGCTGGTCCACCGGCTATTGCGGGCAGTCGCCCGAGCGCCTCAAGGCGCACATGAAGAACCAGAACAAGTTCGATCTGGTCACGATGCGGGCGCCGAAGGACGATCCGGAAGTCGGCGGCGACTACTATGGCCTACCGTGGCCGTGCTGGGGGTCGCCGGAAGTGCGGCATCCCGGCACGCCGCTGCTCTACAACACCAATCTTGCCGTGATGGATGGTGGTGGCACCTTCCGGCCCCGATTCGGGATCGAACGCGAGGAGAAGCTTCCCGACGGCACGACGCGCAAGGTCAGCCTGCTCGCCGACGGGTCCTATTCGAAGGACTCGGAAATCAAGGACGGCTATCCGGAATTCACGCTGGCCGTGCTGAAGAAACTCGGCTGGGACAAGGACCTGACGGAAGCGGAAATGGCCACCATTACCAAGGTGAATTCCGCCAACCCAGATGCAGTGTCGTGGTCGCTTGACCTGTCGGGCGGCATCCAGCGCGTGGCGCTGAAGCACGGTTGCGTGCCCTACGGCAACGGCAAGGCGCGCATGAACGCGTTCGGATTGCCGGATCCGATTCCCGTCCACCGGGAGCCAATCTACACGCCACGTGTCGATCTCGTTTCGAAATATCCGACGCTGCCCGATGCCAGGCAGTTCCGCGTGCCGAACATCGGGTTCTCCGTGCAGAAGGCCGCTGTGGAAAAGGGGATCGCCAAGCAATTCCCGCTCATCCTCTCCTCCGGCCGTCTCGTCGAATATGAAGGCGGCGGCGAGGAGACGCGGACCAACCCCTGGCTCGCCGAACTGCAGCAAGACATGTTCATCGAGATCAGTACGGCCGATGCCGCCGATCGCGGCATCAAAGACGGCGGCTGGGTCTGGGTTACGGGCGCCGAGGGCAATTCCAAGGCCAGGATGAAGGCGCTCGTTACCGAGCGTGTCGGCAAGGGCGTCGCTTGGATGCCCTTCCACTTCGGCGGCTGGTTCGCGGGCCGGGATCTTCGCGACAACTACCCGAAGGGCACCGATCCGATCGTTCTCGGCGAAAGCGCGAACACGATCACTACCTATGGATACGATCCGGCGACCGGCATGCAGGAGCCCAAAGTCACTCTCTGCCAAATCGCGGCGGCATAAGGAGCAACGACCATGGCACGTATGAAATTCCTCTGCGACGCCGACCGTTGCATCGAGTGCAACGCCTGCGTGACCGCCTGCAAGAACGAGCATGAGGTGCCCTGGGGCATCAACCGGCGTCGCGTCGTCACCATCAACGACGGCAAACCGGGTGAGCGTTCGGTCTCTATGGCCTGCATGCATTGCACTGACGCGCCTTGCGCGGCGGTGTGCCCGGTGAATTGCTTCTACACCACGGCCGATGGTGTCGTGCTGCACTCCAAGGACCTGTGCATCGGCTGCGGTTATTGCTTCTACGCCTGTCCGTTCGGTGCGCCGCAATATCCAAAGGTCGGCAATTTTGGATCGCGCGGCAAGATGGATAAATGCACGTACTGCGCAGGCGGGCCCGAGGCCGACGGCAGCAAGGAGGAGTACGAGAAGTACGGAGCGAACCGCTTGGCCGAAGGCAAGCTGCCGCTCTGTGCCGAAATGTGCTCGACCAAGTCGCTGCTTGCCGGCGATGGCGAAATCATCGCCCAGATCTACAAGGAGCGGGTGACCAAACGCGGATACGGCTCCGGGGCCTGGGGCTGGAAGACCGCTTATCGCGAGACCATCGAGTCCTAAGGGCGGGGCGGCGGCGAGCGGCAAAATATCGGGGAGGGAGCTGATGGCGTCTTTTGGAAAATACATCCGCCTGGTTTTCGGCGCCTGCGCGTTCTTGCTGACCGTCGCCACGTCGATACCCTCTAACGCCCAGCAGGTTAACCCGACCGCAAGCTCGGTGAAGGAACAGCAGCTTCTGCAGGAGCTCATCCGGGTCCAGGGACGCGTCAGCATTCCCGATCAGCGCTCGGGCGTCCTCGAACAACCGGCCGGCCGCGATTGGCGTGAATTCCGCAACGTTACGCTGCGCTGGATCGGCGGGATCGCCATCCTCGGCATGATTGCGGTGCTAGTGATCTTCTATCTAACCCGCGGCATGGTTCGGCTCGAGAGCGGCCGGTCGGGGCGCAGCATCGTCCGCTTCACGGCGTTCGAGCGCTTCGTGCACTGGATGACGGCGACATGCTTCGTTGTCCTTGCGGTCTCGGGGCTGAATATCACCTTTGGCCGCCCGCTGCTGTTGCCGCTGATCGGGCTCGAAGCATTCTCCCAAGGGTCGCAATGGGCGAAATACGCCCATAATTATCTGAGTTTTCCCTTCACAATTGGCGTTGTGATGATCTTCCTGATGTGGATCAGCGGCAACATTCCAAACAAGGTCGATGTCGACTGGATGAAGAGGGGAGGCGGGCTGATCGGTCACGATCACCCCACGGCCTATCATTTTAATGCGGGACAGAAGGCGATCTATTGGATCGTCGTCATCGGCGGCACCGCTGCAGCGGTCACCGGCTATCAACTGATGTTCCCGTTCTATCTGTCCGGAATCGAAGGGATGCAGCTTGCCCAAATGGTCCACTCGATCGTGGCGGTCTTGTTCGTGGCGGTGATGCTGGCACACATCTATATCGGCAGCATCGGCATGGAAGGGGCTTTCGAGGCGATGGGCAGCGGAACCGTCGATGTCAACTGGGCGAGGCAGCACCACAGCCTTTGGCTTGAGGAGCAAGACGCTCGAACCCGCGTGAACGAGACGCGGCCTCAGCCGACTGCAGCTCCTGCGGAGTAAGCCGCAATCCGGCGGTTCGGGGCTGGTTGGCAGCCTCAGGATTGGCTAGAGCCGCACACCGGTGGTCGCAAAGGCCCGTTCGACGGGTTGTTGAACCCGATTAAGGATGCCGACGGCAAGGGCCGCCACGACCAAGGCAGCCACGCAGGCGAGCAAGAAAGCTTTCATCGCAGGTCTCCCAAGGACTTTGTAGATCGCAAAGTTATACGAAAGCGCTCGCTTAGGACAACTGGACGGTTAACCAGCCATCTGGTCCGTCGATGGTCAGCTCGGCGAAGGAGTCTCGGCGGCTCGTCGCTGAGGTTATTCGCATCCACGGCCAGCTTTTCGAGCGTTTCGGCTGCACGCATGTTGCGGGGGTCATCGGGGAAATTAACCGCGATGGCTTTTCGCCAAGCGGCGTACGTTCCAAGACTTTGGCAATCGAGTCGATGCAATCTTGTTTGTCGTTCAATATCATTTTCATTTTCTGTCATTTAGTGGCCGGGTAATTCCGGCGATAGACACACGAAAAAGCCCACCGTGTGCGTGCGGGTAAGCCACCGGCACATGGTGCGGTGGAATTCGGTTATTGAAAATTGAAGTGGAGAACGCGTCCCGCCAATTCCTACTGGCAGACAGCGCAGCTATCGTTTCAAACGAAGCGAAAAAGGGGGACCGATGGCTCACTGGCGAAAACCGCATCAGACAACGCCCCAGTTCAATTTCCTAGTAAGCTGGTTATTTGGCGGGTCGGTAGTGCTAGCAGCGCTCGTGCTGCTTTCACGGCACGTTTGAATTTAGAACTCGGTCTGGCAGGTTCGGTCGCGCTGGTCTGTAGGAGCACAGCGCCCGTTTAAACTTCCCGCGTCGGCTACGGGCTCACCATCGCCTGCAAGATAATCAAAGCGAAAAGCCGCAGGCATTTTCGCTCTGCGGCTCGCCGGGTTTCCAAAAGTCAGTATTTATAAAATGCACCCCAACCCGGTGACAACAGTGAAGCGCACGTTGCGCTCGACGTAAATCGAAATGCGCGGTTCCGAAGACGGAACAAACGAATAGTTGCTGTGCCGCCACAGCCGCCCGCCAGCCATAGCAAAGTAGCGCGCCACACGAACCAATGGGGGTGAGCAGCGCTGGCCGAAACAGATTATTAATTGGTGGGGCACGAGCCGTGCCAGTTTGTCTTCTTGTGGTCGCGAATTCGCCAGCCTGTGCTGCGAATATCTCCGAGTCACGGTGCCGCGCTGGTTCGTGACCCGGCAAGGTCCCGCCTACCAGCCCCCAGCGAAAGGCGGGACCTTGTTTTGTAAATAGCTGTTCCGGCTTGCCGACGAGCAAAAGAGGGCAGCGCGAAGTCTCGGCATATGTTGGGTTGCCGACGGACGTTACGCCCGGTCGTGGCGACGTTCAAATCGGCCCCGGCGCAACCAGCCCTGCGCTGGGGCCGGTTCCTTTGTTGTTTCAAGCGGGCGCGCGCAGGCGGCTCACTTCATATTGGAAAGCAGCAGGTGAAACGCGCGAAAAGCGCCCGTCAGGATTTGGCAACTCGGCAATTCCGCGGCCGCCGGACTGATTGGCTTCCGCCTGATCGACGGGGCCAAAGTAGTGCCCCAAATAGACGCTGCAGAACGCGAGAACTATTCCCAGCACGATGGCTAGCACCGTTGGAATTACAAATCTTAGACTGATCTGGGTCATCGCGGATCTCGCTTTGACCTACCCCGGGCTCAAGATGTCAGCTTCTGATGAGTCGGGGAATTAGCCATTGAAGGGTGGCAATCCTTGTTTTCCCTTCGGCTTCAAGCGAACAGCCCGGCACCAGCTGCCGTGAACTTCACATAGGTGCCGCACTCGTGCAGCAACAGCCAGCCCAACGTAACAGTTCTCGCGAGGGCGATGCGGTACTGATCGGGTGTGCCGCCCCCCTTGAGAAAGGGGCTGTTGACCAGCTCAATGTAGATCCGGCGGTCTTGGACCGCCTCGACCGTGTTGGCGATCTCTATGAGCTTTCGGGCGGCGGCGTCGGGATCAGTGAAGCCACTCCTTTCGAAAAATTCCATGGGTTCGGAATAGCACGATCAACCGCCAGGGCCAGCTTCGTTTCCGCCGGAGTCCACACCTACGTAAACATCCGGAGTTGGCTGTCCGCGGCATCGGACCATACTTTCCGGCATGGGCCATCACGTAATATTCAGATGCCCTAGGACGCGCATGAACGTCCAGCATTGGCTAGAGGACGCCGCCGATGACGAAGAGAACGTCCTCGTCTCGGTACCCTGTCCAGGCTGCGGCACCCTGCATTTCATCAATAGCCTGACCGGCAAGCTGCAAGATGACAAAGCAGACGAGTAGGGCCTGCTGGCGCCGGATTCGCCGTGCGGAGATTGAAGAGGAACAAAGCGAAAAATCAGAGAGTGGAGAATGCTATGACAAATGCGATGCAAGCATTTTTGTTCGCCGCCGAAATATTCGCTCTTTCGTTTGCTGCGATCGTTCTGTTCTGGTTAGCGGAAAAAATGAGAACTGCCGTCTTAAGCGGGCGAGTTACCGCGATCCCAAATCGCACTCATCGTCCGGCATGACGTTTTCTTGAGGCCGAATTCGACAAGCCTCTGTCTGTCTGCCTGAAGCCGTTAGCGCACTAGCATCCACTCAGTACCGCGGAGTTCGGTGGCCGACAGCGCCCGTATACGGATTCACGTTACCGCTGGTGCCGTAGTTGTCGCGCGTGGTGCTGTTCGGGGTTGGTCTGCTGATGCGGCGGCACATAGGTGCCGCTGTTGGTCGTATAGCCCTGCACCGGGTGGCTATTCGGGTTTGATCCAGCTCCCAGATATTGGGCCGATGCGCCGGTCGCGGCAAAGGCCAAGACAGCGGCCAAAATCCACTTTCTCATTCCCATTCCTCCCATTGGTTTTGTTGCGTCGGTCACACAACCACGCGGAGAGGCCGGCACCTAACAAATAAGTGGCCTGACTCGGAGCGTCCGTAGTATGACGGCGGTGCATTTGAGCCTTCGCCGCGACTGTCGCTGGGCAGGGTGATGGAACCGGCAGCCTCCGCCGCGATTGTCCCGAGAGATTTCAGGAGGCTGTCATGACGCATTGGCAGGATAAGATGGTTGAGCAGCCGCAAACAGACGGTGCGGTTTACATGACGGGCTGGACTGTCAGCGGCCTAGCTGTGTTAGGCGCGATCTTGGCCGTCTGGGTGTTCGGGCTTTGACGCGGACTGGCGACGAAGCACAGGAACGATTTCTGACTTGCCGGGTTATCGGCGCGTCGTATCCCAAATTCGACAAACGCAGCGACTGCCATAGTTCCCACCCCCGGGCTGTGGCCGTTTGTTTATGGAATCGATGATTGCCGCCAAACCCCCAAGCCAATAATGGCTGGAAATGCAGGGGTGTGGTGTCGGCTGTCTTGACCGGTACGGTCTGCCGAATCGAAGCCCCGACCGTGCGGTTCGATCCGACCACTCCTTCACGGCGTCCCCGTATTCCGACCAAGGAATATTCCATAGTGATCTCAATGCGGCTCGAAACGTGAACATGTTGGAATACGCATTGAATCAAAAGAGCTTACGGTTGACTCTTAATCATCGGGTCCCAGGTTCGAGCCCTGGTGCGCCCACCAAGCTTTTCAAGAACTTAGCGGTCTAGAGAACGAGCAAATCGGCCGCGGTTTACACTTCGGTTTACAGTTTTGTTCTCTGTTCGAGCTTCAACACCGCTGCTTCAGCGAGCTGCACGTCGCGGCCGAGGTAGTGGGCATCGAGGATCGCCTCGACGTCCTTGAGGTTGTGCCCGGTGAACGTCGCGATCTGCGGCACCGTCGCCTCGGCAAGCGCCAAACGGACCACCGCCGACCTCTCAGGTCATGGAACGTCAGGCCGGTGACGCCGGCGCGGGCGCAAGCCTTTGATTACGACGTCCGAAACCCGTCCGAGGTCCAAGCACGACCGTATGAGTTCGTCAGGATCAGCGGGCTGCGCCGTTCGGTGCTATCGAGCAGCATCTTGAGCGGCGCGCCGGCGGGCATGGTGACGCGCCGACCTGTCGTGGACTACCGCCGGATATTGGCGGCCTTCGAACCGCATGTGGCAATGACCAATTATCTTTTCGGCAGCCGGCCGTCGCTCGCCGATTTTGCGTGGTTCGGACAGCCCAGCGAAATGGCGACCGACTCGACGCCTATGCGGATTTGCGGGAGAGGGCACCCTTCGCCGATCACTGGGTCTGGCGTCTGGATGACGCGTCGGGCGTGGACGGCGAATGGTATCCCCGGGAACGCGTCCTCAACGGTGGGTTGAGGCGCTTCTGCGGATTGCGGGAGAACTGTATCTGCCATTCCTCGTCGCCAATGCGGAGGCTTTTGCGCGTGGTCTTGAGCGGTTGGAGATCGGGGTGTGGAGCCTGCCTTACGCTTTCGCGCCATTCAAATACCAGGTGAAATGCCTCCATCAGCTTCGCGATAAATTTGCTGCGCTGGATGTCGCAGATCGCGATGCGCTGCAACCGATTCTCGTGCGCACCGGATGCTGGGAACCGCTCGTCGCTAAATAGTCATCGCGGCGCCGGACCCGACCCTATCATTCTGGCTTCCGGTGGCGGCTGCCGAGCGCGGCCGCAATTCCTTCCGGGTTCTGGATGCGCTCGATCAGCATGTCGATGCGATCGCCTCCCCAGAACAGCTCGCCGTTGAAGACCATGGTGGGGACGCCAAACACACCCAGCGCTTCGGCCTCGTCAATAATGCGGTCATGTTCGGCGGGTGCCGGTCCTTCGGCGTAGGCTTGAAAATCCACGGCCGATCCGCCGACCGAGGCGATCACGCCTGCTATGGCCGAAAGATCGTCGATCTCCAGATCGTGGCTCCAGAAGCGCCGGAACACCGTGTCGTGATAGGGACGGAAGAAGCCGTGGCGCTGGGCGAACAGCATGCCGATGCTCGAATAGAAGGCATCGTAGATTCGGCGCGGGCCCTTCATCGTGAGGCCCTGGGCGTTGGCGAAGCGCCGCGCATCCATATAGGCATAGCGCACCTTACGCCAGAAATGAGGCGTGCGTTCCTCGACTGTCCCCATGAATTCCGCGACGCGTAACGTATAGGGAAGCCACTCCAGCTCGACGCCGTGCGTCTCTTCGAGCGCGAACAGGCGGTTGTTGGCGACAAAGGCGTAAGGGCTTTTGTAGTCCGTGTAGATTCGCACGCGCGGCCTTTCCATAGCGTTCCTTTCTCAGAGCTTATCGCGTCGGATGAGGATGCCTGCTCGTTCGCGATCCCACGTATCCTCCGTAACTCCTTCGCCGCGCAGGATGTGCTTCTCAACCTTGGCGGTCGGCGTCTTCGGCAATTCGTCGATGATGCGAATGTAGCGCGGGATCATGTGGTGCGCCACGCGCGGTTGAAGATGCCGGATGATCTCTTCCGGTTCGATCGTGGCACCTGCGGCTGGCGCTAGCACAACCATCACTTCGTCTTCGGAGTGCTCACTCGGCACGGGGATGGCGGCCGCCTCGCGCACTGAGGGATTATTGAGCAGCTCGACCTCGATTTCATAGGACGAGATGTTTTCGCCGCGGCGGCGGATCGCGTCCTTGAGGCGGTCGACGAAGTGGTAGTCGCCGTCGGCATCTCTGAAGAACGCGTCGCCGGTGTGAAACCAGCCGTTGCGCCAGGCGTCCGCGGTCGCCTGCGGATTGGCGTTGTAGCCGTGGTTCATGGCCCACGGCGCTTCGGTGCGCAGGATCAGTTGCCCGACATCGCCGTTCCTTACGATGCAGTCCTGCTCGTCGACCAGCCGAACCTCGACGCCCGCGCGCGGCCGGCCGCAGATATTATCCTTGACGGGATTGACGCGCGAAATCAGCGGCGTGCAGATCTCGGTCATATTGAACAGCGTGAAGAAATCGACGCCGAAGCGTTCGCGGAACGGCTTTCCGCTTTGGCCGAGCGGCACGATGAACACCATGCGCAACTGATGATCACGGTCCCTCGGGCTCGGTGGTTGCTTCAGGAGGAAGGTCGCCATCGCGCCGAGCAGAAAGGCAGAGGTAATTTGCAGCTCGCGTACCTGGTCCCAAAAAGCCTCGGTTCGGAAATGGCTGACCACGCCGATCGAGCTTCCCGCGCATAATGAAACAGTTGCAATGAAGGCGCCGCCGATGTGGAAGATCGGCATATGGACCAGTTGGCGGTCGTTCGGCGTCAGGCAATTCCAGGCGTCCGGTCCCACGCAGGAGAAAGCATGCATGTAGGAGGACAGCACGCCCTTCGAGCGTCCGGTCGTGCCTGAGGTGTAGATGATCGATTGCGTGTCGGAGGGCCGGATCGGCTTCGGCGGGGCTGGCGGCGGTGCCGACGGTTTCGTGATCGCGGAAACGCTGCGAACCGTCACATCGCCATTCAGCGAGACGGCCTCATCGGAGGGGCAAACGACCGTCTTCAGCGAAGCGGGTGCTGCGGCGAGGACGCGGGCGAGCACGGTGTCATGTACGATCGCGATTCCGGCGCCGGCATTGTGCAGAACATGTTCCAGCGACGAGCCCTTCAGCGCCGGATTGACTGGCACATAGACCGCACCGAGATAATTGGCCGCGAACATGACCCGCAACGCGAGCGGGCAGGTCGGCAACACCAATACGACATGATCGTGCTGGCGGACGCCAAGCTCGTGCAGATTGCCGGCAAGGCTGGCAACCTGCTCCAGTGTTTGCGCAAAAGTC
Source organism: Bradyrhizobium sp. (assembly GCA_041490045.1). Classification (GTDB taxonomy): domain Bacteria; phylum Pseudomonadota; class Alphaproteobacteria; order Rhizobiales; family Xanthobacteraceae; genus Bradyrhizobium. Next base: position 13,247 of record JBGPSI010000108.1, read on the forward strand.
CAGCGTTCGCCTCCCTCGAAGGCCGCGAATATCTCGTTCGGCCTGGTCCTGGCATGGCGTTCGAGCGCATAACGCAAGACGCAAACATCAGCCGGATAAGTGCCTCCCGGCACATAGTCGGCTGACAGCGGGATGGGGTCCTCGTGGCCGTTCCGCATCCTAGGCTTTCGTCAGGTGATATCGGTTGAGGTCGGCATCATGGGTCATGGCCCAATAGTCGACGAAACGCCAGGGCATCGCGGAAAACACCCGACCGCTCTTGTTGCGGTAATAGGTTGTCATGCCCGGGTGGGTCCAGATCATCCCTTCATGTTCGGCATCGACCTTGCCGACATAGTCGTCGAGAATCTCCTGGCGAACGTCGACCGCCGCAATTCCGCGCTCGATCATTTCGACCAGGCAGGCCGATATATACCGGCTCTGGCATTCGGACTGAAAGATCACGCTTCCGCCGTGTGCTGGACCGGTATTGGGGCCGAGCATGCAAAACAGGTTCGGGAAGTCCGGCACGGTGAGGCCGAGATAGGCCGTCGGATTGTCGCCGGCCCATTTGTCGCGGAGATTCTTACCCTCGCGGCCAGTGAGGTCGAGCCGCGCCGCCATCTCGGTGACCTTGAAGCCGGTGGCGACCACGATGATATCGTACGGCCGTTCCTTGCCGTCCCTGGTCAATATGCCGTCGCGCGTGAACCGGTCGATTTCGTCAGAAACGAGTTCCACGTTTGGCTTCATAAGCGTCTTGTACCAGCCATTGTCGAGCAGGATGCGTTTGCCATAGGGCGGATAAGTCGGCACGCATTTCTCGATCAGGTCCGGACGATCCTTCAATTCCGATTGGATGAAGTCGGTGAGTTCCTCGCGGTGCCGGTCGTTGCCTTTGTTGACCGCGCGATCGGGGTGCGGCCAAGCGGGGTCCTTGCGCAGGAACGGCAACAGGCCGTCGCCGTAACGCCAGAACATGTTGAAGCGGTACCATTGCACGTAAAACGGCAGATGTGCGAGCAGCCACTGCGCGCCGTCGGTGATCGGATCGGAATAGCCATCGACCGGCCGCGCCCATTGCGCCGTTCGCTGAAACACCGTCAGAGATGCCACGCGATCGGCAATGGAGGGTACGAGTTGCATCGAGGTTGCGCCGGTGCCGATCACGGCGACGCGCTTGCCGTCGAGCTTGAGGTCGTCCGGCCATAGCGCCGAATGCAGGATCAGGCCCTTAAAATCCTCCTCGCCCTTGAAATGCGCGCGAGAGGGGTCGTTGAGCTGGCCGATGGCGCTGACCAGCACCGTCGATTCGAACGTTTCCTCGCCGGCTTTCGTCTTCAGGGTCGAGATCCAGCGCCGTTTGCCCTCATCCCAGCGTGAAGAGGTGAGTTGCGTGTGCAGTCGCAGATGCTCGCGGATGCCGTATTCATCAGCGACTTTCTTCAGATACTCGAGCAGTTCCTCGCGCTGGCAGAAATAGCGGGTCCAGGCGTTTCGCGACCCGAAGGAGTAGGAATAGGAATGGTTCGGCGTGTCGACGCCGCAGCCGGGATAGCGGTTGACGTACCATGTGCCGCCGAGTTCGGCGTTCTTCTCGACAATGGTGTAGCCGATGCCGAGTTGCCCGAGGGCCACGGCAAGCGCGATGGCGCAGACGCCGGCGCCCACGATCAGGACATGATGATGCGCGAGAGTTTCGTCTGCCGGTCGTTGGCTCCAGCGGGCTTGCCGCGGGACAAAACCCATTTCCTCCCGCATCAGCGGGGCGTATTCGGGCGCGACGTTCTCGCCGAGGCAGGCGCGCATCATTGTCAGGATCAGTTCGTCGCCGGGATCGGTGATTACCGGCTTTGGGGTGTCTTGCGCGAACAGCCTTACGACCGCGGCGCGGATTTCATCCTGGACTTGCGCGGGCACTCCGGCGTCGGGATCGGGGATCAGGCGCACGTCGCGCTTGGGCTTGTAGGGCGGTTCCAGCCAGCGCTCGTCGCCGGTCATATGCACCAGCACCATCAAAAGGCAGCGGATGTCCGCCTCGGCGATGGCGGAGGAGAGGTCGAGCTGTCGGCGCGGCAATTCGATGTTCATGGTGATCTGATGCCCTCAAATTTATCTCTATGGCGCTTCGCGTAGCCCGCTACACGCATCCCGCGCGGTACCAACGATGAAGCCTGCGTCGACAGGAAGATTGATCCCGGTGACGCCGCTGCTGGCAGGCGACAACAGCCAGGTGACGGCCTGCCGCGTGTGACCGGGTCACGGTACGCGGTCGCCTGCAGCGGCCTCATCGCGTAGCCTCTAGTTCCGCGCGCAACACACGCTTGAGTACCTTGCCGGACGGATTTCGGGGCAAACTTTCGCGAATAACAAGCTCCTTCGGCACCTTGAAGCCAGCCAGTCTCGATCGGCAATGGGACGCAAGCGACGCAAGATCGAGCGCAGCGTTTTCGGCGAGCACGATGATCGCGACCGGCTTCTCTCCCCAATGTTCGTCAGGCATACCGACGACGGCGACCTCGCGCACGGCGGGCAGCTCGTAGATCACGCGCTCGACTTCGGAGGAGGCGATGTTCTCGCCGCCGGAGACAATCATATCCTTCTTGCGATCGGTCAAATAGAGGAAGCCATCGGCATCGAGATGGCCGACGTCGCCGGTACGAAACCAGTCGCCGAAGAAGGCTGCGGCAGTCTTGTCGGGGTCTTTCCAGTACCCCTTGGTGACCTTCGGGCCACGCAGGCAGATCTCGCCGTCCTCACCGGGAGGAAGGCGGTTGCCACGATCGTCGCGGATCTCGACCGCGACATGGGCGATGGCGCGCCCCGTCGATCCGATCTTTTCGAACTCGCGTCCGGCTTCCATGAAGGTATCTCCGCCGACGGTCTCGGTGAGGCCGTAAGCGTCGATGTAGCGCGCTCCCGTGAACAAATCCGAAAAGGCACGGATGCGCGCCTCCGGCGTCTTCTCACCGCCGCCGATCGCCCATTTCAAGCTGGATACGTCGTAACGATCGCGCCC
>JBGPSI010000109.1:0-16056 GCA_041490045.1 Bradyrhizobium sp.
AACGCCATTGTAAAGTTCCGGGCCTAGGCACATGAGCTGGGAAACCTCGGCGTCTCCCAGCCAGTCGAGACCAATCCACGCGGCGCCTGGCCCCCGGCGAATTGCATGACGGGACAGCTCTCCGGCGATCCTGTCGGCTTCCGCGATGGTGGATTGACGGCCGTGATCGAAAACCTTGCCGAACACCAGATCGTAGACCGGCGCCCAGCGCCCATAAGCCTTTGCGACCCCCGCGCGGTCGATATCTGACGCCATGCCCAGCCTTGAAAATTATTTGCCTGAAATTTCTTATCCGCGCATCGCTTCGACGACGGACTGACGTCGCACCGCGCCCTTGGCCACCGCGCTGCTGGCGGTCGCGCTCTGGATGAATCCGCCGCCGAGCACGCGGGCCTGGCCCGACGGCGCGTCGTAGAACACGCAAGCCTGGCCGGGAGAAAGGCCCTCTTCGCCAGCGACGAGTTCGACCTCATAGCCGCCGCCGGCCGCGCGCAGCCATGCCGGCTGCGGCGCACGGGTCGATCGCACCCGCACAAAGATCTCCAGACCGTCGCCGATTGCGCGATCGAGCGCGCCGTCGCCGATCCAGTTGATATCGCGCAGAGCAATGCGATCCATCCGCAGCGCCTCGCGCGGACCGACCACGACGCGGCGGCTGGCCGCGTCGAGCCGCACCACGTAAAGCGGCGCCGTAGAGGCGATGCCCAATCCGCGCCGCTGGCCGACGGTGAAATGCACGATGCCCTGATGGGCGCCGATGACGTGGCCATCGAGATCGACGATATCGCCGGGCTCGATCGCGTTGGGTCGCAGCCGGCCGATGATGTCGGTGTAACGCCCGGTCGGGACGAAGCAGATGTCCTGGCTGTCCTGCTTGTCGGCGACAGTGAGGCCGAAGCGCCGCGCCAGTTCGCGCGCCTGCGGCTTGGTCATGTCGCCGAGCGGAAAGCGCAAATAGTCGAGCTGTTCGCGCGTGGTCGCGAACAGAAAATAGCTCTGGTCGCGATCGGCGTCGGCGGCGCAAACCAGCGCGCGCGATCCGTCGGCCAGTCGGCGCGAGGCGACGTAATGGCCGGTAGCGAGCGCGGCGGCGCCGAGCTCGCGCGCGGTCGAGAGCAAATCGCGAAACTTGATCGAGCGGTTGCACTCGATGCAAGGCACCGGCGTCTCGCCCGAGGCGTAGCTGTCGGCGAAATTGTCGATCACCGATTCACGAAAACGGCTCTCGTAGTCCAGCACGTAGTGCGGGATGCCGATCCGCTCGGCCACGTTGCGGGCATCGTGGATGTCCTGGCCGGCGCAGCAGGCGCCCTTGCGGTGGGTGGCGGCGCCATGATCGTAAAGCTGCAAGGTAATGCCGACGACGTCGTAACCTTCGGACTTCAACAGCGCAGCCGTCACCGAGGAGTCGACGCCGCCCGACATCGCGACGACGACCCTGGTGTCCTGCGGACGGCCCTTGAGATCGAGACTGTTGAGCATGGTTCCGGTCGTTGATGCGATCGCGGCGGCTTCGTATCCCGCGCGATCAGGCAGCCATTTTGCGGCGAGTATTAGAGGGCTCAGGAGCGGTTCCGGCAAGGCGAGCGGGTTTTCCCGGAAACGGCTGAAAAGCCGCTCTTTAATATAGGCCGTATTCACGGCAGGCAATCACGGCCGATCGGTTTTTGCAGGCCGGAAGCGGCAAATCTTGCCGCCGGGCAGAAAAGAGGGGTGCGAGAGCGGCTCCGTAGTTTCCCTTGTCTCCGTTCAAGCCATTGAAATAACTTGATAATTTATGCGATCCGGGATGGCCCGGTCCTTGCTGATCTCTGGTCAAGTTTCATTTCGAGAGGCCGCGCCCCGTGTTCAGTGTCACGTCAGAAGCCGCAGCAAGCGTGTCCTTTCAGAACGCGCCGTCCAAATCCGCGCGGCCCGACCCATCGCAGCTCAACGACAGTTTCGGGGCGATGGTCGACTCCAGCATTCCCGCCGACACCGGCAATGATCGCGTCGCCCCCGCGGCGGCGCAACAACCCGCACCGCAGCGCCGCGCCGACGACACGGCTGCAGGCGCCGACAACACCCGGTCGCGCGAGGCCTCCGCCGATCGGGCCACCCAAAAGGCTTCCGACGACCGCAACGCCAGCGCCCAACAGGCCTCCGACGCCAATGCCGCCGCCAACGCCGACGCCAGCGCTGCTGCGGCACAGCGGTCCAAGGCAAAGTCCGGGACCACGAAAGACGGCGCGGCGAAAACGAGCGACAAGCCGTCGTCCGACAAGGCTTCCGCAACCGATCAGGCTGGTACGGCGCAGCAAGGCGAGCCGTCAGTCACGACGCCGAACCCGGTCGCGGTTGCGATCACGGTCGCCACCATATCGACGGATGCTCCGGCCGCGCCGCCGGCAACCGGCAACGCCACGGCTCCCCTGGCCATCGCAGCGGCGGCCATCGCGGCCAGCACCGCCCAGGCCCCCGCCGCCGCCGCGCCGGCGGTGCCGTCGGCGCAGGTCAAGGTCGATGTCGATTCCGCCGCCGTAGCCGCTACCGCCGCGGCGGCCGCTACCGCGAACACCGCCGGGGCAGCGCCGGGAAATACCCCTGCTCAAGCCGCGGCAGTCGCACCCGTCGCCACGCCCGCAAAGCAGCCGGTCACCCAGACCGCGGCGACGGACGAAGGATTGACCGCGGCGGTCGCCGCGACGGCGCCGGTCGTGCCGAAAGCCACGCAGCCCAAGACGTCCGGCGCAACGCCGGCGAAGACCACGATATCGGGCGCCACGGACAGCAATTCAGCCAAACCGGATCCGTCCGCGACGGACACGCCCGTCCCGGCGTTACAGCCCAATGCCGTCCAGACGACCACCATCGCCAAGCCCGCTGCCGGCAATGCCGGTGCCGACGCCGCGAAAGTCGACGCCGCCGCCAATGCGCCGTCGGTGGCCGCACCCGTGGCCCGCGACCATGCGTCGGTCACCGCGACCGCCGATGCGCCGGCCGACGCGGCGGATGCCGGGACCCAGGTGACCGGCGCGATCCAGCCGCAGCTCCCCACCGCGGCGGCCACGGCCGCTCCCGCGGGAGCCCTGAACGTCACCGCCGCAACCAATGCACCGGTACCGTTGAGCGGGCTCGCGCTCGAGATCGCTGCCTCGGCCAAAAGCGGCAAGAGCCGTTTCGAGATCCGGCTCGATCCTGCCGACCTTGGCCGCATCGACGTTCGCATCGATGTCGATCGCAACGGCCAGGTGACCTCGCATTTGACGGTGGAAAAGCCGGAAACGCTGTCGATGCTGCGCCAGGACGCGCCCCAGCTGCAGCGCGCGCTCGACGATGCCGGGTTCAAGACCGGCGATAGCGGCCTGCAATTCAGCCTGCGCGACCAATCCTCTTCCGGGCAGAACAACGGCAACGAAACAGGGCGCAACGCGCAGCGCCTCGTGATCAGCGAAGACGATACGATCCCGGCTACGGTCGCGGGTCGAACCTATGGACGCGTGCTCGGATCGAGCAGCGGCGTCGACATCAGGGTTTGAGGAGACGGACATGACAACACCAGCAGTCAACACGGCGAGCCCGGTGGTTTCGGGAACGACACAGCCATCGAGTTCGTCTTCATCCTCATCCGGTTCCCTGAACTCGACGGCCGGCAGCACGCTCGCCGGAAACTTTCAGACGTTTCTGACGCTGCTTACGACGCAATTGCAGAACCAGAATCCGCTCGATCCGCTGGACACCAATCAGTTCACCCAGCAGCTCGTGCAATTCGCGAGCGTCGAGCAGCAGCTCAAGACCAACGATCAGCTGACCACGCTGGTGTCGCTGCAGCAGACCGCACAATCGACGCAGGCGCTGACGTTCGTCGGCAAGACCGCCGTGGTCGACGGCTCCACGGCGGCCCTGTCCAGCGGTTCGGCCACCTGGGATCTGAGCTTCCCGAAGGATGCCAACCTCAGTGTCTCGATCACCAGCAGCACCGGACAGACCGTCTTCTCCGGCAACTATGCGGTCAAGGCCGGCGACAATCAGCCCTTTGTCTGGGACGGCAAGGGCACCGACGGCACGCAGTGGCCAGACGGCCAGTACAAGATGACCGCCACCGCCGCCGACACCTCGGGCAATTCCGTGGCGGTTTCCACCGCGATCCAGGGCGTGGTCAGTTCGGTGGACCTCACCCAATCGCCGCCCTTGCTCACGATCAACGGCCAGACTTATACGGTCAGCCAGATCAAGGCCATCACCAGCTGACCGGTTTCAGCCGGAAGATGAGATCATGATCCGATTCCGCGCGAACGCTGCGACCGGCATTCCCGCGGCATTCCTCAAGCGCTCGTCGCGCGCCGGCGCAGCCGATCGTCGAAATGGGCGCATCGCGCGGTTTTTGCATCGCGCCTCTCCATCTCGAACCCCTCGGACTGGTCAAGCTCCTTTTGCTCCGGTTCGGCTTGGCGCGGGGGCAGGCGGTTAACCACGGGCTCACCTTGAATGGGCTGCAACGGCGCGCCCCTTGGCGCGGCTTCGGCGTCTGGAATGCTGACAGCTTCGAATACTGCCACAATCTTCGGTTGCAGAATTATTCTAACTAACTTTAAAGTTTTGGCAATTGAGGCGGCCGAACTGCGGAAATTACGACGATTCCAAGGAGATTCGCATTGGAGCCTTGGGCTTAGGCAAATTTTAAGCCGCGAGGCGTAGGTTGTTACCGTGAGTTCAGTGGTTGAGAGTTTGTGAGTACGCCATGACAGAACCCCATCGCCCGAGGGTAAAATACGTCATCGGGCCTGACGGCAGTCCGTTAACAATAGCGGATTTGCCCGCGCCCGGGACCAAACGGTGGGTTATTCGCCGTAAAGCCGAAGTCGTTGCCGCAGTGCGCGGCGGCCTGCTCTCCCTCGAGGAAGCCTGCAGCCGTTACACGCTGACCGTCGACGAATTCCTTTCCTGGCAGTTTTCCATCGATCAGCACGGTCTTGCCGGACTGCGTACCACCCGCATCCAGCAATATCGGCAATAAGCCCTCTCAAAAACCTTTGGTATTTGATCAAAATCGGCCTCGTTCCGCGAAGCCGATTTTTTTCATATTCAAGTTTTCGCCCCGGCCCTTAATCTTCGTTAACCATATCGAAACCATCCCATAGGCAATAATTGCCCAGTCGGCTCTTGGGGCCGAATCTCAGGGGCGGTTGGTGCAGGGTCTCGTCAGTTTCCTAAAGGGTCTGGGCGCTTCACGCTTGATGGCGATGGTCGCGGTGACAGCCGCGCTGATCGGCTTCTTCGGCTTTGTCATCCTGCGCGTCACCACGCCACAGATGACCACCCTCTTTACCGACTTAAGCTTCGAGGACTCCTCGGCCATCATCAAGGACCTGGACCGCCAGGCCATTCCCTACGAGCTGCGCAACGACGGCGCCGTGATCCTGGTGCCGAAGGACAAGGTCACCCGGCTGCGCATGAAGCTTGCCGAGGGCGGCCTGCCCAAGGGCGGCGGCGTCGGCTACGAGATCTTTGACAAATCCGACGCGCTTGGCACCACCAGCTTCGTCCAGAACATCAATCATCTGCGTGCGCTGGAGGGCGAACTGGCCCGTACCATCCGCGCCATCGATCGCATCCAGGCGGCCAGGGTTCATCTGGTGCTGCCCGAGCGGCCGCTGTTTGCGCGCGAGACCCCCGAACCGTCGGCCTCGATCGTCGTGCGCGTGCGCGGGGCGCTGGAACCCCAGCAGATCCGGGCCATCCGTCATCTGGTCGCCTCCGCCGTCAACGGCCTGAAACCGCAGCGGGTCTCGATCGTCGACGAGGCCGGCCAGTTGCTCGCCGACGGCGCCGGTTCCTCGACCGATGTCGACAACACCATCGCCGACGAGCGCCGCGCCGGCTTCGAGAAGCGGATGCGCAACGAAGTCGAGGCGATTGTGTCCTCGGTGGTCGGCGCCGGACGTGCCCGCGTCCAGCTCTCGGCCGATTTCGACTACAACAAGATCACCCAGACCTCGGACAAGTTCGATCCCGAAGGCCGGGTGCTGCGCTCGAGCCAGACGCGGGAAGAATCCAGCCTGACCGCCGACAACACCGGCCAGGTCACCGTCAACAATGAACTGCCGGGCAATCAGAACAACAACAATGCGGCGAATGCACGCGACCAGAGCAAGAAGACCGAGGAAACCAACAATTACGAGATCTCCCGCACCACCAAGACCGAGGTGACGGAAGCCGGACGGGTCAACCGCATCTCGGTCGCGGTGCTGGTCGACGGCACCTATACCAAGAACGACAAAGGCGAGATGATCTACAAGGAGCGCAGCAAGGAGGAACTGGACCGCATTGCGACCCTGGTGCGCTCGGCGATCGGCTTCGAGCAGAAGCGCGGTGACCAGGTCGAGGTCGTGAACCTTAAATTCGCCGAAGCCCCGGCGGTTGCCCCACTCGCCGAGCCGACCGGGCTCCTCGGCATGCTGCAGTTCACCAAGGACGACGTGATGTACGTCATCGAGCTCGGCGTCATGATGCTGCTCAGCCTGGTGGTGCTGTTCATGGTGATCCGGCCGCTGGTCAAGCGCATCCTTGCCACCGAAGAGGTCGCCTCCCTCAATGCAATGCCGGCTCTGACCGACGAGAGCGCGGAGAATCTCATTCCGGCGGCCAACGCCACCGCGCAGATGATCGACGTCGCCCAGGTCCAGGGCCAGGTCCACGCCCAATCGGTGCACCGCGTCGGCGAACTGGCCGAGCGAAATCCCAACGAAACCGCGACCATTATTCGTCAATGGCTCGGTGAACAGCAGCAGCCCGCGTGACCTGACATGGCCGTACCGCAGACCACCAACGCCAACGACATTTCCTCCGTCATCGCCAATCTGGCGAGCCGGCAGGCCAATCGTCCGAGGGGACCGAAAATAAGCGGCCCGAAACGCGCCGCGATCCTGATGCTGGCGCTGGGCGAGCAATATGGCGGCAAGGTCTGGTCGCTGCTGGACGACGACGAGGTGCGCGAGCTGTCGATTCACATGTCGACGCTCGGCACCGTCGAGGCCGACGTGGTGGAAGATCTGCTGCTCGAATTCGTCTCGCGGATGTCGGCATCCGGCGCGCTGATGGGCACGTTCGACGCCACCGAACGGCTGCTGCAGCAATATCTGCCCTCCGAGCGCGTCACCGGCATCATGGACGAAATCCGCGGCCCCGCCGGCCGCAACATGTGGGAGAAACTTTCCAACGTCCAGGAAGAGGTGCTCGCCAACTATCTCAAGAACGAATACCCGCAGACCATCGCGGTGGTGCTGTCGAAGCTGAAGCCGGAACACGCCGCGCGCGTGCTCGCGATCCTGCCTGAGGATATGGCGCTCGACGTCATCAACCGCATGCTGAAGATGGAAGCGGTGCAGAAGGAAGTGATCGAGCGCGTCGAGCAGACGCTGCGCACCGAATTCATGTCGAATCTGTCGCAGACCAGGCGCCGCGACGCCCACGAGGTAATGGCGGAAATCTTCAACAATTTCGACCGCCAGACCGAAACCCGCTTTATCACCTCGCTGGAAGAGGAAAACCGCGAGTCGGCCGAACGCATCAAGGCGCTGATGTTCACCTTCGACGACCTCGTCAAGCTGGATAGCGCTTCCGCCCAGACGCTGATGCGCAACGTCGACAAGGACAAGCTCGGCATCGCGCTCAAGAGCGCCAACGAGGAGGTCCGCGGCTTCTTCCTCGGCAACATGTCGTCCCGCGCCGGCAAGATGCTGCTCGACGACATGGCCGCGCTCGGCCCGGTCCGGTTACGCGACGTTGACGAGGCGCAGGCGCTGCTCGTCAACCTTGCCAAGGACCTCGCCGCCAAGGGCGAGATCATGCTGACCAAGAACCGCGCCGACGACGAACTGGTGTACTGATGACCGCGCCCGCAAAATTCCTGTTCGACATGGACTTCTCCGCGCCGGACAAGGCGCGCGAGCGGCCGGCCACAGCGCCCGAGATCGCGCAGAAAATCGCGGCCGCCGAAGCGCGCGCCTATCGTGACGGCCACGAGGCCGGGCAGCGCGAGGCGAAGGCGGAAAGCGACCGCCGCACCGCGCTGGCGCTGGAGGAGATCGGAATCGCCATCAAGGGCATCGCGGCGCGCTTCTCCGGCATCGAGACCCGGATGGAAACCGAGGCCGTCGATGTCGCGGTCGCGGTGGCGCGCAAGCTGTGCAGCGAACTGATCGCCCGCGAGCCGCTTGGCGAGATCACCGGGCTGGTAAGGGATTGCTTCGCCCAGCTGGTGTCGACGCCGCATCTGGTGGTCCGGATCAACGATTCCCTCTACGAGACGGCACACGAGCAAATCGAAAGGCTGGCCAAGCAAAGCGGCTTCCAGGGCCGCCTGGTTATTCTGGCGGAGCCAGAGATCGACAGCGGCGACTGCAAGATCGAGTGGGCCGATGGTGGCGTCGTGCTGGAGCGCGCGGCGATCGACGCCAAGATCAACGAACTCGTTGGACGCTATATGGCGTCCAGCAATCAGGCCGCAACGTAAGGCCATGAGGACTTAAATCATGAGTGACACCGACGGACAGGTTCCGCTTCCCGATCTCAACTCCGCCGACGCGCCGGCGATCGATGACGTGGCCTATAGCGAAGACGAACAGGCCTCGCGTGTCGCCGCCGACTTGGAGGCCGTGTTCGACGTGCCGGTACAGGTCTCGGCGGTGCTCGGCCGCTCGAAGATGGATGTCGGCGAATTGCTGAAACTCGGACCCGGCACCGTGCTCGAACTCGACCGCCGCGTCGGTGAAGCCATCGACATCTACGTCAACAACCGCCTGGTGGCGCGCGGCGAGGTGGTTCTGGTGGAAGACAAGCTCGGTGTGACCATGACGGAAATCATCAAGGCCGAACGCGCCTAAGGACACTCTTTCTAACGATATGGCGCCCGAACGGCGCGGACAGACGAACAGGAGAATATCATGCGGCTTCTCATCGTTGGCACACTGAAGGGCCAGCTTACGACGGCCACCAAGATCGCGATGGACAATGGCGCCTCCGTGACCCATGCGGAGGACCATGAGCAGGCGATGCGGGTGCTGCGCGGCGGCAAGGGCGCCGACCTGCTGCTGGTGGACGTCGCCCTCGACATCCGCGACCTCGTGATGCGGCTGGAGGCCGAGCACATTCACGTACCGATCGTCGCCTGCGGCATCTCCAACGACGCCCGCGCGGCGGTCGCCGCGATCCACGCCGGCGCCAAGGAATACATCCCGCTGCCGCCCGATCCGGAACTGATCGCCGCCGTGCTCGCCGCCGTCGCCAACGATTCCCGCGATCTGGTGTACCGCGACGAAGCGATGGCCAAGGTGATCAAGCTCGCGCAGCAGATTGCGGGCTCCGACGCCTCCGTGATGATCACCGGCGAATCCGGCACCGGCAAGGAAGTGCTGGCGCGTTATGTGCACACCCGCTCCAACCGCGCCAAGAAACCGTTCATCTCGATCAATTGCGCGGCGATCCCCGAGCACCTGCTGGAATCCGAACTGTTCGGCCATGAAAAGGGCGCGTTCACCGGCGCGATCGCGCGGCGGATCGGCAAGTTCGAGGAAGCCACCGGCGGCACGCTGCTGCTCGACGAAATCTCGGAAATGGACGTGCGGCTGCAGTCCAAACTGCTGCGCGCGATCCAGGAACGCGTGATCGACCGGGTCGGCGGCACAAGGCCGGTGCCGGTCGACATCCGCATCATCGCGACCTCGAACCGCAATCTGGCCGACGCCGTCCGCGAGGGCACCTTCCGCGAGGACCTGCTGTTCCGGCTCAACGTCGTCAACCTGAAGATTCCGCCCTTGCGCGAACGCCCGGCGGATATTCTCGAACTGGCGCAGCACTTCGCCAAGAAATATGCCGACGCCAACGGCGTGCCGCTGCGCCCGATCTCGGCAGACGCGCGGCGGGTGCTGACATCCAACCGCTGGCAGGGCAACGTCCGCGAACTGGAAAACACCATCCATCGCTCGGTGCTGATGGCGCAGGGCGACGAGATCGGCGTCGACGCCATCCTGACGCCGGACGGCGACCGCCTCGATACGCCCAAGACCGTGCCGGCGGTGGCGCATGCCACCTTCGCCGCCGAACAGGTGACCCGGGCTCTGGTTGGACGTACGGTAGCCGACGTAGAGCGCGATCTGATCCTGGAGACGCTGAAGCATTGCCTGGGCAATCGCACCCATGCCGCCAACATCCTCGGCATCTCGATCCGCACGCTGCGCAACAAGCTGAACGAATATGCCGACGGCGGCTTGCCCATCACGCCCGCCGGCGCCGGCGAATATCGCGCCACCGCGCCGGTGTGATCTCCGGCGCTGACGGCTCTTGCAAAAAGTCCGGCGCGAGGCCTTCCTCGCGCCGGAACCGTTTTGCGCATCCCGCGTTTTCACGCCGCCGAATAATCCCGCGCGTCGGGTTTGCGGAAGATGTGGATGGGATCGCCCGGCTGCAGTGCGCGCCCGGTGAACGCCGCATAAGCGTACAGCGCGAGATAAATCATCGCGAGCGTGCCGATCGCGTAGAAAGCCCAGACCGCCAGACGTTTCATCTGATCGCAGCGCTTTCCGCACTGACGACTTGAAGCAGTTCGCGTTCCATCGTCGCCGAAGTCTCCTCTTGGTCGCGCCGGGGCAAGGTTTACGCTGCGACGCGACAAAAGGCCATCGCTTGAGGTACGCGCGAGCTTCGACCGCCGACGACACAGTGTTGGGCCGGGGCGAGCCGCGTGACGTCCCGGGGGCTAACAATCGACGCGCTTTTATGGCACATCGTGCCCCAGTACCCGTCAAACCGCATCGTCTTTCGAGATCGCCATGCCCGCACCCAAGCCGCCCGCCTTCGAGACCCTGAGCCTGCATGCCGGCCAGCACCCCGATCCCGTCACGGGCGCGCGCGCGGTCCCGATCTACCAGACCACCTCCTACGTCTTCCAGGATTCCGACCACGCCGCGGCGCTGTTCAATCTCGAACGCGCCGGCCACATCTATACGCGGATTTCGAACCCGACCACGGCGGTGCTCGAGGAGCGGCTCGCCGCGCTGGAAAGCGGCGTCGGCGCCGTCTGCACCGCGAGCGGTATGGCGGCGCTGCATCTGGCGATCGCGACCCTGCTCAACGCCGGCGACCACATCGTCGCCTCCTCTTCGCTCTATGGCGGCAGCATCAACCTGCTGACGCACACCCTGCCGCGCTTCGGCATCACCACCACGTTTGTCAAACCACGCGCGCTCGACGAATTCCGCGCGGCCATCAGGCCCAACACGCGGCTCGTGATCGGCGAGACCATCGGCAATCCCGGTCTCGAAGTGCTGGATATTCCGGCCGTCGCGGCAATCGCGCATGACGCGAAGATTCCGCTCCTGATCGACAACACCTTCGCCACACCGTTCCTCAGCCGGCCGATCGAGCTTGGCGCCGACCTCGTCATGAATTCGGCCACCAAATGGCTCGGCGGCCATGGCATTGCCATCGGCGGCGTGATCGTCGACGGCGGCCGGTTCGACTGGCGTGCGTCGCAAAAGTTTCCAGTGCTGACCGAACCCTATGCCGGCTATCACGGCATCGTCTTCGACGAGCAGTTCGGACCGGCCGCGTTCATCATGCGGGCGCGCACCGAAGGCCTGCGCGATTTCGGCGCCTGCCTGTCGCCGACCAACGCCTTTCAGTTGCTGCAGGGCGTCGAGACGCTCGGCATCCGCATGGAGCGCCATGTCGCCAACACGCATGCGGTGCTCGAAGCCCTCGCGGCGAACAAGGCGGTCGACTGGGTGCTGCATCCCTCGCTGGAAAGCCATCCCGATTATCAGCTCGCGAAACGATTGCTGCCGCGCGGCGCGGGATCGATCGTCAGCTTCGGAATCAAGGGCGGCCGCCCCGCTGGCAAGAAGTTCATCGAGTCGCTGCGGATGATCAGCCATCTCGCCAATGTCGGCGACGCCAAGACGCTGGTCATTCATCCCGCCAGCACGACGCATCAGCAGATGGATGCCGCCCAGCTCAAGGCCGCCGGGGTCGGCGAGGAACTGGTGCGGCTGTCGGTCGGCATCGAAGCCGCCGCCGACATCATCGACGACCTCGGCCAGGCGCTCCGTATCTCGCAGAAGGCTTGAGCCATGCAATTGACAGTCAACGGCATAGAAACTTTCGTCGCCACCGGCGGCCGCGAATTCGACACCTCGCTCCCCACAATCGTGTTCCTGCACGGCGCCGGCTTCGATCACACCACCTGGGCGCTCCATAGCCGGTGGTTCGCGCATCACGGCTATGGCGTGCTGGCGCCGGATCTGCCCGGCCATGGCCGCTCGTCCGGCGCGGCGTTGCCGACCATCGCCGACATGGCCGACTGGACCGCGGCGCTGCTCGACGCCGCGGGCGTCGCCAAGGCACGGCTGGTCGGTCATTCCATGGGCTCGCTGATTGCGCTCGAGACCGCCGCCCGGCGTCCGGCAAAAGTTTCCGGCCTCAGCCTGATCGGAACCGCCGCCACCATGACGGTCGGCCCCGATCTGCTCAAGGCCGCCGAAGCCAACAACCATGACGCGGTCGACATGGTCTCGATCTGGGGACTCGGCTATCAGGCGGAACTCGGCGGCAGCCTCGCGCCGGGTTTGTGGATGCATTCCGGCGCACAGCGCGTGCTGGAACAATGCCGGCCCGGCGTGCTGTTCAACGATCTCTCCGCCTGCAACGCCTATCAGAACGCGCTCGCTGCGGCGGCACAGATCGCCGTTCCGGCCACGCTGATCCTCGGCGAGCGCGACATGATGACCCCCGCCAGAGCCGGCAAGGCGCTGGCGGCGGCGCTGCCGAACTCGCGCACCGTCATGCTGCCCGGCGCCGGCCACATGATGATGGTGGAACGGCCCGACGAACTGCTGGCGGCGTTGCAGGGCTGACCGCAAGCTCAACCTGCCGCGGCCACCGGCTTTGCGACACTGACCGCGAGCTTGCCGTAGCGATCGCTAAACGCTTCGGTGTCGATCTCCTCGAGCTTGATCGCGCCGCTCATGACGCCGGCCTTCCAGGCCTCGTGCTCGGGATCCCTACGGAATTCCGGCATTACCTCTTTGGCGAACAATTCCAGCGAGTCGCAGATGTGCTCGTGGCTGTTCTTGCCGGCCTGGTTGAGCAGGATCACCTGGTCGATATGCGAGGTACGGAACCGCCGCAGTTTCCAGGCGATGGTTTCCGGCGAGCCGATCAGGCCGCCGCGCAGCGCCGCCTCCTGCGCTTCCGGATTTTCCCGCTTCCACTTGTTGTATTCGTCCCACATATTGACCGTGCCCGGCGCCGGACGCTGGCGGTTCTGCGAGGCGCCGTAGAAGCGCAGCGCGAACTGGAAGAAGGTCGCGCCGTCGGCCCGCGCGCGGGCCTCCTCGTCGGTCCTGGCGCACATGAAGAACGACACGAGCGCCATGTTCGGATTGATCTCGTAGTCGGCGAGCTTCTTCAGCCGTTTGGTGATCGCATTGTAATAGGCGTGCACCCAGGCGTGCGCGGCATCCGCGCTGACGAACTGGAAGCCGAGCGCGCCGAATCCGTGCTGGCCCGCGCGCTCGATGGTCGGAAGCTGCGAACACGCCATCCACAGCGGCGGGTGCGGCTTCTGCACCGGCTTGGGCACCACGTTGCGCAGGGGAATGTCGAAATACTTGCCGTGATGCTCGCTGCCACCGTCCTTGAACATCGGAAAGATGGCGCGGACGGCCTCCTCGAACACTTCCTTCTTGGTTTCCATGTCGCGGCCGAACGGCGTCAGTTCGGTGATCGAGGCGCTCTCGCCCATGCCGAACTCGACGCGGCCGTTGCTCAGGAGATCGAGCACCGCGACGCGCTCGGCGACGCGCGCGGGATGATTGGTGGTGAGCTGGAAGATGCCGTGGCCGAGCCGGATGTTTCGGGTGCGTTGGGAGGCGGCGGCGAGAAAAGATTCCGGCGACGGCGAATGCGAATATTCTTCCAGGAAATGATGCTCCACTACCCAGGCATGGTCGTAGCCGAGCCGGTCGGCGGTCTCGAGTTGCGTCAGCGCATCCTGGTAGAGCTTGAGTTCGTCGCCGGCGACCCAGGGGCGCGGCAGCTGCAGCTCGTAAAAGATGCCGAATTTCATGACGTCTCTCCCATGGGCCGGCTTGTTGTATTTTCCGGCAGTTTATGCCGGCGGGGTCTTAAGTCCAGCCTCCGCCAATTCCGCGCCGCGGAAGGCCGGCTTGCACTCACGCCCCGAATGGTTAGTTTTGCCGACGTTGAGTCGTGACGTCAGCGCACGGCCGTCCCCCATCGAGATTTCATGACCACGTTCACGCCGCATCAGGATTCCGCGCTGAAGGCTGTTGCCGACTGGCTGAAGGCCAAACCCGGCAAGAACGGCACGCCGCCGGTGTTCCGCCTGTTCGGCTATGCCGGCACCGGCAAGACCACGCTGGCGCGCCATATCGCCGACGGCGTCGATGGCGAGGTGAAATTCGCGGCCTTCACCGGCAAGGCCGCGCTGGTGATGCGCAACAAGGGCTGCGACAACGCCTCCACCATCCACTCGCTGATCTACCGCGCGCGCGAATCCGGGGTCGAGCAGCCGAGCTTCGAGCTGTGGGACGATGCGCCGGCATCGAAGGCAAAGCTGATCGTGATCGACGAATGCTCGATGGTCGACGCCGAGCTCGGCCGCGATTTGATGTCCTTCGACTGTCCGCTGCTGGTGCTCGGCGATCCCGCGCAGCTGCCGCCGATCCAGGGCGGCGGCTTCTTCACCGATTGCGAACCCGATGCGATGCTCACGGAAGTCCATCGCCAGGCCCAGGACGATCCGATCGTGCGAATGTCGATGGACGTGCGCGAAGGGCGCGAGCTCGACATCGGCCGCTACGGCGAAAGCGAGGTGGTGTCGAGGGCCGAACTCGATCCGGACCGGGTGATGAGCGCCGACCAGGTGCTGGTCGGGCGCAACAACACGCGACGCGCCTACAACATGCGGGTGCGGCAGAAGCAGCACATCGAGGATCCCTTGCCGGTCGCCGGCGACAAGCTGGTCTGCCTGCGCAACAACCGCAAGAAGGGCCTGTTCAACGGCGGGCTGTGGCGGGTGAAGTCCCGCGCGCAGTCGAAATCCAAGATCATCACCATGCGGCTGATGCCGGATGAAGACTTCGGCCACAAGGTGACAAAAGTCTCCGTGCGCGGCGACTGCTTTGGCGGCGCCATCGAGACCATCCCGTGGGAACAACGCAAACCCTATGACGAGTTCGACTACGGCTACGTGCTCACCGTGCACAAGTCGCAGGGCTCGCAATGGGATGACGTGGTGCTGTTCGACGAGAGTTTTGCATTCCAGGACAGCCGCGCGAGGTGGCTCTACACCGGCATCACCCGCGCGGCGAAGCGGCTGAGCGTGGTGGTGTGAGGCCGGCGCGTCAAAGGAAATGAGATGACAAAACGCTTTGAGGTCGGCGACCACGTCAGCTGGAATTCCGAAGCGGGCCGCGTCAGCGGCAGGATCATCAAGGTGCATACGGCCGATGTCGGCTACAAGGGATACACCCATCACGCCAGTCCGGATGAGCCGCAATATGAGATCAAGAGCGACAAGACCGATCATATCGCCATGCATAAGGGATCGGCGCTGACGCGGCTCACGAGGAAATGACAATTCATGCGCGACACCATTTCCGGCATGCCACCGCCGTCTCGCGGCACGATGTGCCCGAGGTGATGCGGCCGTCGTGCCCTCGTCAATCACGAGGGCGCAGGGAATGCCGGGCGCCCGATGCGCCCGATAGCCGCGTGTGCAATGGTAGTGGTAGAACGCACACGCGTTAGTCAGGTCACACCGGAATCACCCGGCATTCCCCGCGCAATGGTTTACGGCTTATAACGCGCTCTCCCCGGTGACCGGGCTTTCTTGCCACCGTCGCCGGCAAAAATTGCTTTTCGCCGACTTGACGCCAGCGTCGGGGCGTCAGGACCACACGCCTTCGCCGTCCGCCAGCCGCATCGCCCGTCAAGCGCGCACCCAGCGTCCACCGCATCCCGCTCCGCGTTTCGTGACGTTGCGCAACGCCCCTC
>JBGPSI010000110.1:0-15787 GCA_041490045.1 Bradyrhizobium sp.
AACTCGACCTGCCACACCGACCTGGGTTTTCCGCTGACGATCGGAGCAAATTGCACGGTCGGCCACAACGTCATCCTGCACGGTTGCACGCTCGAGGATGGCGCGCTGGTCGGGATGGGCTCGATCGTCATGAACGGCGCCAGGATCGGCCGAGGCAGCATCGTCGGGGCGGGCGCCGTCATCACCGAGGGCAAGCAGTTTCCCGAGCACTCCCTGATCATCGGTGCGCCAGCGCGGGTGATCCGCGCGCTCGATCCCGCGCAGGTCGTGGCGATGGGAAGTGCCGCGAAGTTCTACGCCGCCAACGGGCCGCGATTCACGAAAGGCCTGAAGAAGATCGGCTGAGCGGAACTACGGTTCTGATTTGAATCAGCACGACGCGCGTTCAGTTGCCCTCGGATTCGCCGGCCTCGGCCTGGCCCGCCACCCTTTCATGGCCGGCAGCCCATAGCGCGTGCTCTTCGGTGCCGTCGCGATAGGGATTTGCTTCGGCCGGGATATTTTTTCGCGCGGCGCGCTCGCCTTCCTCGAATAGATCTTTGTCGCTCATGATTTGTTTTTCCTTCGCGGGCCCGATCCGGCGTTGCTTTTCGCCGGCGTCTTCGTGAGCGCCGCGCTCTTGCGCAGCGCGTCCTTCAGGTCGACCGGAATGCCGTGCTTCTTCAGGAGATCGGCGAACGCTTCGTCCGCCAGTTCCTGAAAGGTCCCCATCCGGTCGCGCGCGAGCTGCTTCAACTTGTCCAGCGTGTCGTCATCGAAGGCGATCAATTTGCGCACGACCGGCCCAGCCTCCTGCGTCGCAGCGGTTCAATCGTGAGGGACGCAAAACGTTCCGGAACCACCGATATCCGCAGCCGTTAGATCATAAAGGGAGATCTCGTAATGACCAGAATTTCTCTGATGGCCTCGGCCTTTGCTATCGCAATTCTCGCTGTGCCGGTCGGCTCGCTCGCTCAAAGCAGCGGCAGTGGCGGCGCGGGCGGCGGAAGCGCGGGCGGAGCCGCCAGCGGTCCGTCGGCTGGCACCGACAGCCCCGCAGGCTCGCCAAACGCCGGTTCTGCCGGAGCGGGCTCCGCCGGCGTCAGCGGCGTGCCGTCCGGTCCTGCCAATGCGGGCGGCCTGAATAATTCCATCAACGATCCGAGCGGTGCGGGGAACGCGGGAAAGGTGGTCTCGCAGCCGCCGTCGGGTACCAACAGTCTCGGCACCGCCAATTCATCGGGATCGTCGATGACCACGGGCTCGGCGGGCAGCAGGGCCGCAGGTGGTGGAACGGCAGCGACTGGTCCGCAAACCAGGGGCGATGTCGCCATGGACAAGGAAGACAAGGCCATCGACAAAAGGATCAAGAGCATCTGCAGGGGTTGCTAGCACAGGCGGCGTGCAACAACGATTGGACGCATCACGTCGCGATCACCGGTGTGCGAGCCCTCGACCCTCTCACACTAAACAAGAATTTAAAGCTGCCGTCGATGCGAGTCCCGCGAAGGACGGAATGAAATGGCGGTTTCGGTGTATTCTCCACCGAGACCGTTTGCCTGGTGTTGTCTGTTGGTACGCCGCTTGCATCTTATCAGGAATGCTCTCCATGCTCACAGCTCCCGATCTGACCTTGCTGTTTCTGGGCGTCGTTGTCGGCCTCGGCATTGCCTTCGTGTGGATGATCTGGGAGGTCGAACAGATGACGTCCAAGCCGCGTCGCAAGAGCAACCGCTTCGGGTAGGCGACGCGATTGCTTCCATGCAAAAGGGTCGAATGCCGCGCGCCTTCCGGGCAAGGATTGAGCCGGTCAGCCCAACACTCTGTAATTCCGGAGCCAGGCCTGCATCTGGTTCCAGGCGTCCTCGGCAGCTTCCTTGCGGTAGCTCGCGCGGTAGTGGGCGTGGAAGCCGTGCGGCGCCGACGTGACGGCGGCGGAGGCGGTCATGAAGCCGCGGCGCGAAAACGGCGCAACTTTTGTCATGCCGATGACATCGGATGTCTACTGGGGTTCGGCGCTCACGATGGACTTCCTCGGGGCTGGTTGGGAAGGATCGCATTCAGCTAGCGACGTCTGCCGAACGCAAATCACCTGCCTGGAGAAGGGTGGTGGCGTGAGCGCATGTGGCGGGGGCGCACAAAAAACAAGGCCGTCGGCGCAGTATAACGCTAACGGCCTTGCCAGCCCCGGATATTGAAATTGGCTCACGCCATCCGGTGAACTCCATAATGCCCCGGGATCGCACGGACAAATGTGATCCATTTCACAACCGGCGCAAAAAAGTTCCGATCAGCTTCTTGGGACGGCATGGCCGCGGTCGGACGGCAATTGCGGGATGAGGCCTCAGCCCCGGGACCGGGCGCGGCTGCGATGGGCGCTCCTGGCCGCCTGCGATCGGGTCCGGACCGACTTGTTGCGGGTGGACGGGGCGGCGGATACCTCGGGACCCTGAGCACTGGCAAACGAATGCCGCAGGCCCTCGACCGCCTCGGTCAGCGCCGAAACCTGCTCCGACAGCCGCTTGGTATCGGCCTGCTGGGCCGCGAGCAGGCGCCTGACGCTCTGCAACTGGTCCTGAACCACCTGCAACTGGTCGATCGATTCCTGCTGGGTCACTTCCAGCCCCTTGGTTTTCTCGACCAGTTGCTCGGATGCCTGCGCCGTGCGGGCCTGCAACTGGCGGGAGGCGACGATGCGATCCTGCTCCGGGGCATTGCCGGTGTAGCTCCGCCATACCGCGATGCCGCCGACGCCGAGCACGATAAGGATAAGGGCGCCCGCGGCCAGCGCGATCGGCTGCGAGCCGATATGGGCGATGCCGCCGCTGCTGGCAGGCCGGGATGTGATTTCAATCATGGGAATCAAACCCATCGGAAGCCGAAAGTTCCCGAAATTACCACAACCCCGGGTAAGGCGCCCAGCCCAAAACCGCACCTTTTGCACCCCCAAAAAGTTGCGGCCAGCTCTTGGGGGAGAGCTGGCCGCGCGCGATCCGGTCTGGGACGGGGAGGGGTGGGGATGTGACCGGGTCGCGTGTCTCCGTTATCTCTGTTGTCAGTGGCCGCGGGCGCTGGCTGTGGCGATCGCCGGGCGGTTGTCGCCGAGTGAGACCCATTCATTGGGGTCGCTCTGCGACTGGCGCTTGACGAAGCGGTATCCAGTCTCGGTCCAGGCCACGACGCTTTCGTTCTGGTTGTCCAGAATGAACTCGCCCTTGTCCGTCTTCACGGTCAGTACCGCGTGGCCTTCGCCCTTCTTGTCGCGCACCACCGTGATCAGCAGCGCTTCGCGCGGCCAGCCGGCGTCGATCAGCATCTTGCGCTTCAGCAGCACGTAGTCCTCGCAGTCGCCGTAGCCGTCCGTCGGCAACGACCATTTCTCGATCACGCCCCAATGATCCATGTCGGTCATCGGCTTGACGGTCTCATTGGCCCACTTGTTGACCCGCACGAGGTCCCGCCATGCCGTCTGCGACATCACGATGTCGCGCGGCTGCGTCACGCCGCCCTTGCACTCGCCGGGATTCTCGCCGCAGAATTCGACCCAGCCGATCGGCGCCCGCGTGACGTCGCCGAGGCTCGCATAGAGAACACGTTCATCGCCGGCATGCGCCGGCACGCTCAATCCGAACAGGATGGCGGCGAACGCCAATCCCTTGCCCTGTCCCCTGAAACCAAACATTGTGGCCCCCGTTTCTTGTTGGGACCACGTTTCGCACAAAGGTTTTGCGCTGCTGCTAAGTCAGCCAAGTAGACTTGAGACGAACTAAAGTAAAATGCGCAGAAAATTCGATCTATACTTGAATAAAATTCGAATAGAATTTTAGACAACTGCAATTGATTCAAATTTTACGTATTAACGTGCGGCACCGCGTAAACACGGCATTTCCGGGCGCAAAAGCCCGCCGCGTTAACCCGGCCGAGCCGGCGCCGAACCGCCAAAAGATGGGCGTCCGGCGAGCGGAGGTCCTGTTCATATCCGGGGAAATGCGGGAGGTTGGGGAGGCCGCGCTTTACCGCGCGGTAACGTTGTCTTCGAGCGTTTCGGCGAGCTGCTCGTGGACGAACTCGAGCGCGAAGCCCTCTTCGAGGTTTCGCACCACCCGGGATTGCACCCTGCCGAGCAGGACCAAGGATTTCAGCGGCGGGCGGTTTTCCGCGGCGATGGCCGCGCCCGACAGCGACATGTCGATGATCCGGCAGGTCATCTTGGTGCCGTCCTCGAGCGTGAGCAGTGCAATCGGGTTGCGCGGAATGATACGATCGTGGCGGCGGTCTTCCGGCAGATTGAGGATATCGCGGTTGGCGAGCCAGGTCAGCTGCGCCGCGAGCTTGTCGCGCTTGCGGGCGGTCGCGCCGATGCTCATGGCGAAGCCGTTGTCGATGATCCGGGTGATCTTGCCCTCGACCCGGCCGATATGGTCGAGATAGGCGATCACGCGGTCGCCGACGTTGCCGATGCCGGGCGCCAGCAAAGCCAGCCCCCCCGGCGACATATTGATGATCTGGCAGGGAAATTCGCGGCGGTCGGGGAGCATGTAACGGCCGAGCAGGTGAACCTTGACCCGCTGAAAGCGCCGGCGCTCTTCGGTGGCCGGAAGTATCGATTTTTTGTTCGCTAACGACATTTAGCCATCCGACAACCGGCTGCTCGGTGTCGTCCGACCCTACGGCCGGCAAGGTTAATGAGCGGTTAGCGGCGGTTGCAACAAGTGCGGGCAGGCGCCGTCCTTCAACCCGCGGGCGCATCGGGCAAGGCAGTTCCCCGGCAGGACTGCGACGTTGGCATGGCGCGGCGTCTCGAATAACGTTTCGCTGCGCCATCCGACAAAGAAGAAGAGGGGCGAGAGGAAACCTCATGCAGCAAATCCGCGTATGCACCTATGACAGTCCCGGCGCGCAGCCGGTCATTCGCAGCGTGCCGTGGCCGGCGATTCCGAAGAAGGCGGCGCTGATAAAGGTCGGCGCCTGCGGGGTTTGCGGCACCGATCTGCATATCCTGAAAGGACATTGGCCGAAGCCGTTGCCGTGGCCGTTCACGCTCGGCCACGAGATCGGGGGCGTGCTGGTCGAGGTCGGCTCGGAATTCACCGAAGATTTCATGAGCAAGCCGCTGCAGGTGGGGTCGAAAGTGATGATCCCGCCGCTGATGCCATGCGGCCGTTGCTATTACTGCATCCATTATCCCCAGAGCGCGAACAAGTGCCTGACACCGGTTTATTACGGCCGCTATCTCGGCTTCGAAAAGGCGCCGCATCTGTGGGGCGGCTGGGCCGAATATGTCTATGTTGATCTCGAGATGCTGCCGGGCACCAAGATCTACAAATTGCCCGACGACATGTCGCTGCGGCTGGGCGCGCTGTCGGAGCCTTTGACCTCGTGCATCCGCGCTTTCAACCGCGCCACGCGCGCCGGCGGCTTTGGCTGGGGCGACACCGTCGTCATCCAGGGATCCGGTCCGATCGGAATCCTGGCGGTCGCCGCCGCGCAGGAAATGGGCGCGGGCAGGGTGATCTGCGTGGGCGCGCCGGAGACGCCGCGGCTGAAGCTGGCGCGCAAGTTCGGCGCGGAAGCCACTGTCGACATCGAGGAAGTCACGACGCCGGAAGCGCGCATCAAGCGCGTGCGCGACATCGTCGGCGGCTTCGGCGCCGACCTCGTGATGGATTGCTCGGGTCATCCCAGCGCCGGCCCCGAAGGCATCGAGATGCTGCGCGACGGCGGCACCTATGTGGAGATGGGCCAGTTCACCGATGCCGGCTCGATCAATACGTCCTGGCACCGCATCTGTGCCAAGGACCTCAACGTGCTCGGCTCCTGGGGGTTCACCGGCAACGACCTGCCGCTCGGCGTCGACATGCTCTACCGCACGCGCAACAAATATCCGTGGCTCGAAATGCAGACGCTGTATCCGTTTTCGGAAGCCGGCATCGCGGACGCGGTGGCGGACGCGATGGCGATGAAGACGGTGAAGTCCACCATCATGCCGTGGCCCGAATTGGTCGAGTGATCAGCAAGCTTGCGCTTCGCGCTAGCTCAGGCCTTCATAGACCATGAAGCCGCGCGCGACCGCCAGCTTGCGCAGCGCGCGTGGCACCAGCTTTTGCGGCGGCTGGTGGCCGAGATAGCGATACGAAGTCAGCTTGAAGTCGCGCAGCAGGCGGTGCTCACTTTCAAACGGCGCCAGCAATCCGGTCAGGCTCAAGGGCGCGTGGGCGCGGGCGTTGAACGGCAGCAGCAGCAATTCCAGATGCGCCGGCGAGCCATCCTGGGCGGTTGCGGTGATGCCGGCGACCGCGGCCAGCATCTCCTCCGATACGACGGCGATGATGTCCCCGATTTCGCGGCGGTCGTCTGGGGTAAACAGCGCCGAAAAGCTGCGGTCTTTCAGGTCGCCGCCGAGCAGGGCGCAAACCCGCGTGCCGGCGACGCGAAATGGATAACCGGACGGCGCGTCATAGGACAATACGAAGATGTCGCCGAGCAGTTCGCGTACGGCACCGGGCTCGATCTCGCTGCGATCGGGGGCCCGCGCGCTGCCGCGTTTCTCGTCCCAATAGGCGAAAAATTCCCGGGTTGACGGATGTTTCATGTCGACCTCGCCCCGCGCCTCGCGCGGCGGGACATATCTGTCCCGCTTTTGCGCACGCGCATTCCCTTCTCTGTTTTGCAAGAGGGGCTTTGCAGCGTCCATGCCGCAGGCGCGGTTCCGCTGGTTTGGCGGCGCCTTTGTGCCGTTAAGGTTAAATTAACTATCGCCTTGGGGACCGGCGCGGGGCTGGCTAGTGTCCATCCACTCCAAGGCTTCGCCGGTTCTCTGAAGGATGCCCGCGAAGTTGATACACAGGCGGCGTCAAACAGTTTGGTCATCGCGCGGGGAGGGGTGGGGATGTCCCCCCGGGCCCGGCGCGAACAAGATCAGCACGGACCAGGGAGGGCTTTCTCAGAGCCCTCCCTTTTTCTTTGCGCGGCGAACCGGATCCAATCTATTCCGCGGCCTGGCGCAGATCTGGGACCGGTTGCGGCTTGTCCGCATTCGCCTGCCGCGGGCGGCCCATCAGGACCGGCTGGAACAGCACCGCGGCCGCCATCGTGCACACGAGCGCCAGCGCCATCAGCTTGCCCATGCTCGACATGCCCGGATAGTTCGACGCCCACATGCTGCCGAATGCAATCGCGTTGGTCATGGCGGAAAACACCACGGCGCGCGTCAGCGTCGATTGCAGCAGGCCGGTCTTTCCGGCGCGCCAGGCCATGATGTAGTAGATCTTGAACGCGACGCCGACGCCGAGCAGCAGCGGAAGCGCGATGATGTTGGCAAAATTGAGCGCGAGACCGTCGAGGACGCAGATCTCCAGCGTCACGGCGCCGGCGAGCAGCAGGGGAACGAGCGTCAACAGCACGTCCGTCACCCGCCGCAGCGCGATGAACAACAGGACGGCGATGGCGACCAGCGCCAGAATGGCGGCCTCGATGAAGGCCGTGGTGATGGTCCTGCCGGATTCATAGTAGCTGATCGCGGCGCCCGTGGCCGTCGGTTCGGCACGAAGCACCGCAGTCGCGAAATTCCGCAACACGCTGGTGTCGTTGGGGTCGCCTTTCGGCAGCGCCTGAACGCGGGCCCTGCCGTCGGGCAGCATCCAGTCGCGCACCAGATCTGGCGGCAGCGTCCGGGTGGTCACCGTTTCGGGGGCAAGGCTCTTGCGCAGCCGATCGAGATCGTAGGTTAAGGGCGGCACCAGCGCGGCGTCGACCGTGGCGCGGACACCTGGATCGGCGTCAGCCAGCCGCTCGAGCAGATCGGAAACGTGCCGCGCGGCGTCGGCGCTGGGGCCGGTCGCATGCCCTGCCGCGCGGGCCAGATCCTCGGCCGCGCGCCGGATCGCGGCGACGTTGTCCTGATCGCTTGGCGCGGGCTGCTGCCGCGGCGGATCGAGGGCGGCGCCGAGCCGTCGCGAAGCGGCCTTCAGGGCCGCGATCTTCTGTTCCTGCCCGGTCGGGATGAAATTGCTCAGCGTCAGGACGCGGGATACCTCGGGCAGTGCCGCCAGGCGTTTGGCCGTGGCGTCGGCCTGTTCGAGCGAGGGCGCCAGCACTTCCGCATCATTGCCCGTAGTTTGCGGATCGCTCTGCAGTTCACGGTAGGTGACGACGGAGGGCGAGTTCTGGGCTTGCAGATCGACCGGGTTGAAGTCGAACGGCAAATGCAGCAGCAGCGGCGTTCCCGCCAGCACCACGAGGATAGTGCCGGCGATGACGGCAATGCGATGCCGCTGCAGGAAAGTATCCAGTGGCGCGAGGCTGCGGAAACCGACCGCGGCGGCTTCGCCGGCCGGATTGAGCAAGGCCAGCATCGCAGGCACCAGCGTGATGCTGCAGAGGAAGGCGATCAGCATGCCGCAACCAGCGATCAGCCCCAATTCCGAAAGGCCGCGATAGCTGGTCGGCAGAAACGAGAAGAAGCCGACGGCGGTGGCCGCGGCCGCTAGCGCCAGCGGATCGCCGGCCTTGCGGGCAGCCCATCGCAGCGCCTCATGCAGGCCGTGATGTTCGTGTCGCTCGGTGCGGTAGCGCACGCTGAACTGAATGCCGAAGTCGACGCCGAGGCCAACGAACAACACGAAGAAAGCGATCGAGATCAGGTTGAAGGAGCCGACCATTGCAAGCCCGATCGCAGCCGTCACCGCGAGCCCCACCATCAGGCTGAAGAACACCGCACCGATGATCTTCCACGAGCGCAGCGCGAACCAAAGCACGATCAGGACGCCAAGCACCGCCGTCAGGGTGTCGCGAACGGCGCTCTGCCGGATGACCGAGAACTGGTCGTCGTTCATCGGCACCTGACCGGTCAGATCGACCGTCGCGCCGTATTTGCCCCTGAGATCGAGATCGGCCGCCGCGCGGCGAATTCCTTCCGTTGCCTTGCGCCCGGGCTGCAGCTGGGAAAAATCGAGCGTCGGCTGAACCTCGATGAAATGCCGAAGCTGATCGGCAGGCAGCTTGCGGCCTTCAAGCAGTTCCTGCCAGGAAAATGTGGCCGGTCTGTTCGACAGAACGTCGCCCAGGGTCCGCTCCGCAAGCGACAGCGGCCAGGCAAGCTGCTCGAGCTTCATCCTGCCCGCGCGGACACTCTCGGCCGCCGACGACAGCGTCCTCATGACGCCGCGAAGGCTGGGATCGCCCGCCAGCGTGGCGATCAGCGGCTGCGCATTCGTCAATCCTTCGGCGTTCTTTTTGACCTCGGCGGGAGAGCCAAACAGCAACCCGTTGCGTTCGAAGAAGTCCCCGCTGTCGGGCTGGCCCACCAGCGGAAACAGGTTCTGATTTTTCGAGAGCCGCTGCGCCAGCGCGCTGGTTGCCAATTCGGCGTTCTCGGAAGTGGGCGCCTTCACGACGACCGAAATGCCGTTTTGCGGAAACGCCTTCGACATCGCCAGCTGGCGCTGGTGCCAGGGCAGGTCTTGCGAAATCAGTCCTTCGACATCCGTATTGATCGAGAATTTCGCGGCGGAGAATGCGCCTGCGCCCAACATCAGCATCGTGCCGGCAATGATTGTCGTCCACCGGTAGCGGGCACAAGTATCGACGATTCGGACAATCAATGAATTGATCATGGCAAACGAAAGCGCTTTCCCGCTCGCAAAATGGGAACCGGCGCACCAACGCGCCTGAAGTCGAAATCGTTCGATCCTCAACAAAAATTTCAAATTCATCGTGCTTGATGGATGCGATCCCTCACGGATTTGTTACCCGCGATCGGTTCGTCGCATCATGAAGGCTTCTCGCCGGCCGCCACCGCAGCGTCCGTCGTTGAATCTGCTGCTCGATATGCGCCGCGCGAATCTGCATAAGCCTTGCTCGCCGCGAATCTCCGACTGCGTTCTTTCAAAACATTAATCCGGCGAACAGGACGTCGTAATGTGCGCTCGCCAATGTTGGGGTCAGGGATTTCCCTTAACCCAGCATTGGAGACGCCATCATGAGTGATCAATCGAATACTCCACCTGTCGCACCACGAAAAATCCTGCGGCCGCGCCGGCTGGCGCTGCTGGCTTCCGTCGCCGGCCTCAGCATGGCGGTTCTCGCCGCCGGACCGGTCGCGAACTATCTTCCGGCATGGACCGCATCCGCGCATGCGGCGGAGGCGACAGCCCAGGCGCCCGCGGGCTTTGCCGATCTCGTCAGCAAGGTCAAACCGGCGGTGATCTCGGTCCGCGTCAAGATCGATGAAGACGGCGGCAACGCTGCCGTGACCCAGCGCGAAAGCGACGAGAATTCGGATCAGTCCGGTTCGCCCGAAGAGTTTTTCTTCAGGCAATTCGGCTTCCGCGGTCCGAACGGTTTTGGTGGCAACGGCATGCCGCGCCAGCATCAGGTCATCACCGGCGAAGGCTCGGGCTTCTTTATCTCGCCGGATGGTTATGCGGTGACCAACAATCACGTGGTCGACCACGCCAAGTCGGTCCGGGTCACGACCGACGACGGCACGATCTATACGGCCAAGGTGGTCGGCACCGACCCGAAAACCGACCTCGCTCTGATCAAGGTCGACGGCAAGAAGGATTTTTCCTATGTGAAGTTCGCCGACCAGACGCCGCGTATCGGTGACTGGGTGGTCGCCGTCGGCAATCCCTTCGGCCTCGGCGGCACGGTAACCGCCGGCATCGTTTCCGCGCGCGGCCGTGATATCGGCGCCGGGCCGTACGACGATTACATCCAGATCGACGCGCCCATCAACAAGGGTAATTCCGGCGGTCCGGCGTTCGACATGAACGGCAATGTGATCGGCGTGAATACCGCGATCTTCTCGCCGTCGGGCGGATCGGTCGGTATCGGCTTCGACATTCCCGCCGCCACCGCCAAACTCGTGGTCAACCAGCTGAAGGACAAGGGCTACATCACCCGCGGTTGGATCGGCGTGCAGGTGCAGCCGGTCACGGCCGACATCGCCGACAGCCTCGGCCTGAAGCAGGCGAAGGGGGCGATGGTGGATAATCCGCAAGCCGACAGCCCGGCCGCCAAGGCGGGCATCGAGGCGGGCGACGTCATCACCGCGGTCAACGGCACTGATGTGAAGGATTCGCGCGAGCTGGCCCGCACCATCAGCACGATGGCTCCCGGTACTTCGGTGAAGCTCGACGTTCTGCACAAGGGTACATCCAAGACAATGACGCTGACCCTTGGCGAAATGCCGAACGACCGTCAGGCCAGTGCGGGCGGCGAGCATTCCTCGAAGGAGCTTGCCGGCACGCCGCGTCTCGGGCTCAGCCTTGCCCCGGCAAGCGAAGTCGACGGCGCCGGCAACAAGGGCGTCGTGGTGACGTCGGTCGATCCGGACGGTCCTGCCGCGGAGCACGGCGTCAAGACCGGCGACGTTATCCTCAACGTCGGCGGCAAGTCGGTCGCCAGTGTCGGCGACGTGCGGTCGGCGCTGAGCGATGCCAACTCCAATGGCAAGCACAGCGTGCTGCTGCAGGTGAAGACCGCTGATGCCACGAGGTTCGTCGCGGTTCCGCTGGCCAAGGGGTGATTTTCCGCTATCCCTCGGTTGAGGCACTGCAAACTGGAAAGGCCGGGCGCGAAGCCCGGCTTTTTTCTGCCGCCCCCAGGCAGCGCGCGCTTGCACCGCACCGCCAAGCCGCTTATGGGGGGCAATGGCTCGCGTGAGCCGCTCGCTTTAGGTCCTGAGCCCTTGGAATCCCCGCCAGAATTGCCGCACGACATCGCGCCGGAACCCCCGCGCGAACCGATCCTGACGCTGCCCGGCGCGCTGACCGCCTATATCCTGTTGCTGGCGCTGATCCATTTGCGGGTGCTACTGCCGCCGGAATGGGAAAACTGGACCATCGACGTGTTCGGCTTCATCCCGAAGCGCTACGATTCGACGCTGCTGGCGATCGATTTTCCCGGTGGCGCCGGCGCCAAGGTCTGGACCTTTGTCACCTATTCGCTGCTGCACGCCAATCTGAGCCATATCGGCTTCAACGTGCTGTGGCTGTTGCCATTCGGCAGCGCGCTGGCGCGCCGCTTCGGCGCGTTGCGGTTCTTCCTGTTCATGGCGGTGACGGCGGCCGCCGGCGCGCTGGCGCATCTTCTCACCCATGAGCACGCAGTGGCGCCGATGATCGGCGCTTCGGCCTCGGTGTCCGGGACGATGGCGGCCGCGATTCGCTTTGCCTTCGTGCAGGGCAGCTTCCTGTCGTTCAGCCGCGGCGACGCCGATGCCGCGGCCAAGGTGCCGGCGCTTTCGCTGACGCGTGCGCTGCGCAATCCGCGTGTGCTCGGTTTTCTCGGCGTCTGGTTCGGCGTCAACATCATCTTCGGCGTCGGATCGATCGCGATCGGCAACGATGGCGCAAGCGTCGCCTGGCGGCGCATATCGGCGGATTTTTCGCAGGCCTGGTGTTGTTTTCGCTGTTCGACCCGGTGCCGCACGCTGCCGGCGATGCTGCGGATGCGTCATCGCACGACGCATCGCACAGCGGCTGATCGTCGCTTGCGGGGCAACTGGATTTCATCCATCATCACTGTTGTCATGAGGCAAGGGCATAAGCCCTCCAGCGTGCTTATGCGCATGCTCGCCGGACGCGCTGCAACAAAGTCGGCGCCAGACTGTTGATTGAAGACTCAAGGGAATAAAGGTCGCGCTCGCTTAAGGGCGCGACCGGCTTCAGGGAGACGACAATGACGGTACGTGCAATTCTCGATTCCAAAGGCCATCACATCCAGAGCGTCGAGCCGGACGCCAAACTTTCGGCTGCGATCAAGCTATTGGGTGAACGGAAAATCGGCGCCGTACTGGTGATGAACGGCGGCCGCATCGAAGGCATCCTGTCGGAGCGCGACATCGTGCGCGTGCTCGGCGAACGCGGCGCCGGCGTCGTCGATGAGCCGGTCAGCGCGGTGATGACGCGCAAGGTCGTCAGCTGCAGGCCGGCCGATACGGTTGCGGCGATCATGGAAATGATGACCTTGGGCAAATTCCGGCATTTGCCGGTGATCGAGGGCGAGAAGGTCGTCGGCCTGATCTCGATCGGCGACGTCGTCAAGTGGCGCGTCGGCGAATACGAGATGGAACAGGCGGCGCTGCGCGACTACATCAAGACCGCCTGAAAGAGGCCTCACGACTCCGAGTCGGCCACTGGCCCAGGCTTGCTGTCGGCCATCGGCCCAGCCCGGCCGGAAGCCGGCGCCAGAATGTGGATCGCCTCCTGGATGGAGTCGATGGCGCGCTCGGCGGCGCGCGCGCCGAACGCGATCAGATCGCTGGCGCGGTGGAAATCGAACCAGCCGATCTGCCCGACCCGGGGCGAGATCAGGAGATCGGGCGGATCGCCGGCAAGGCGGGCGCGCGTGATCCGGTCCTGCATGATGTTGAAGGCATCCACCATGACGCTGGAGATGCCGGGGCGTCCGCCGC
This sequence comes from Bradyrhizobium sp., assembly GCA_041490045.1. Lineage (GTDB taxonomy): Bacteria > Pseudomonadota > Alphaproteobacteria > Rhizobiales > Xanthobacteraceae > Bradyrhizobium. The sequence goes on from JBGPSI010000110.1 coordinate 13,400, forward strand.
CGCCGAAGAATTCACGCTTCATGGTGCGCTCGGCCGAAAACAGTCTGCCGAAGCCGCGTTTCGGCGGTGCCGGCTCGACCAGAGCCTCTGGCGCTTCCGCCGTGGCGCCATGGGAATAGATCGTCGTGGAATGGGTGAAGACATCGCTGGAAAGGTTGGCGGCGATTACGATTTCCGCTCCCAGCGCGCGCGCGGCCGATACCGGCACCGGATTGACCATGGCGCCGTCGACCAGCCAGCGGTCGCCGATCAGCACCGGCGAAAATATCCCGGGCAGGGCGTAGGAGGCGCGCATCGCGTCGACCATGCGGCCATGGGTCAGCCAGATCTCGTGGCCGGTCCGGACTTCGGTGGCGACGGTGGCAAATTTCAGTGGCAAGTCCTCGATCAGGGTCGGGCCGATCGCGGCCTCCAGCTGGGCGGCAAGCTTGTCGCCGCCGATCAGGCCCGAGCCGTTGAGGCGAATATCGAGATAGCCGAGGATGTTGCGCGGCTGCAGGCTGCGCGCCCATTCCTCGAGCGTGTCGAGATGACCCGCCGCATAGGCGCCGCCGACCACCGCGCCGATCGAGGTGCCGACCACGACGTTGGGAACGATGCCATGAGCGACCAGGGTCCGGACGATCCCGATATGGGCAAATCCGCGCGCGGCCCCGCCGCCCAGCGCCAGTCCGATCACCGGCCGCCGGATGCTGCCAAGTCCCACCTTGTCGCGGCCTTCCGCGCCGTTTTGGCTGCGTCCGATCAAAATTTCCAGCACCTGCTATCTCCTGGGGTGCGAGGCTAATCACTACGGTATGGCCCCGCCACTCCGTATCACAAGCATGGTTTATGCCGCGCTTTCGGATGGGCAAGGCAGGGATTGTGATGGGATCGCGGACTCTTGAATAATACCCGGGCCTCGCCGCCGGTTCCCCCCCGTGCTCCGACGGGGTCTGCAGGCTTGAATTTGCCGCGTTTTCAGTGAAAAGCATGCTGCATGATTTCAGGGGGTAATGGCATCGATCGATCCCGGCGGGGCGGGCGCCGGCTGCCGGCGCTTGCGTTCGCGGGCCTCCTGCTTTCGTTCGCCGCGCCGGCCAATGCCCAGATGTTCAGCGATCGCCCGCCGCCGGTACCTCCGGTCGCGGTGCCGGAGCCTGCGGCGCCGGCGATGAATCTGGCTCCGCCGTCCGGTCCGGCGTCTATTCCGAGCCTGCCCCCGACGCTGACGCAACCGTCGATCGCCGCCGTGCCGCCGGTGCTCGCGCCGCAGGGGGCCGCGGCGCCCGGCCAGGCCGTGCTGTCGCTGACGGCGCGCTACGGCAAGGACCTGCCTGTCATCAGCAACGGACTGGTGTGGCGGGTGTTCGCGGACAAGCCCGACGAGACCGGCACTTTCAAGATGATCCGCGAGGATCGCGGCGCCACGCCCAATATCGTGTTACCGCCGGGCGGCTACGTGGTTCATGTCGCGTTCGGACTGGTCAGCGCGGTGCGCTCGGTGACGCTGAAGGCCGAGACCGACCGCGAATCCTTCCTGCTGCCGGCGGGCGGTCTGCGCATCGAAGGTCGCGTCGGAACCAGCAAGATCCCGCAGAACCAGATCTCGTTCGCGATCTACAAGGGCAGCCAGTTTGAAGTCGGCGAGCGCGCTTCGCTGGTGCCGAACGTGTCCGCGGGCGATGTCGTGCTGGTGCCGGAAGGGACCTACTACATCGTCTCGAACTACGGCGACGCCAATTCCGTGGTGCGCTCGGATATCCGCGTTCAGGCCGGCAAGCTGACCGATGTCACCGTCACCCATCGCGCCGCCGTCATCACCCTGAAATTGGTCAGCGACACCGGCGGCGAAGCCCTGGCGAACACCGCCTGGTCGGTGATCACGCCGGGCGGCGACGTCATCAAGGAATCGATCGGCGCATTTCCCAGCGTCGTGCTGGCCGAGGGCGAGTATCGCGCCATCGCCAAGAACGAGGGCAAGGTCTATGAGCGTCCCTTCAACGTCGTCAACGGCGTCGACGGCGAGGTCGAGGTCGTCGCGCATTAGCGCAGGCCGTCATGCGACTGTCATGGTCGCTAACGCACACTAACCATCGGACGATTTAAAACTGTCATAATCGCCGGTTTGCCGGCGTCGATCCCCAATTTTTACAACGCATTAAGCCCGCTTCTCGCATTGGATGCTGCAGGGCCAAACGTTTGCGCTGCGGGGAAAGCATGATTGCTGCCAAGAAACTATCCGGCAAATTCAACACCGAAATGTTCGATGACGTTCCTGTCCTGCAGCGTAAATGGCAAGCGGCACTCCGGCCCGGCGAGAGGCTGCCGCATTATGAAGATGTGATGCTGGGCAGCCTCGGCCGGCTGGCGGATCATATCGTCCTGCTCCGGGACAACAACGACGCC
>JBGPSI010000111.1:0-15503 GCA_041490045.1 Bradyrhizobium sp.
CCGCAGCGGCACGACCAGAGCCTCGGTAATCCGCGACGCCATGACTGCCGCTTCGGCGGCGTCGCGGCTGGGCAGCACGATCACGAATTCGTCGCCGCCCAGACGCCCCAGCATGTCGCCCGGCTGAGTCTGCGCGCGCAGCCGCTGGGCAAACTGCACCAGCAATTCGTCGCCGGCCGAGTGCCCGAGCGTATCGTTGACGTCCTTGAAATTATCGACGTCGAGAAACGCCAGCGCCAGGTGGCTGCCGGCCGGACAGGTCTCGATCGCGCCTGAGATCAGATCCCGCAAATGCGTGCGGTTCGGCAGGCCGGTCAACATGTCGTAATAGGCGAGCCGCGCGATCTGGGCCCGCGCTTCCTTGCGCTCGATCGCGAGAGCTCCGAGATGCACGCAGGCGTCGACGATGCGCTGATGCCAGCGGCTCGGCGCGCGGCATTCCCTGAAATAAAAGGCAAAGGTTCCGATCACGCGGCCGTCCTTGCCCTTGATCGGCGTGGACCAGCAGGCGCGCAAGCCAACCCCGAGCGGCCCGGCCTTGAATGGCTGCCAGCGCGGATCGGTGTCGATATCCATCGCCAGGACCGGCCTGCCGTAGAATGCCGCCGTCCCACAGGAGCCGATCTCCGGACCGATCGCGACGCCCTCCAGTGCCCGGCAATAGTCATCGGGCAGGCTGGGGCCGCCCAGTGGATGAACCAATCCGCCGGCGTCGACGTGCAGCAGCGAGCAAACGACATCCGGCGCGATTTCCTCGACACGCCGGCAAAGCCGGTCGGCGATATCCGTGATCGGGATTTCATCGGCCAGCGCGGTCGTGATCAACTGCTGCAGCGACCTCAACTGCCTGGTTTCGGTGATATCGGTCAAGAGCGCGAACATGTACTTGATCCGCCCGCGCCTGTTGCGGAACACCTTGAGGCCGGCCGAGATCCAGACCTCCTCGCCGCTCTTGTCATAGGCGAGGATTTCCTGCTCGCCGCCTTCATCCTCGCCGATGCAGCGGCGCAACGGCGTCAGCTTCGTGCGGTCGGTGTGGCGCCCCGCCAGCAGCTCGATCGCGGGCCGCCCCCTCGCTTCCTCGAGGGAGTATCCGAACATGCCTTCGAACGCGGCGTTGGTGTAGACGATCCTCAAGCGGCGATCGGTGAGGACGACGGCGCGGTTGGTCCGGTCGGCGACCAGCGTGAGCAGTTCCAGCCGCTGCCGCCGTTCGACCTCGGCGGTGATGTCCCGCACGAACGCAATAGTGCGGCTTTGTCCGCCGATCTCGACACGCGACAGCGACAGCGCGGCACGGATGCGGCTGCCGTCCTTGCGATGGATCGCGATCTCGGAGCCCGGGTTGGTATCGTCGCCGTTCACCCGACCGGAGGCTGCTGCTGCAACATGATGCTGTTGCAGGTCCTTGAGCCCCAGACAGCTGGCATGGCGACCGAGCACTTCGGCGCGATCCAGCCCCCAGATCCGTTCAGCCGCGGCGTTGAGATAGGCGACGTGAAGATCGCCATCGAAGATGACGGTGGCATCGTTGGCGCGTTCGAGCGCTGCAAGCAGGACATCCGCGGTTTCGACCACAGGGCCATCGTGTGCGCGCATCGTCCAACCCTGATGCCTGTTTTCGAAGCCTTGGGGGCTCTTCGCCCGGTGGAGGGGATCTCATGTTGGCGGTATATCGTTCCAACGGCGTTAAAAAGACCGTTCGATCTCGTGCCGCGCGGCGGAAAATATCATCCTTAATAATTCGCTAACTATCTCGCCAAAGCGGTGCGAACGGAAGCGACGAAGCAAGAAGGTCCCGTCATTCCGGGATGGTCCAAAGGACCAGCCCCGGAATCTCGAGATTCCGGTTCGATGCTTCGCATCGCCCCGGAATGACGGCTCGTTCAGCTCACCGCCGTCCGCTTCGGCTCGACGATCTCGAACATGCGCGGGAATTCATCCATCAGGCCCATCAGTTCGGCGAGCCGCATCGCGTTGCCGGTGAAGGTGATCCTGCCGCTGGCGACCGCTTCGGGGAATGAAGTCTGCTTTGCGATGACCTCGTCGAGCACGGCGCGCGGCAGCGTAAAGCTGGCGTCGGCGGTAGGAGCCTGCGCGCCCTCCAGATAGGTCAGCGCGCAGTTCTCCAGCGTCAGCACGAACTTCTCGCTGGTGTCGGTGAAATTCCAGTTCAGCACGATGTGCTTGCCTTCGGCCTTGGGGCCGTTGAGGCGGACGCCGAGCACGTCCCACAATTGGCCGGTGCGCAACGCGGCGAGCGTCTCGCGCGGCATCGAGGGGCGCGGCGGTGCCTTCGGCATGCCCTGGCGCAATTCCTGCGCGCCGAACAGATAGGCGTTGCGCCAGGTCGCGCTTTCGGCGGCATAGCCGAGCTGCTCGAAGGTGTCAGCAAGCAGCGCGCGGGCGGCCGCATTGTCGGGATCGGCGAACACCAGATGGCTGACGGCTTGCGCCACGAAACGGAATTCGCCTTTCGCAAAGTCGTTGCGCGCGCGCTCGAGGATCGCGGATGCGCCGCCCATGTACTCGACATATTTCTTGCCGGACTCCACCGGCGGCAAGGGATCGAGATGCACGGGATTGGCGTCGTACCAGCCGAGATATTTCTGGTAGATCGCCTTCACATTGTGCCGGATGTGGCCGTAATAGCCGCGCGTATGCCAGGCGCCTTCGAGGCTCGCCGGCAGTTTTATCGTTTCCGCGATCTCGGTGGCGGTGAGGCCGTGGTTCATCAGGCGGATGGTCTGGTCGTGCGCGAATTTGTAGAGATCGCGCTGCTGGCGGATCATGGTATCGATGCGCTCTCTGCCCCACACCGGCCAGTGGTGCTGGCCGCACATCGCCTCGGCCTTGCCGCCCCACATCGAAAGCGCCTCGCCGAGATATTTCGACCAGGCCAGCGCGTCGCGCACGTCGGCGCCGCGGAACGGCAGCAGATTGTGGAAATTATGCGTGCAGTTTTCCGCGAGGTTCAAAAGCTTGTAGTGCGGCACGTAGAAATGCATTTCGGCCGGCGCCTCGGAGTTCGGCGCCATCTGGAACTCGAATTCGAGCCCGTCGATGATGCGCTTGTCGCCGGTTTCCATGATGAGATCGGTCGGGCGCAGCAGCGCCACCGAGCCCGCCGCCATCGACTTGCCGAGGCCGCAATCGACCTGCCCGCGCGGGCCCTTGGCGAGGAACGGGCCGAACTGGTATTGCGCGCGGCGCAGCATCGCGGGGCCTGCGATGATGTTTTCGGAGACCGCGTGCTCCATGAACAGATTGGGCGCGATGATCGGCACGCGGCCGGTCGCCAGCGCATCCTCCTCCAGCACGCCACGCGCGCCACCCCAATGGTCGGTATGGGTGTGGGTGAAGATTACAGCGGCGACCGGGCGCAGGCCGCGGTGCTTGAAATAGAGCTCCATCGCGGCGCGCGCGCCCTCGATCGAGGTCAGCGTGTCCACGACGATCACGCCCGTATCGCCCTCGATCAGCGTCATGTTGGCGATGTCCAGGCCCCTGATCTGGTAGACGCCGGGCATCACCTCGAACAGCCCGTGCTGCATGTTCAGCCGCGACTGCCGCCACAGGCTTGGATTGACGGTCGCGGGCGCCTTTTCGTCCGACAGGAAGCCGTAGGGCTCCAGACTCCAGACCACGCGGCCTTGCGGGTTGGCGATCCGCGCGTGTTCGACCGTGCCCATGAAGCCGCGCGCGGCGTCGTCGAAATCGGCGGTGTCGGAAAACGGCAGCGCCTTGAGCATCGCTGCCTGCTGCGCGGCGACGGAGGCGGTGGCTTCCTTCGGCATCTCCTTGTGAGCTTCGCTGGTGGCTGTTGCGGTCATGTTGGGGTCCTCCCTCGCGTGTCGCGAAATTCAAACCAGTGCATCTTCAGTTCAGCGGCTTCCACTTCTCCCTCGCCCCGCCTGCGGGGAGAGGTCGGGGTGAGCGGCTCTCTCGGCAAGCGCGACTCGCGGAGACTCCCCCCTCACGGTGCTATGCGATAGCCGAAGCTTCGCTTCGGCGTCTATTCTATGGACGGCCGCCGAATGTGGCCTATGCTCTCCCCGCAAGCGGGGCGAGGTAAGATCACGACGGATGCGCCGCCAGATAGGGCGAGTCCGCAATACTCCACGCCGGGACCGTCTCCATGCGGAAAATCTGCCGCAGGTGCACCTCGTCCGGGCCGTCGCCGATGCGCAGCAGGCGGCCCCAAGCCAGCCCCTGGTGAATCGGCGTATCGTCGGAACCGCCCATCGCGCCGAACACCTGCATGGCGCGGTCGGCGATCTTTTGCAGCATCGCGGGCACCGCGACCTTTAGCAGCGAGACGTCGCGCCAATTCTTAGTGGAAGAACTTGCACCGTGATGGCCGGACTGGTCGAGCCGCCACGCGCAACGATAGGCCAGAAGGCGCGCCTGCTCCAGCTCGACGCGGGCCTCGGCGATCCAGCGCTGCACGGTGTCGTATTGAATCACCGTGCGGCCGAAGGCGGAGCGTTCCGCCGCACGCACCATCATCAACTCGATCAGCAGTTCACACAGCCCGATCGAGCGCATGCAGTGGTGGATGCGCGCCGGACCCAAGCGGACTTGCGCCACCTTAAAACCTTCGCCTTCCCGGCCAAGCAGGTTGTCCCGGGGAATGCGGACATTGTCGAAGGTAAGTTCCCCGATGGGAGCGACATGATCCTCGCAGCCCATCCAGCGCAGCGGCCGGACCAGGCGGACACCGGGCGCATCCATCGGCACGATGACGCAGGAATGGCGGCTTGTGCGATCGGCACCCGCGTCGGTCACGCCCATCACGATCAGGAACGTGCAGCGCGGATGCGCGGCGCCGGTGATGAACCATTTGCGGCCGTTGATGACGTAATCGTCGCCGTCGCGGCGGAAGGTGGTGGCGATATTGGTCGCGTCCGAGGAGGCGACGTCGGGCTCGGTCATGCCGAACGCCGAACGGGTGCCGGCCTCGAGCAGCGGGCGCAGCCAGCGCCGCTTCTGTTCCGGGGTGGCGCAGTTCTGCAGCGCGATCATGTTGGGAACGTCGGGCGCCTGGCAGTTGAAGACTTCGGAGGCCCAGAACAGCCGCCCCATGATTTCGGCCGATGGAGCGTATTCGAGATTGGACAGCCGCGTGCCCGGCTCGTCGTCGGCGAGTTCGGGCAGCCCGAGATTCCACAGTCCTTCCGCGCGCGCCTTCTGCTGCAGTTCGCCCATGAAGGGCGCAGCTTCGCGCCTGCCCGTGTATTCGAGCCAGGCGCGATGGCGCGGCAGCACCTCGGAATCGAAGAATGACTGCAGCTTCCTGCGCCACTGCTCTGAGCGCGCCGACGGCTCGAAATCCATGATGCCTCCCGCTTTTGGAGATATCTACACGAATATCGACATGGATTGCAAATCCGTTTCGGTATATTGACAAACGTCGGCGTTCGCGACCAATATCGTGATATGGTCACCGCACCTTCGCCCGTGATTCCAGCGCCTTCGCGATCGAGAGCCGACCAGGGCGATCCATCGTTCGCGACGACGCTGGCGCATGGGCTCGATGTGCTGGCCGCTTTCCGCAATTCGAGCGGTCCGCTGTCGAATGCCGATCTGGCAAACCATACCGGCCTGTCGCGGCCGACGGTGTCGCGGCTGACCTACACGCTGGCGCAGCTCGGCTATCTCAAGCGCGACGCCAAGGGGCGCTTTGCGCTGGGCCTCGGCGTGCTCGCCGCCGCCTATCCCGTACTGTCGGCGCTGAAAGTGCGGCAACTGGCGCGGCCCCTGATGCGCGATTTCGCCGCTTACGCCGGCGGCACCGTCTCGATCGCGATGCCGTTCGGCCTCGACTTCATCTACGTCGAGACGCTGCGCACCACCGATGCGGTGCCGCACGTTCCCGACGTCGGCTTCACCGGGACGCTGGCGACCACCGCGGTCGGCCGCGCGCTGTTGTCGCTCTACACGCCGGACGAATTGCAGCGCTATCTGACGACGGTGAAAGCGGAGAGGCCGGACGAACTCGGCTACGCGCAGGAACGCACTTTGCCCGACATCGCGCTCTGCAAGGAGCGCGGATTCGCGGTGTCGATCGGCGAATGGCGGCGGGAAATTTTCGGCGTCGCAGCGCCGCTCTATCGCACGCCCGCCGGCGACTGCCTCTCGGTCAATTGCGGCATTCCGTCGTTTCGCTTTTCAGCCGACCAGATCGAGCGCGAATGCGGGCCGCGCATCCTGGGCCTCGCCCGCAGCATCAGGTCGCTGGTCATGAACGTCTGAGGGAAACGCCGCAAATCAATAAAGGCAACGTCGCACGAACGATGTTGCAAACATTGGAGGGGAGAATGAAGGGACTGCGAACGCTTTGCGTTGGAAAGCTCGGCCTCGCCGCCGGCATCGTTGCCATGCTGCTCGGCGGCGGCGCGCGGGCGGAGAGCGACTACCCAAACCGGGCGATCCACGTCGTCGTGCCCTACCCCGCCGGCGGCATCGTCGACATTGTCGCCCGCGCCGTCACCGAGCAGGTCGGCCGCGACTGGAAGGTGCCGGTCGTGATGGAAGACCGGCCCGGCGCCAACAGCAATATCGGCACGGCCATGGCGGCGCGCAGCGCGCCCGACGGCTACACCTGGCTGATCACGGGCCCGGCGGTGCTGGTCAATCCCACGCTCTACCGCGATGCCGGCTGGGACGCGATGAAGGATTTCAGATGCGTCGGGCTCGCGATCTGGAACCAGAGCGTGGCGCTGGTCAATCCCGCGATGCCGGCAAAGACGCTCGCCGACTTCGTGGAGCTTGCGCGCGCAAAACCCGGCGAATTCAATTTCGGCAATCCCGGCACCGGCTCCTCGATCGACCTCACCGCGCAAAAGCTGTTTCAGGCCGCCAACATCAAGCTCGCCAATATCGGCTACAAGGGCCAGCCGCCCGCGCTGATCGACCTGATGACCGACCGGTTGCATTTCGAGGTGGTCTCGCTGGCGCTGGCGCTGCCGCATATCAAGACCGGCAAGGTGAAGCCGCTCGCAGTCTTCACCGAGAAACGCATCGCGGATATTCCCGACGTGCCGACGATCGCGGAAGCCGGCTATCCCGGCGCTTCCTACGTATCCTGGTACGGCATCTACGTGCCGTCAACGACGCCCGACGCGATCGTCGCGAAGATCCACGACGGCATCAACGCCGCGCTACAAAACGCGGACGTGCAGCGCCAGCTTTCGGTCGCCGACATTCCGGGCAAGCCAATGCCGCTGAACGATCTGGCCGCACTGATGAAGGCGGACCACGACAAGCTGACGACGGTGGTCAAGGCTTCGGGGATAAAGGTGGAGTAGCGGCGCTTCATCTCGCCAACGAGTCGCGAAGCAACAGAGCTATTCAGCTCCCCGTCATTCCGGGGCGATGCGAAGCATCGAACCCGGAATCTCGAGATTCTACGATGTGCAATTGCACATCGTAGTTCGCGCTAACGCGCGCTCCGGAATGACTGCTTGATGCTCACTTCTTCACCTTGCTCACTTCTTCACCTTGCTCGCGTCCATCTTGATCGACGTATCCAGCATCTTGGTCGTGAAGGCATCCTCGACGTTGAACGGCTTTTCCATGCCGAGATAGGTCTGCACCAGTTCGTAGTCCTTCTTCATCCGTCCGCCGTCGATCCAGCCCAGCGCCTTGCTGGTGGTGAACTCGTCGGTCATCAGGAATTTGATGCGCTCCCACTGACGCTCTTGGTTTTCCTTGTCGAGGCCCGAGACCTGGTCGAGCAGCGCCTTCAGACACGGCGTGACGTCGGCGACGCAGGCGGCGAACGCTTTCTGGCTGATCCTGACGAAATCCTCGACCAGCTTCGGATTCTTCTGCAGGTACGCGCCGTTGACGATCAGCGAGTTGCCGTAGGGGTTAAGACCGATGTCCTTCCAGTTGACGTAGCCGAGATCGGCCCCGAACTCGATCACCTTCAGATCGTGTTCGTTGTAGAAATCGCTGATGATGTCGACGGTATGGCTCTTCAGCGCCGCGATCTTCGCGGTCGGCCCGACATTGACGAAATTCACGGAGTCGGGCGCGATCCCCGCCGCCTTGGCGAAGGCCGGCCACATTACGCGCGAGGCGTCGCCCGGCGGATTGCCTATTCGGTGGGTCGGAAAATCCTTGACGCCGTTCACGCCGTAGCTCTTCAGCCAGTAGAAGGTCTGCCCGGTATTGGCGTAGATGCTCATCAGCGCCACGTCGTCGGCGCCCTTGCTGCGCGCCACCAGCATGGTCGCGAGGTCGGCGATGCCGAATGGCGAACCGCCGGAGCCGACCTTCAGCGCCGAGACGCCGGAGCCCTTGCCGGTCTCGATGGTGAGATCGATGCCGGCCTTCTCGTACCAGCCCTGCGCCTTGGCGTAATAGAACGGCGAGTGATCGGCGGTCGGCGTCCAGTTCAAAATCAGGTTGACGGCTTCGCCGGCGTTGGCGGGCGCCAGCAGCGCGAGCGCCAGTCCTGCAATCGCGAAACGCTTCATGGCACCTCTCCTCGATCTCGCGGTGGGTCGCTTTCCGGCTCGGGCCTCCCGGCCTTGTCGCCGCGCCCTCGCCGGTTTACCAATGCAACAAGGGATGGACCGAATTGTCAACTGTCTGGTTGGAAATGCCCAAACAACGATCACTCCAACAACCATCAAATGGCGCCAAGCCGCAGCGCCGCAACCCTGCCGCCACCCGGCAGAAACTATTGACGGCGGCGCGGCGCGAATTCGCCAGAAGCGGCCTTGCCGGCGCACGGGTCGACGAGATCGCCGCGCGCGCCGGCGTCAACAAGCAGCTGGTCTATCACTATTTCGGCGACAAGGACGCGCTGTACCTGGCGGTGCTCGAATGGGTCTATGAGGAGATCCGCGCCCAGGAACGCAAGCTCAACCTCGCGGGATTGCCGCCCGAGCGGGCCATCCGCAAGCTTATCGAGAGCTCCTTCGACCACCTCGCGCTGCATCCGGACTTCATCGTGCTGCTCAACGACGAGAACCGCAACGGCGCCCGGCACGTCCGCGCCTCGCTGCGGATCGGGGACATGCACTCGCCGCTGGTCAGCATGGTCTCGAAGATCCTGAAACAGGGCGTGCGCGATGGAACTTTTCGCAAAGGCGTCGACCCCGTGCATCTCTATATCTCGATCGCGGGCCTGAGCTATTTCTTCTTCTCCAATACGCCGACGCTGTCGGCGATCTTCGGCAAGGACCTCTCCAGCGCTGCTGCCCGGCGCGCCCGACGCAAGCACGTAGTCGATCTGGTGATGCAGGCGTTGAGGCCGTAGGGGTTTGACAGCGTCATTCCGGGGCGATGCGAAGCATCGAGCCCGGAATCTCGAGATTCCGGGTCTGGTGCTAACGCACCATCCCGGAATGACGATGGAAGCAGCAGCCCGACCTAATCAACCAATTGGTTGAAAGCGGTTGAGGATCGCGATAGATTGGGCTACCCTCACCCCCTGCGGCGGGGCGCGACAGGAGACCACCGTGTTCACAGACGGCATGCGCCCGGCCCGGACGTTCGCGATCATCCTGATCGTGCATCTCGCTGTGATCGTGCTGTGGCAGGTGCTAGTCGACGCCTTTCACGTGCCGAAATTCATCCTGCCCTCGCCGCTGGCGACGGTTGCGACGCTGGGATCGGCGAAATATGCGTGGCTCTCCAACCTCGCCGTGACGGCGGCTGAAATCCTCGGCGGCTTTGCGCTGGGCGCCTTTGTCGGCGTGGCATTGGCGGTGGTGTTCTGCTGGTCGCCGCTGGTGAGCCTGGTGCTGCTGCCGCTGTTCGTCACCCTCAACATGATCCCGAAGGTGGCTTTGGGTCCGCTGTTCATTGTCTGGTTCAGCTACGGCATCTTTCCGAACATCCTGATCGCGTTTTCGATCTGTTTCTTCCCGATCCTGTTGACCACCGCGCGCGGCCTGAGCGAGGTCGAGCCGGATCTGCTCGATCTCGTCAAATCGCTGCGCGGCTCGCGCTGGACGCTGTTCCGCAAGATCCAGCTGCCGGGCGCGCTGCCTTACGTGTTTTCCGGCATGAAGGTCGGCGCCATTCTCGCGGTCGCCGGCGCCATCGTCGGCGAGTTCATCGCCAGCGAACGCGGGCTCGGCTATCTCATGATCCAGGTGCAGTCTTCGCTCGACACGCCGGCGATGGTGATGGCGGTGGTGCTGCTGACATTGTTGGGGGTCGCGCTCTACGGCCTGGTGCTCGGCCTCGAACGGCTGTTCGTGGTCCGGGACGTGCGGCTGCAATAACAAGGAAGAACCATGCTGCTGACGCGCGACACCTTGCCGGAAACGATCGCCGATATCGGGGCGCTCGACGATCTCCTGTGCCGGCCGAGCCAGGCGCTGATCGACGATCTCGACAAGGTCGACGGCGACATCATGATCCTCGGCGTCGCCGGCAAGATGGGACCGACGCTGGCGGGCCTTGCAAAGGCCGCCCTGCCCGGCCGCCGCGTCATCGGCGTGGCCCGCTTCAGCGAACCCGGCTCAAAAGAATGGCTGCAAGGGCGCGGCATCGAGACGGTCGCCTGCGACCTGCTCGACGAGACCGCCATCAAGGCGCTGCCGAAGGTCAAGAACATCGTGTTCATGGCCGGGCGCAAATTCGGCGCGGAGGGCGATTTGTCGCTGACCTGGGCGATGAATGCGCACGTGCCCGCGCTGGTCGCGCAGGCATTTTGTCATTCGCGCATCGTGGCCTTCTCGACCGGCTGCGTCTACCCGTTCGTGCCCGTTAACGGCAAAGGTTCGGACGAGAGCATGCCGCCCAATCCGCCCGGCGAATATGCGCAATCCTGCGTCGGCCGTGAGCGCATGTTCGAATATTTCTCGCGCAAGTTCTCGACGCCCGGCCGCCTGTTCCGGCTGAACTACGCGATCGACATGCGCTACGGCGTGCTGCACGACATCGCGACCAAGATCCTTCAGGGCAAGCCGATCGACGTCAGCCTCGGCCATGTCAATTTCATCTGGCAGGGCGATGCGTCTTCGCAGGCGCTGCGCTGTCTCGCGCATTGCGGCACGCCGACCTCGCCGATCAATGTCAGCGGCCACGAAATCCTCGCCGTGCGCGACCTTGCTGGAAAACTCGGCGCGCGGCTCGGCCGCGAACCTGTCATCAAAGGCAAGGAGGAGCCGACGGCCTGGCTCACCGACACCTCGCAGGCGGTCAAATTGTTCGGCCTGCCCATTGTCGATACTGATCAACTGATAAAATGGACCGCGGATTGGGTCGCGCGCGCGATGCCGAGCCTGGGAAAGCCCACCAAATACGAGGTGCGCGATGGCCGGTACTGACCAGACGGCGATTGTCTCGCTCGGTCCGAATGAAGCCGCCGCGGGGCTCCTGCTTTCGACGGAGGCGCACTGGAACCAGAACGAAGCCGACTGGTGTTTCTTCCTGACCAGGGGAATCGTGTTCGGCGTGCGCGACAAGGACGCGCATCTCGTCGCCAGCGCCGCGCTGCTGCCCTACGCGGCCGGCGACGCCTGGATCAGCATGGTGCTGGTGACGGAAAGCTGGCGCCGCCGCGGTCTTGCCACCCGGCTGGTCGATGCCTGCCTCGCTGCCGCGGCCAGGCAAGGGCTGACGACATGGCTCGACGCAACGCCGGCGGGCGCCACGGTCTATGGTCCCCTGGGATTCAAGCCGACGCTGCAGCTTCGGCGGTTGCGACTCGAACATGCGATGTCGACCAAGGCTGAAGCGCCGCCGTCGCTGTCGTCCATCGATCTAGACAAATTCGTCGCACGCGACCGTCTCGCAATGGGTTTCGATCGCGCTGCTCTGCTGGCGGAACTCAGTGGACGCGCAGGCTCCCGGCTGGTGACGAACGGCGACGCGTTCGCGCTGGTTCGCGACGGCCGCAAGGCGCGGCATATCGGGCCGTTGCATGCCGATGGCCCGGAGCAGGCGCTCGCTCTGGTCAATGAAATCGTGCGGTCCGAAAACGGACCGCTGCTGATCGACGCCGTCTTCGAGCAGCAGCCATTCCTCAACGGGCTGACCGGCTCGGGCTGGAAAATCGAGCGGCCGTTTCAGCGCATGCGCTTCGGCGACGCCGCCACGCCGCCCGCGCAACTGCCGTTCGCCGTTGCCGGCCCCGAATATGGATAGAGATGTCAGCCATGCACCATAGCAAAATCGAATCCGCGGTTCGGCGCCTGATCGCCGACGGGACCGTGATCCCCGCCCATCCGCTGGCGCTCAACGCCGACCGCACGCTCGATGCCACACATCAGCGCGCGCTGACGCGCTATTACATCGATGCCGGCGCCGGCGGGCTTGCGGTCGGCGTCCACACCACGCAGTTCGCGATCCGCGATGTCGGCCTGTACCGGCCGGTGCTGGAACTCGCCGCGGAGACGGCGGTGGCCTGGACCAAGCGTCCGCTGGCGCTGGTCGCAGGCCTTGCCGGCCCGACCAGACAGGCCGTGGCCGAAGCGGAAGTTGCGCGCGGCATCGGCTATCACGCCGGCCTGCTCAGCCTCGCCGCGATGAAATCCGCCGGCGAAGGCGAGATCATCGCCCATTGCGAGGCGGTGGCGCGCGAGATTCCGCTGATCGGGTTTTACCTGCAGCCGGCGGTCGGCGGCGTGATCCTCAGCGCGGATTTCTGGCGCCGCTTTGCGATGATTGACAATGTCATCGCCATCAAGATCGCGCCGTTCAACCGCTACCGCACGCTCGACGTGCTGCGTGGCGTCGCAGCCGCCGGCGGGCTCGATCGCATCGCGCTCTATACCGGCAATGACGACCATATCCTGCTGGACCTCACGCTGCCGTTCGATTTGCGAGACAAGGGCGTCACCACCCGCGCCTATTTCAAGGGCGGCCTGCTCGGCCACTGGTCGGTATGGACCGCGAGCGCCATCAAGCAATTCGAGATGTGCAAAGCCGCGCGCGGCAAGACGGCGGTGCCGGCCGATCTCCTGGCGCTCGACGCCCGCGTCACCGACTGCAACAGCGCGTTCTTCGACGTCGCCAATAATTTCCACGGCTGCATCGCCGGCTGCCACGAGATCCTGCGGCGGCAAGGCCTGATGGAGGGACTCTGGTGCCTCGATCCCGCCGAGGGCCTCAGCCCCGGCCAGATCGAAGCGATCGACCGCGTCTGCAACGAGCACGCGGATCTTTCCGATGACGATTTCGTCAGCAACAATCTGCAGAAATGGCTGGCATGAACGAGCCGCAGGAGCCCTTCATCCGGCTGCGCAACGTGCGCAAGGTCTACCGTTCCGGCGGCCAGGAATTCCTCGCGGTCTCCGACGTCACCATGGACGTCAAGGAGGGCGAGCTGATCTCGCTGGTCGGGCCGTCCGGCTGCGGCAAGACCACGGTGCTGAAGATCCTGGCGGGGCTTCACGACTCCGACGGCGGCGCCATCCAGATCGGCAATTCGCATACGCCGTTCGATCCCGCGCGCGACATCGGCATGGTGTTCCAGCAGGCGCTGCTGTTGAAGTGGCGGACCATCCTCGACAATGTGCTGCTGCCGGCCGAGATCGTCGGCCTGCCGATGAAAGCGGCGCGGTCGCGCGCGCGCGACCTGCTCAACCTCGTCGGGCTTTCCGGCTGTGAGGGAAAGTACCCGCAGCAATTGTCGGGCGGCATGCAGCAGCGCACCGCGATCGCACGCGCCTTCGTCCACGACCCGAAACTGATCCTGATGGATGAACCGTTCGGCGCGCTCGACGCGCTGACCCGGGAACAGATGAACCTGGAGATGCTGCGGATCTGGCGCGAGAGCGGCAAGACCATCATCTTCGTCACCCACTCGATCCAGGAAGCCGTGTTCCTCGGCTCGCATTGCGCTGTGCTCACCGCCGGCCCGGCGCGGATGGCGGAATATTTCCCGATCGAGCTGCCGTTTCCCCGTGCGCTGCCGATCAAGACCACGGACGAGTTCGGCGCTTATGCGCGGCGGATTTATGCGAGCCTGGGGCTGGGCGCCGGCACGTAAGAGATCGCGAAACCCGCTCGTTCAACAGGTTCGTCATGACCGGCTTTGTGCCGGCCTGATCGACAAAATCTCTCAGGCGGCCAGTTGCTTCGCGGAGGTCTTGGCGGGCGGGGTTTCCGCCGGACCCGGCGTCGGAAGTTCGCGGGCCAGAACGTAGCCGCCGCGAGCTTCCTTGGCCCGATACAGCGCCTTGTCGGAAGAGGACAGCAGCGCGTCGACGGATTTGCCATCGCCAGGCGATACCGCGACGCCAATGCTCAGCCCGATCACGATCTCATGGCCGGCCACGCGATAGGGCGCGCTGACGGATTCGAAGACCCGCCGCGCCATCGATTCCGCGTCGCAGGCCGAGGCGGTTTTCTGAACCAGGATGAATTCGTCGCCGCCCATCCGCACGATGAGATCGGCGGCACCGGCCACCGACTTCAGCCTCGCCGCGACCTGCTTCAGCAATCCGTCGCCGATGGGATGACCGAACCGGTCGTTGGCCGCCTTGAAGTGATCGAGATCGATGGCGTGGACGGCAACGGCGCCGCCCTTGCCGTCGGCCAGCATCTGGACCAGGTCCGTGTCGAGGATCGAGCGGTTGAAGATGCCGGTCAGGGGATCGAGCCGTGCAAGCTGTTCGAATTGCCGCTTCAGCGTGATGTGATTGATCGTGGAATTGTAGCTCAGGCGAACCATTTCGAGGCCGCCGACGAGGTAGATGGTGAACATCAGCCCGAGGCCGACATGCGGGATATCCGGCTGCATGAATGTCACGACAATGGCTGGCAGGCTGATCGCAAGCAGATCGGCGACCGCAACGACCGGTCGAAGCGACAGCCGCGCGAGGATGCCGGAAGCGAAGCCGAAGGCGATGCCGATCGCCATCAGCGAACAAATGGCGTCATTGAGCACGAGGCTGCGCGCGGCCGACAAACCGAGGATCAGGGCCGTGATCCAGGTTCCGTTCGCGTAGCGCAACTCCCAGCGCGCCGCTTCCGCGCGGCCGGGCGGCGTCTTGCCGGCGAACCGGCGGCGATAGGCAAGGACATCAAAGGCGCGCACAAGCGCGACTACGACGCACAACGCGGTCAGCACGGCCGTGGCGATATCCCCGGTTTGCCGGGCCGTGATGGTGCCGACGATCGCCTGCGAAATGCCCGCGAACACAACCGGGACAAGCGTTCCGTAAAGCGCGGCAATGATCTCCAGGTAGACGGCATCGGACAATGTGTCCGTCCGAAACCGCATTTTGTCCGCAAACAACATGGCCGCGCCCTAAATTACAGGACACCACGCTACCGGCAGTCCGTGAAATTACGGCCTCCCGGTTCGATAAAATTTGAGCGACCGGCGATTGGGCGAAAATTAACCGAGCGCACGGGATTACACCTGCCAAGACTTCACCCACAAGACTTCACCGACAGGACTTCACCCACAGGACTTCACCCGCTCACCGCGAATGCCCCGCCATATTTGGCGCGAAGCTCGGTTTTGAGCAGCTTTCCGGTCGCGGTATGCGGCAGCGATTCCACGAAGATCACATCTTCCGGCA
>JBGPSI010000112.1:0-15500 GCA_041490045.1 Bradyrhizobium sp.
CGGCGCGCGCTGGCCATCATCTCGCGCCTCAGCCTCTGTCCTGCGGCAAGAACGTCTTCGAGGAGCTCGGCAAGGGCTTTACGCTGATCGACCTCGGAGCAGACGATGCAGCGGCGGCCTTCGCGCAGGCAGCTTCGCAGT
Source organism: Bradyrhizobium sp. (assembly GCA_041490045.1). Classification (GTDB taxonomy): domain Bacteria; phylum Pseudomonadota; class Alphaproteobacteria; order Rhizobiales; family Xanthobacteraceae; genus Bradyrhizobium. Next base: position 142 of record JBGPSI010000112.1, read on the forward strand.
TGAAGGTTCCGCTGAAGGTGATCAAGGACGTGGTAGCGGATGGCCGGGAGAATTACTTATCCCGCCTGATCCTCGTGCGGCCCGACCAGTTTGTTGCCTGGGCCGGAGATGAAGCTGATCCCGCCCACGTGTTGCTGCGCGCCGCCGGAGGAGCTGTTTAACCTCCAATGTCCGAACAAGATTCGGACCTTCGGATTGCAGCGTTCGAAGCCGGCGCGGCTCGACTCCTCGATGACGTATCATCTCGTTGAAAAGCCCGCCGAACCGTCGCCGCTTGGTTTGGAACTGCGCCGCCGGGAATCACGACGGCCCAAATCTGCGCTGCTCAACCCGGAACAGCCGGGGTAGCGAACGTCGGCGGCGAGAGATCGTTGGCGCGAAGACAGGCGACATAGTGGCCACCGCCGTTGATCGCGTCTAGAGGCGGCAATACCTGACGGCATGGCGCGACGGCAAACGGGCAACGCTGCGCGAAACGGCATCCCGGTGGCGGGTCGACCGGGCTCGGCGGATCGCCCTTCACCAGATAGCGCTGCTTCAATTCGTCGCGCAGCGGGCCGGGCGGCGTCGCCGCCGCGATCAGGGACCAGGTATAGGGATGACGCGGCGCGATGAAGATATCCGCTGCGGGCGCCTGTTCGACGATCTTGCCGAGATACATCACCGCGATCTCGTCGCAGAACTGCTGGATCACGCCGAGATCGTGGGAGATGAAAATATAGGTCAGTCCGCGCTCGCGCTGCAGGCGCTTGAGCAGGTTGAGGATCTGCGCCTGGATCGCGACGTCGAGCGCCGATACCGCCTCGTCGCAGACGATCAGATCGGGCTCCGGCGCAAGCGCGCGGGCGATGCAGAGCCGCTGCCGCTGGCCGCCGGAGAACTGGTGCGGAAACAGGTCCGCCGCCTGCGGCGGAAGCCCGACCTCCGCGAGCAGCCGGCGCACGCGCTCGTCGCGCTCCCGGCTCGAGCCGATCCGCAACAGATCGAGCGGCTCGCGAATTTGATCGCCGGCGCGGCGCCGCGGATTAAGCGCGGAGAACGGATCCTGAAACACGATTTGCAAATGCCTGCGCACTTCGCGCAACGGCTCGCCCGAAATCTCCGCAATGTCCCTGCCGCGGAAGACGATCTGCCCGGAGGTCGCCGGGACCAGCCGCATCACCGCTTGCGCGGTGGTGGACTTGCCGGAACCGCTCTCGCCGACGATGCCGAAGGTGGTGCCGCGCCTGACGCGGAAGCTCACGCCATCGACCGCATGCACGAAGGAGCGGCTCTGAAACACTCCCTTCCTGCCCGCCTCGAAATGAACGACGAGATCGTTGACGTCGAGCAGGATATCGGAAGCCTCGGCCGATTGAGCCGTTCGCGGCACCGTCATGCGGCAATCTCCGACTTTCGCCAGCAGGAGACCGCGTGGCCTTTTCCTACCGACTCCAGCGCGGGCTGCGGACGCGACTTGCAGAGATCGGTTGCCTGGCCGCATCGCGCGAGGAAAGCGCAACCGGCTCCCCGCGCGCCGAGCGGCGGCACCATGCCGGCGATTTCCTCCAGGTCCGTCCAGGTCTCCGGCGGCCGACGTCCCAGCGTCAAATGCGGGACGCAGGCGAGCAGCCCTTTGGTATAGGGATGGCTGGGACGTTCGACCACGCAGGCGGTCGCGCCTGCCTCGATGCAGCGTCCCGCATAGAGCACCAACACGTCATCGGCGAGTTCCGCCACCGCGCCGAGGTCGTGGGTGATCAGCACGATGGCGGTCTTGGTCTTCTGCTGCAGTTCGGCCAGCAAGTCGAAAATCTGCGCCTGAACGGTCACGTCGAGCGCGGTGGTCGGCTCGTCGGCAATCAACAGCTTCGGCCGCCCCGCGAGCGCCATCGCGATCATCACGCGCTGGCGCATGCCGCCGGAGAGCTGATGCGGATAGGCGTCGACCCGCCGCTCCGCGGCCGGAATCTGCACCGCGCGCAACAGCGCGATCGTCTGCTCCCGCGCGGCCGCCGCGCCCGGGTTTTGATGCCAGCGCAGCACCTCGCCGATCTGGTCACCGACCGTGAACAGCGGATTGAGCGCGGTCATCGGCTCCTGGAAAATCATCGACATGGCGTTGCCGCGCAGCGCGCGCATGCGCTTGGGCGACAATGACAGCACATCCTCGCCATCCATCAGGATGCGGCCGCCAGTGACGACGAAATCGTCGGGCAACAACCGCATGATCGCAAGCGCGGTCATACTTTTGCCGCAGCCGGACTCACCGACCAGCGCCATCGTTTGTCCCGGCTGCACGGAGAACGACAGGTTCTCGATCACCGGAACCAGCGCCCCGGTCCCGTTGCGCAGACTGACATTGAGATTGTCGACCTCCAGCAGTGCGCTCATCAAGTCCTCCGGCGCAGGCGCGGATTGACGGCGTCGTTGACGCCGTCACCGACCAGGCTGATCGCCAACACGGCGAGAAAGATCGCCGCGCCGGGAAACGTCACCGCCCACCAGGCGTCGAGCACATAATTGCGGTTCTGTCCGAGCATCAGGCCCCAGCTCATGGTGTTGGGATCGCCAAGCCCGAGAAAGCTCAGGCCACCTTCGAACAGGATAGCGACGCCGATCGCCAGCGTCGCCGACACGATGACGGGAGGCAGCGCGTTCGGCAGCAATACCCGCAGGATCAGATGCGTGTCGCTGGCGCCGGCCGCCCGCGCCGCCTTGACGAAATCCAGGTTACGCAGCCGCATGAACTCGGCCCGGGTGAGCCGCGCGGCCGAGGTCCAGCTGACGGCGCCGATCGCCAGCGTGATGGTGACGAGCTTCTGTCCGAACAGCGTCACCAGCACCATCGCGAACAGCAATGGCGGCAATATCTGGAAGAACTCGGTGATCTTGACCAGAATGGCGTCGACCGCGCCGCCGAAGAAACCCGAGAGCGCGCCGACCATCAGTCCGATGGCGATCGTGATCAGCGCCGCGACCGCACCGACCGTAAGCGTCGCGCGGCCGCCATAGATCAGTCCGGCCAGCACGTCGCGACCGAGATAGTCGGTGCCAAGCCAGGCGTCGGCGCATGGTGCGGTGAACGGTCCGCCCACGAGATCCAACGGGTCGACCGGGTACAGTATCGGGCCGATCGCGGTTCCGAGAACGAGCAAGATCAGCAGGCAGGCGCCGCCGACGCCGGACGGGCTGCGCATGAACTGGCGCAGCGCCACGCGACCGGGCGAGGCGGGCGGGCGCGGCGGCAGATCGACGGTTTCGATGGCGAGCGGCGGCGAGGTCTCCAGGATCGTCATCGTTGCGCGGTCCGTATGCGCGGATCGATCAGGCGGTAGACGATGTCGGTGACGATGTTCGCAACCATCACCATCAGCGCGGAAAAAAACAGCACCGCCATCAAGGTCGGATAGTCGCGCCGCAGGATGGACTCGAAGACCAGCCGGCCCATCCCGGGCCAGCTGAAAACGGTCTCGACCAGCACCGCGCCTGCAAACAGGTTGCCGAATTGGAGTCCGACTACGGTCACGATCGGGATCAGCGTGTTGCGCAACGCGTGCTTTCCGATGACCACCCATTCCGGCAATCCCTTGGCGCGCGCGGTCCGCACGTAGTCCGCCGACAGGGCGTCGATCATGTTGACCCGCGCCAACCTGGAATATTGAGCGATGAACACCAACGCGAGAGTCAGCGACGGCAACACCAGATGGCGCGCGACGTCAAAGAAATACGCCAGACCGTGCTTCGGGTTCACCACGTCGCTCATCCCGACCACGGGAAGAATCGGCCACACCGAGCCGAACAGCAACAGCAGCATCAGCCCGGTCCAGAAGATTGGCGCCGCATAACCCGCGAGCGAGAACACCGTGACGACATGGCTCAAAGCCCCGTTCGGGCGGCGCGCGCTGACGACGCCGAGCAGGGTTCCGAGGACTACCGCGAGCGTCAGCGCGCTCAGCGCCAGATAGAGCGTGGCGGGCAAACGTTGCGCGATCAGCCCCAGCACCGGCTGGTCGAAATAATAGGAGTAGCCGAAATCGCCGTGAGCGACCCTACCCAGATAGGTGAAGAGCTGCTCGGCCAGACTGTGGTCGAGCCCGTATTTCGCCCGCAGTTCCGCCACGATATTTGCCGATGCGCCACCCATCTCGCCCGCGATGACCTGTACCGGGTCGCCCGGAGCGAGATGGATCAGGCAGAAGTTCAGCACCAGCACCGCCAGCAGCAGCACAACGGCGTTGGTGAACTGCCGGGCAAGATGAGCGGCGAAAGCCATGAGGTGACCGGGTTCCCGCGCCGCCTCAGGTCTTGGGCGGTGTTTGCCAATATATCTCGTCCAGCGGCGACATCACGCCCCAGATCGAGGTCGGGAGATTCGCCAGTCCCTTGCTGAAGGCGTTGTAGTAGGGTGTGGCGTTAATGAAGTAGATCGGCACATCGGCCACCACGATCTTCTGGAACTCGGAATACAGCGCCTTGCGCTTCTCCGGCGACGTCTCCAATGCGGCGGCCTGCAGCAACTCGTCCACCTTCGGATTGCTGTATTGCTGCGTGTTGGACCAGATGATGCCCTTGCGGATGTTCGAGCTCAGATAGGTCCGGTTGACGCCGATGATCGGATCGCCCCAATTATACACCGTATCCATGGTCAGGTCGAAATCGTAGTTGGACACGCGCTGGGCCCAGGTCGGGAAGTCAGGAGCCGCCCTGACCTCGAGGTTGATGCCGACGCGCTTCAACTGCGAGCGCAGATATTCGGCGACATTGCGCTGCTGCTCGTCTGCACCCGGGATATAGTCGATGGTCAGCGAGAAGCGCGATCCGTCTGCGGCCTTGGGATAGCCGGCGGCGTCCAGCAACGCAGCGGCCTTGACGTAGTCCACCTTGTAGGTTTCGACCGCGCTTTCGGCGAGCGGCGATCCCGGCGCGATGGGTCCAGTGGCAGGCGTGGCCTTGCCGCCCATCAGCTTGTTGATGATGAAGTCGCGGTTCGCCGCATAGGCGATGGCCTGGCGAACCCGCACGTCGTCGAGCGGCTTCTTCTTGGTATTGAACGCAAGCCAGTTGAGGGCGCCGATGCCCGCAAAGCCCTTGTCGGTCACCACGACGTTCGGCGCCTTTTCCAGCCGCTCGATATCGCGTACGCCGGTGACGAACGGCAGCGCGCTGACGTCGCCGCGCTCCATCGAGACGATCGCGGCATTCGGGTCGGACACCAGCCGAACCACGATGCGGTCCAGCTTGGGGCGGCCGGGGATGAAGAATTTGTCGAATTTCTCGAGCGTGTAATATTCGCCCTGCTTGTACTCGGTCAGCTTGAACGGCCCTGACCCGATCGGCTTGAGGTTCGCCGGATGGGTCTTCAGGTCCTGCCCGTCGCCATAGACATGTTTCGGCAGGATCGGCATCAGCGCCGGCGACATCGCCAGCAGCAGCGCCGGATTGGGGTGCGACAGGCGAATGACCGCCGTGAAGGGATCGGGTGTTTCGACCTTGTCGACCGCCGCCAGCATGGTCTGGAACGGATGGTTGGCCTTGATCGCCATGATCGAGAACGCGACGTCCTCCGATGTCACCGGCTGGCCATCGTGAAACAGCGCATTCTTGACCAGATGCAGGGTGACGGACAGACCGTCAGGCGCCACGTCCCAGGATTGCGCGAGGTAGGGTTGAGGTTTCCAATTTTCATCGTAGCGCAGGGGACTTGCGAAAATCTGCGCGCTCGGCATCGCGGTGGCCATGCCGGACTGCACGGCACCGTTGAAGTGCCGCGGCACCTGGGTGGTCGCGATGACGAGCGTATTGGGCGACGCCGCCTGCGCGACTGCGCGATGAGGCATCGCGAGCACCGAAAGACCGACGGCTCCCGCCAAAAGGCATTTTGTGATCGACATGGCTATATCCCCTTTTTCATCGTTGATTTTTTGCTGCGCAGGCACTTCTGCGGTGCCCTTGAGAACGTTCCAAATTGCGGGCGCTCATCGCGCGAGCGCATTGTCAAGAATTGCCTCGAGTTCGGTGTCGGATGGCAAGGCTTGCGTGCCGACGCCGACAAGCGCGATCGTTTCCATCCGCGAACCGGGATCATCGTGATCGGCCGGCGACAACGACCAGTTCCCGGAAACCATCTGCAGGATCAACGGCCCGGCATCGCCGGCGACGCGGCACGCCCCCTTCAGCCGCAACAGCTCCGGCGGCAGTTCCTTGATCGCGGCGGCCAGCCGCCCGCGGTCGAACACTCCCTCGCGCCGGTAGGCCCAGCGCCTGAAATTCCGCTCGTGAACCCGACCTTCCACGGCATCGGCGCGAAACCGCGACGGTTTCCGGTCACCCAGGCAGGACAGTTCCGGCATCGTATCGCGCGACAACACTTCGATCCTCGCGTCCGGCCGGACCGAGTGCACCGCGCGCCGGGCCGCCTCCAGCTCCGCCCCGGTGACAAGATCGCTCTTGCCGAGCAAAACCAGATCGGATCTGGCGAACTGATTGCGCACGGTATCGCCGACGCGACGATCGTCGATCAGCCAGGCAATCCGGCTCGCGTCGGCGATGACGATGACGCCGTCGAGCCGCAGTGCGGGTTCGATGAGTGCGATCTCGGCGATCCGCCAGGGATCGCCGACGCCGCTCGCCTCGATCACGATCCGCTCGAAGCGCTCGCCGCTGTCCAGCAACCGTCCGAGCGTATCGAGGAAACCGGAGCCGATGCTGCAGCAAACGCAGCCGTTGCTAAGCGCCATGGTGGTGCCGTCATGGCGGGCGATCAGGGCGGCGTCGACATTGATCTCGCCGAAATCGTTGACCAGCACCGCATAGCGGCTGGCGCCGCCGGCAAGCAATCGATTGAGAAAGGTGGTCTTGCCGGCGCCGAGGAAGCCGCCGATCACGGTCATGGGAATGGGCGCCGCTGCCGTCATGCGCCCGGGGCTTTCTTGACTTGTCCGCCGACGACCGTTCCCCACACGGCGATATCCTTCAGTTTGTCTGGGGCGACTTCAAGCGGATCGTCGTCCAGAACCGCGAAATCCGCATATTTGCCGCACTCGATGCTGCCGACCTTGCCGTCGAGCCTCAACGTATAGGCCGCCCCGATCGTGACGGCCGCAAGCGCCTGTTCGACACTGAGCGCCTCGGTATCGCGGCCGAGCGTGCGGCCCGACGACGACACCCGGTTCACCGCGCACCAGGCCGTGAACAGCGGCCCCAGCGGCGTCACCGGCGCATCGGAGTGGATCGCAAACGGTACGCCGGTCCGCAGTGCGGTCCGGGTGGCATCGAGGCGCGCGGCGCGCTCGGGGCCCATCGTCAGTTCGTAATGGGCGTCACCCCAGTAGTACAGATGGTTGGCGAACAGATTGGCACAGACGCCGAGCGCCTTCATACGGCGGAACTGCGCCGCATCGGCCATCTGGCAGTGCTGCAGCGTGTGGCGATGATCCGGCCGCGGCATCGCGGTCTGCGCGGCTTCGATGGCATCGAGTGCCAGTTCGGTCGCCTCGTCGCCATTGGTGTGGATGTGGAGCTGAATACCGGCCTTGTGATAGACATCGACGAGGCGCGGCAATTCCTCCGGCGCGATGTACCACAGGCCGTTAGGTGCGCCATTGTGGTAACCTGGCCAGCGCAGCCTGGCGGTAAAGCCCTGGATCGAGCCGTCGACCACGAGCTTGACGATGCCGTAATGCAGCTTGTCGTTGTTGCTCTCGCGCAGGCTCGCGATCTTCGCGATCGCCTGTTCCGGCGAATGCGACACCGACGCCAACGCAGGCACCAGCCGGACGCCGAAGTCGGGCTGTTTGGTGGCCTGCCGATAGAGCTCGATCGTCTGGTCGACCAGGTCGTTGTGCAGATCGGTGATCGTGGTCACGCCCTGGACGCAGGCGGACGCGGCATAGCGCTCCACATCAGCCGGCGTGAGGCTTCCCGACAGCGGATTGCCGCCGAGCGAACGGAATACGCGAAAGCGGGCCGCTATGCCCTGCAATTCGCCGCTCGCCAGCCCATCCTTGCCGGCAACGACGCCGGAAATATCGGTTGCGTGGAGCAATTCGGCGCGCTCCAGCACAATGGTGTTGACGCTGCTGATGTGGAAGCTGGCATGAATCACCATGATCGGTCGCGTCGTCGAGACGCGGTCGAGATCCTGCCGCGTCAGCTTCCGGCCGCCGATATGCAGCGGATCGAAACCCCAGGCGAACAGCGGTAGCTCGGGATTTTCCAGCGTGGCCTCGGCGTGCTTGAGCCGCGCAACAATGGCGTCGACGTCACGAACGCCGGCAACCACCTTTCCCTCCGGCGACCGGCGATCAAAGGCGCCGACATAGGGCAGCGACCACATCATGCCTTCCATGATGTGGCTGTGCCCTTCGACGAAGCCGGGCAGCAGCACCTTGTCGCGGAAGCGGTCGTCGCGCTTGCCCGCGAACCCGGCAAGCTCGGCCTCGCTTCCGACCGCGACGATACGTCCATCGCGGACCGCGACATGGGTCGCAACCGGACATGACGGATTCATGGTCACAATTTTGCGGGCCGAGAAGACGACGGTGTCCTGGCTCACTTCCGAACTCCCAAACTGATTATTCGGAGCCTGATGCGCCGGGAGGGTCCAGACCAGCGCCAGATGCCCTGCACAAATGGGGCCAGCCCATGCCGTCCGCGCTCCCTTCATGCCAATCTATGGCGCGGTTTTTGCTTCACTTTTCCGGCGACTACGGGTCAACTAGCCGCGATCGCTGAACACGGGTCCAAGATGGGAAAATTCGCGCCATTGCGCCGATCTGACGCGCCGGGGGAAACCACGGTCGTCCCGCTGAACGACTACCTGTTCTGGGGCTCGCTGTTTCAGGGCCTGGATCGCGCCGGCTCTTTCCTGCAGCTTCAGATCCGGCAAATGATCGTGACCGCGATCGAGGACGGGCGTCTGCCGCTGGGCGTTCGCATGCCGTCTAGCCGCGACCTCGCATCGCTGCTCAAGGTGTCGCGCAACACCATCGTCATTGCCTATGAACAACTGGTGGACCAGAATTTTCTGGTATCGCGCGAGCGCAGTGGCTATTTCGTCGCCGGCCTGCCGAAACAGATCGGGATGCCGCCCAACGGCCCGGCGATTGCGGAAGCTCACAGCAGCCGATGGACGGGGCGCTTCGCGCTGCGGCCGTCGAGCTTTCGTAACATCGTCAAGCCGCTCGATTGGCAAAGCTACCCCTACCCGTTCATCTTCGGCCAGTTCGATCCAAGCCTGTTCCCGACCAACAACTGGCGCGAAAGCGCACGGGCGGCGCTGAGCGTGCCGGAAATCAACAACTGGGCCAGGGATATGATCGATGGCGACGATCCGGCCCTGATCGAGCAATTGCAGCGGCAGGTGCTTCCGCGCCGCGGCATCCGCGCCCGATCCGATGAGATCATGATGACGATCGGCGCCCAACACGCGCTCTATCTGATCGCGAAGCTGTTCGTGCAGCCGACGACATGTGTCGGGATGGAAGATCCCGGCTACCCGGACGCCCGCAACATCTTTGCTATGCTGACCTCAAGCGTCATGCCGCTGGGGATCGACGAACAGGGGCTGGTGCCCGACGAGGCGTTCGAACGCTGCAGCCTGGCCTATGTCACCGCCAGCCACCAATGTCCGACGGCGGTGACGATGTCGATCGAGCGCCGCATGGAGATCTTGAAGATCGCCAAGGCACGCGACATCGTCCTGATCGAGGACGATTACGAAAGCGAACTGTTTCCGGAAGGTCGCGAAGTTCCCCCGCTGATGAGCCTCGATCGCGACCAGAGCGTGCTCTATGTCGGCAGTCTTTCCAAGGCGCTGGCTCCCGGCCTGCGGCTCGGCTACGTCGTGGCGCCGGCGCCCGTCATACGGGAGTTGCGGGCGCTTCGACGCCTGATGGTGCGTCATCCGCCCTTGAACAACCAGCGCGTCGCCGCGCTCTTCATCGGGTTGGGCCACTATCGCTCACATCTGGCACAGGTCGCCCGTGTGCTTCTGGAGCGCGCCAAGCTGTTGGATCGGCTGTTGCCGCAATTCCTGCCGGGCTGTCACTGGTCGCGCGGCGCCGGCAGCACCAATTACTGGATCTCCTGCCCGCCTGGCACGGATACCACCAGGCTTGCCGAAGCTGCCCGCGCCGAAGGCGTTGTGATCGAACCCGGCGACGTATTCTCGATGGATGAGTTGGCCACCCGGCATTGCTTTCGCCTTGGCTTTACGTCGATCCGAACCGACCGGATCGAGGCGGGAATCGAGCGACTGGGATCGGTCCTCGCGCGAAGCTGAAAACGCGTCAGATGTGTTCGCTGATACGCTGGGTCGATCCTGCGGCCAGTTCTGGTCGCAGAACTCACCCTATCTGGTTCTAAATGCGCTCGCCGGCAAATGTCAGTCTGCGAATGAGCCGCGAAGCGGCCCCCTGACGCTCTACCTGGCCAGCAGGAACCCGACATGCCCACGCTCGATGCTCGCAGGCGCCGCCTTCTCGAAGATCTGTTCGCCGCCTTCAATCGGCACGACGGCGCGGGCGTGATAGCCTGCATGACCGACGACATCGTTTTCGATGCTGCCGCGGGGCCCGAAATTTGCGGGCGAAGGCTGTCGGGCGCGGGCGAGGTGCGCGCCGCGTTCGAAGCCGTCTGGACCGTCATGCCTGACGTGGGCTGGCAGTGCACCAGCCACGAAGTGTTCGGCGACCGCGGCGTTTCCGAATGGATCTTTCGCGCGACCGCCAGGGACGGACAGCGCGTCGAGGCCGAAGGCTGCGATCTCTTCGTGTTTCGCGGCGACAAGATCTGCTCCAAGCGCGCCTTCCGCAAGGACCGGCCGCTGCAGCCGGCGACGCGCGGCGACGAGACGGTTTCGCGATGAACGTGCATTCGACGGCGCCGACGGCGGCGTACGATCCGCATTACGACCCGCTGGTGTCGGACGGCCCCGGCCACAATCGGGACTACGCGCCAACCTATTGGATCGCGACCGCGGGAACGCCGCCGCCATCCGACGGGCCCATCCTTGGCGACAAGGATACCGATGTCGCCATCGTCGGCTCCGGCTATACCGGCCTTGCTTGCGCGATCTTTCTGGCCCGCGAGTTCGGTATCAAGGCCACAGTGCTCGAAGCCAACCGCGTCGCCTGGGGCTGCAGTACCCGCAACGGCGGCCAGGCGCAAAACGCTTCCGGCCGCCTGTCCCGCTCGGAATGGATCGAGCGCTGGGGCGTCGACGTCGCGCGACGCATGCATGCCGAAATCACCGACGGTTTCGAGACTTTCGAAGAGCTGGTCCGGTCCAGCCCGGTCGATTGCGAGCCGCAGCGCGGCGGCCATCTCTACATCGCGCACCGTCCGCGCAGCCTGGAGAAGATTGCCGCCGAATCCAGAATTCTCAACGACGTCTTCGGCTATGCGACCCGGGTCGTGTCGCACGCCGAGCTGCGCCGCGATTTCGTCGACGAGGCGGAAGCCGTCGGTGCCGTTCACGAGCCGCTCGGCACCGGCGTTCACCCGGCGAAACTCGCGTTCGGTTATCAGATCATGGCCCGCAAGCTGGGCGCGAGCGTGCATCCGGCAAGCCCGGTGCTGCGGATCGAACAGCGCGACGGCGTATTTTTGTTACGCACACCGGGCGGTACGGTGAGGGCACGCGCGGTCGCCATCGCGACAGGTGCCTACACGTCTCTGGGATTGACGCCGCTGTTGCACGGCCGGTGCATGCCGATCCTGTCCAACTCGGTCGTGACCCGCCCGCTGACGGCGGCCGAACTGGAGGCGGCCGGTTTCCGCACCAGACAGGTCATCACCGATACGCGCACCCTGCGCTTCTACTATCGCCTGCTTCCCGACAACCGGCTGCAGATCGGCAGCCGCAGCGCCATCACCGGCGCCGACGCAACCCATGAGCGGCACCTGCAGCTGCTGATCGACGGAATCGGCCGCAAGTTCCCGCCGTTGCGCGGCATCGCGATCGAATACTCCTGGTGGGGCTGGGTCGATGTCAGCCACGACATGATGCCCCGCATCTTCCGCCCGGATCCGAAGCAAAATCTGTTCTATGCGCTCGGATATGGCGGCAACGGCGTCTCCTATTCTGCGCAGGCCGGCCGGCGCATGGCGCAAATGATCGCCGGACAAACGTTCGCCGGCCAGGACCTGCCGATCTTCACCTCGCCGCTGCCGGGACATCCCTTCGCGCCGTTTCGGCGGATCGGACAGCGGGTGCTGTATCGCTGGTATCACCTGCGCGACGAGGCGACGTAACGCGCCCTGAAGCGATCGACCGCCGCATGACCTCGGGCCGCTCTATCGCTTCGCGTATGGTCCCAACTGCTTGAAAAGCTTGGTGGGCGCACCAGGGCTCGAACCTGGAACCCGATGATTAAGAGTCTGAGGGTTTTCGTGCCATTTCAATTGCTTAGATGTAAATTATCTCGCCTTGCGGCCTAACAAGATCAATGGGTTACGCACGAACTGTAAATCGCACTTGTAACTTGGAGGCCGCCCGACTCGGCGACCGCCCGCTCCGCGCCCAGGAGCGGCCATTCCGCTGCGTTTCGCCGAACGCAGAAAGCACGTCCAATGGATCGTCATCTCGCGAGGCTGGACAAGAGCCCGCACGTACCCTCACAACCGACGATCAGCCGCTAAATCGCTTGAGCAGCTTTGAGCCCCTAACTCTGTCAATCTGCTTGTCGGTCAAGTCCCTGCCCATGCTCAATCCTTTCGTCATGAGGTTGCTGCGTAGCGCCGCCTGCCTCTCGTCGGCGTAGTCTATCTCGACATGATCCAGACTCATCAGATGGCCGAGTTCATGGGCCCAGGCCCGACCATTGGCGTCGACATTGCCGTACCACTGGATGAAACTGGCCGGCTCGGGATCGCTATCGGGGTATGAGCTTCCGCCAGCGGAGAGATTTTCAATCGGATTGACGAGGTAAATGTGGACCAGATTGTCCGGTGCATGCCGCAAGCTAAGGACGTCCAGCAAGCGCCGATCATCGTTGCGCGCGCTCTTTGCTATGTCGAGCGGCTTGTCGGTGGTGCAATCATTGATCACAAACGCAATATTCGCCTTTGACCAGATCGCATTGACCACATTGAGGGCCTCTTTGGCCGTATCGCGGCTCCATTTCTCCGCCTCCCCGACGCCCTTCTCGGCAAATGGCGTGATGTAAACTTTCAGCAAAACAGAAGAAGGCATAAGTTCCTCGGACCTCTGGAGATTTCCACGATGTCGCGTCTGCGAAATCGGCACAGTGAATGGTTGCGCCGAGCAGCTAAGCTGTATGTTTGGTCCAAGCGACGTCCGTTTGCCAAGGTGACTAGAGCCGCATCGGCGTCAACGGACCTGTCATGAAACCTCGCGCAATCGCGGCGTGGCGAAAGGGATTGAACTTTGCCGGCACGCGCGCCATGTCGAGACAGAAGGGGCGCTGTCTATCGAACCAGTCGTCGATCTCTTTCTTGAAGGTGTCGTAGAACACCTCGGGATAGGAATCGGTTTGTTTCAGTCGCTCGAATCCCCAATGATCGGTGCGAAGCGAGGTGAAGCCCCGGTCCGAGCGATACACATTCGCAGCCAGGATGGCATAGAACTCCTCGATGTTGTCCATCTTCTCGTGCCCGGCGACCTTGTCGTCGCGCATGAGACCGCATTGCATGCGATAGCCATGCACCATCTCGTGAAACAGGATTTCTCCGGGGCCAGTTCCCGGCGCGATGCGGCCGGTATTCTTGATTAGCTGACGCCATGTCGCCGGATGGAAGTCCACATAGACCATGCTTCCCTTGCCGGTTCCGAAGCCGGTAGGGATTTCAATGGTGATGTTGCCCGGCAACGTGAACGAAGTCATCATTGGGGCGAATTTCGCATAGGAATCCGCTTCGCTTCCCTGCTGCGGGTAAGCATAAGCGTTCACCGGATCCTTGGCGGTCGGATGAAAGGGCATAATCAGCATCCACTGCGGACGCTGGTTGATGTAGTTAAACAATGTCTTGCCGGCACTCGTGGTGCGGACCAGGTCAAGGTAACGGACGACTTCATGCCGATAGGCGGGCGACGTCTCCAGAACCCAGATATTGTTCAGATACTGCTTCGATTGAGGGGCCATGGGGATTCCTCGGCTCAAGATGATGCTCGGCACGGACCAGCGCCCCGTCAAAGGAACGCGACACCTAATTTCCCGCACATCTGTCGTGGCGAACTCGATTTCGGTTCAAGAAATCGGCAATATCGGTCCGCAGGCCCGCGGTGCCTATGTCGGAGGTGCGCCATCCATAAATTGCATACAGGGCCATCTTCGTGGAGGCGTTGTATCGGCCGGCAGTCAAGCCAGGACGCGCGACACCCACTCTTCGGTTGCCAAACTTCTTGCTGAACAAGTCGCGGCAGGCGGCCCCCATCTGCCGGAATCGCTATGGGCTGGAGGCCAGAAATGACTTCAGGAATCGCGAACGCCCGCGCATTGCCCCCTGCTACACAAAAGGGTCCGCCACTTGCTCCCATTTAAGCGATGTCCGGATCGCTCTGGGTCGTTATGGTAACGCACTCGTGATAGAACGTTCGAGAGTTGCAATAGAACTAATGAACTGAAGTCGACCACATCGACAGCAAGATGTGAACAAGACATCCTGGTCTCACCGCCATCCGCCCAAGGGTTTTTGGTATGCTGAGGCGGATATTCGTGGACGTTTCGCCATGCGCTTTTCTTCCAAGTTATTTCTTCTCGCCGCGCTCCTGTTTGTTTGCCAGCCGGCTTTGGCCGAGAAGCGCGTGGCGCTGGTTGTCGGCAATTCCAATTACAAGAATGCGGCCGTGCTTCCTAATCCGGCCAATGATGCCGCGGCTGTCGCTGCGACCTTGAAAGGCGCGGGTTTCGATCTCGTTGAATCAAAATTGGATCTTCAAGCGGCAGATATGCGGCGAGTGCTGCGAGATTTTGCCGATCAAGCTCGCGACTCCGACATCGCCGTGGTTTATTACGCGGGTCATGGCATCGAGATGGACGGCACGAATTATCTGATCCCGACAGACGCCAAGCTCGAGCGCGACACGGACATTTACGACGAGGCGTTCTCACTCGACCGTGTTTTGTTGGCAATCGAGCCTGCGAGGCAGCTGCGGCTCGTGATCGTCGATGCGTGCCGCAACAATCCTTTTGCGGACACGATGAAACGAACGGTGACCTCGCGGACCGTGAGCCGCGGCCTCGCCAGGATCGAGCCGACGACAACCAATACGCTGGTCGCCTTCGCCGCCAAGGCTGGTTTGACGGCACTGGATGGCAACAGCAAGAACAGTCCCTATGCGACGGCCCTGGTGAAGTATATCGCGAAGCCGGGCCTGGATTTGCGCAGGGCATTCGGATTCGTCCGGGATGACG
>JBGPSI010000113.1:0-15473 GCA_041490045.1 Bradyrhizobium sp.
AGCACGGTCGCGAGAACAATGACGGCAATTCTGATATTAAGTTTTGACATGGCAGCCTCACGCCCCGGTGAGCCACTAACCTATGGCACGTTCGAGGAACGCTCGCTCGATCATATGGTTCCATCGCGGAACCTGAATGGGACGGCCCGGCAGTTAAGGGCCACTGGCGCGCGAGAGGGCACCGGCCGTCTCATTCTGGTTCAGATGACCGCGCCGTGCGCTGGCTACCGTCATTCGGTCCAGACGTTTTGATCAGGATGGTGTTAGACTGTCAGATCGCTGTCCTCCTTGGGAGACGTTGGGCGAACAAGGTGCGCCAATGAATTCCATGCCGAACCCGGAACAAACCGATCCTCACGATGTCGCGGTCGCAGCGCTCAAGCAAGCTTATCAACAGATCGGGCGTGCGGGTAATCAGCTCCCGCACGTAAATGAACACGTGTCCAGGTCAGAACCTGATGCCGCGCGCAATCCTTCGGACCAGCAGAAGCGTCTTGCTGTCGCGCCCAGCCGGTCATCGCGTGGCAGGCTAGTGTTACAGGGCCTCATCGGCTTGCTGATGGCAGCGTGCATCGGTGTCGCTGCCATCGCCTTGCGGTCGCACAGCGATACGGCCAGACAGATGACCGCGAGGTGGGCGCCGCAGCTTTACCTGATTTCATCGCCGGCCCCGGAAAGCCCGGTTCTCGCGCAATCGAGCCCGTCTGCCGTTCAAGCGTCCGCGGCAAAGGCGGCACCTCCGCAACCGGCACTTCCGGCGCCTCCGGCCCAGACGACGGCCCTAGCAGGCGCCGCGCCAACCGCCGCCGCCCCGTCTCCCGGCCAGGAACAGCTGCTCCAGTCGATGGCACGCGAACGTGCCGCCGTGGAGCAAGAGATCGAGCAGCTCAAGACCAGCATCGAGCAGCTCAAGACCAGCCAGGAACAAATTATCCGCAACAATGCGGCGGTCGCCGAGCAGCTTAAGGCAGCGCAGGAACAAATGGTCCGCGACAATGCGGCAGTCGCCGAGCAGCTTAAGGCCAGCCATGAACAAATGGTCCGGGACAGTGCAGCAGTTGCCGAGGAGCTTAAGGCAAGCCAGGAACAAGTGGCCCGCCTTATAGCCAAGGCCTCCGAACAGAAACTGCGGCCCAAGACATCAGCGCCTCCACCACGGCTTATAGCCACTCCGACTGGTAAGCCGGTGCAGAAGCTTTCGCCGCCGCAAGCCAGAGCGCAGCCGCTGGCCCCAGTGCAGGGGCGGCCCGAATAACAGTAGCTGTCATCAGCGCCGCGGTAAAAATCCGGTATTCCTCCGCCGGAAAGATATGGAGCACCATTTGGATGGCTGCGGCTCGCAGGACTCCGAGAGTGATCGATTGCGTTCGCGGGTTCTTGATGCCGACTTCCGTTGTTGGGCACATCTCGGACATAGCGCGATGTCTGACTTGAGTCCGCTTTCGGGGGTAGAGCGGAAGTTAGATTTCGGAGCCATCAGGTCGCCTTTTGATCCTGGTGCCGGCGGCGTAGCATGCGCGTGCTTCGCGACCGGCCATCTGGTGTTCCGGCCGTCGCGCGCACGGAACTTTCAGTTCCCGTGCTGGTTCCAATTCCCGTCAATTTCCGATGCCTCAATGGAGCGGATGCGGGAGGGGTGCGATGTCGAAATCGGTCATTGGGATTGCCGTGATCGCGCTTGCGTGCCTGCTGGCGGGCGCGGCTCTGGCGAAGGGCGGTGGCCACGGTGGCGGTCATGGTGGTGGCCATGGCGGCGGTCACGGAGGAGGTCACGGCGGTGGACACCATGGTGGCGGGCACTTCGGCGGTCATGGTTTAGGTCGCGTTCATTTTGGTGGCGGGCATCATGGTGGTGCGAGCTTCACATCCCATTCGTTCCGGCACGGCGGCCCGGACTTCAGCCGGATCCGGAATGCTACGGTGCGCCCCACAGCTTTCCGCAACGCCGTGAATTCATTTCATTCGGGTGCCTTGCGCAATGGCCGCCTGCTCAGCAACCCTGCGGCGCGGATCCAGATTGCGGCTGCGGCCGCTTTGGTTGGCTGGCATGGCGTCGGCAGCGGGTGGGTGGCAGCATGCGGGCGGCGGTTACGGCTGGGTCGGCCCGCTGTTCTGGCCCTTCGCCTACAATGACATGTATGACTACACGATCTGGGGCGATGGCCTCGGCTGCTGGGGCTACGGCTATCCGGACATCTATGCCGGCATCTTTGGTCCATATGGCTATGATGGCCTCTCGGCCTATCTGCCGCAGCGCTCGCAAGGACGACGGCATGGGAGAGGCGTGCCGCTCGACCAACTATGCGGCAGCGACCGTCGCGAGGTCGCCGGTCTGCCGGTCGACCAGATCGCAGACGCGGTGCAACCGACGCCGGCGCAAGGCGCAGGCCTCGACGAACTTGGCAATGCATCGATGCAGGCGGCCGAGATCATTCGTGTTTCCTGCCCGGCGCAGGTCGCTGCCACGGCGCCGGGCCGCCTCGCCGCAATGCGGCAGCGCGTCGAGGCGATGGTCAACGCGGTCGCCATCGTGCAACCGGCGCTCGAGAAATTCTACGGCTCGCTCGACGACGAATAGAAGGCGCGCTTCAACGCGCTTGCCGAAGATCAGCGCCGGGTGGCCGCGTTCAACACCGCCAACCCGTCGCTTGTCCAGAACTGTGGCGTACAGCAGGCTGCTCCGGCATGGCCGGGCAGCGAGATCGAAGCGAAGCTCCATCCCAACGATACCCAATGGGCTGCGCTGGGAGTGCTCCAGGATACCGTCGCGAGGGTCAGCGAGGATCTCAAGGCGGCGTGCCAGCCCAGCGACCTGCTGACGCCGCCCGGGTGCATGGCCGCGATCCGCAAGCGGCTCGACACGATGCTGGACGGCGTCAAATCGGTGCGCGCTGCGCTTGAGGATTTCTACGCCACGCTGAATGACGAGCAGAAGGCGCAGTTCGAGGCAATCGGGCCGCGACGCACCTCCTGATCGAACAAGCAGAGGCAGGCAGGGGCGGGAGCGATGTGGCGCGCATCGAGCTGCTCAATGCCACCGGGCAGGTGCGCTGTTGCAACAATTACTCGAAACTCCCGCTGCCGGAAACGCCGCTGCTGCTGGAGTCCACGGCAGCGAGGCCGACGTCGCCGAGCGGTCCAGGAATTTCGGCGAGCCCCTCGGGAGACCGGGGAGCGGGCGTTGATGTTGCGCGCGCTAGAAGTTCCCTGATACTTAGAAAGAGTTCCCTGTTTCCCGAAATGTTTTCCCTGTTAATTTGCGTAGGGAATTTCGCGAAAAGTCGCTGCAGCGCAGCCATTTCTCTGTCAGGTTTTGGGGTCCTGAGCCTCAAAATCGCAAAATTCCCTGTAAAATTCCCTGTTAGCAGGGAATTAGCCCGGAGACGGGTGCGATCAGCACTGCGTCGCCAGCCAGCTACCACGACACCTCTGGTCTTATGCGGCGAAAGACCGCATATCGGCTCGGCTAGCGGTCGCCGAGGAAATGCAGCAGCGCCGCGTTGAACAGCACGGGGTCCTGCAGGAAGGCGAAGTGGCTGGTGTTGGGCAGGATCAGAAGCCCGGCGCCGGGGATCGTGGCGGCGATATATTCGGTATGCGCGCGCTTGATCGCCTCGTCATGGTCGCCGTCCACCACCAGCACCGGCGACCGGATCGAGCGCAGTTGCGCGTCGGTCCAGTTCGGCTCGCTCTCCCACATCTTGCTGATCTGGGCGACGAAGGCGTCATAATCCTTTGGCGTCGCCGAGAGTTTGGCGTATTCGCGTCCCGCGCGCGCGATGAAGCGGGCGAAGGTCGGGTTCTTCTCGACGCCCTCCTGAACGCCCGACGTCAAGGTGTTGGCCGCAAACGCAAACACCTTGCCGACGCGGTCGGGATGACGAATGGCGAGATCGAGACCGAGGATGGCGCCGTCGCTCCAGCCGACCACATCGGCCTTGGCGAAATGCAAGGTGTCGAGCAGCGCGACGACGTCATCGGCCATCAGATCGTAGCCGTAGGGGCGGGCATCGCGGGTGCTGCGGCCATGGCCGCGGCTGTCCATGACGATCACGGTGTGGTGCGGGGCGAGCGCCTTGACCTGGTTGCCCCAATAGTCGGAGTTCGACAGTCCGCCGTGCAGCAGGACCACCGGCGAACCCCGGCCGATCGTCGCATAATAAAGGCTGATGCCGTTCACCTTGGCGTGGCCGCTGTGCTCGCCGCGGACGGGCGCGGGGGTCGGCGGGAGCGTCTGCCACAGCGGCTCGGCGGCGGCGGCTTGCAACGGCAGAAGCAGCAGCAGGGCCAACAGGATGCGGCGATTGGTGACGAACATGCGTTATGCCTCCGCCGCCCTGATCCGGCTGTGCCGCGCGCCATAGCCGAAATAGATCACGAGCCCGATCGCAAGCCAGACCGCCAGTCTGACCCAGGTGTCGACCGGCAGGCTGAACATCAGGTAGATCGAGGTCGCCGCACCCGCGGGTCCCACCAGCCAGATCGCCGGCGCCCTGAACGGGCGGTTGAGGTTCGGCTCGGTGATGCGCAACGCAACGACGCCCAGCGATATCACCGCAAAGGCGAACAGCGTGCCGATGCTGACGAGTTCGCCGACCAGCCCGATCGGCAGCAGACCCGCAAGCACGGCCACGACCGCGCCGGTCGAGATCGTGGCGACGTGCGGCGTGCGCAGCGTGGGATGGATTTCGGCGGCGACCGGCGGCAGCAGGCCGTCATGCGCCATCGCCCGGAAAATTCGCGGCTGTGCCAGCAGCATCACCAGGATGACCGAGGTCAGGCCGAAGACGATCCCGAGTTTGATGAACGGCGACAGCCAGCCGACCCCTGCGGCATCGATCCCGACCGCGATCGGATCGGGCACGTTCAGTTTGTCGTAGGGAACGATACCGGTGAGCACGAGGCTGACCACGACATACAGCACCGTGCAGATGACGAGCGAGCCGAGAATCCCGATCGGCATATCCCGCATCGGGCTCTTGGCCTCCTGTGCGGCCGTCGAAACGGCATCGAAGCCGATATAGGCAAAGAACACCACCGCCGCGCCGCGCGCGAGCCCCGACCAGCCGTACATCCCGACGCCCGCGTTGGGCGGGATGAAGGCGCCCTGGGGATTGCTGGCCGTGACCCAGTTCGCCGTATTGAAGGCGGGCAGGGTGCAGACGATAAACAGCGCGATCACCACGAGCTTGACCGCGACGATGAAGTTATTGAACCGCGCGGTCTCGCGGATGCCGACGACCAGGAGCGCCGTGATGAGGATGATGATCACGACCGCCGGCACATTGAGGATCGCGCCGGTGGACGACCAGGCGTGCAGGGCCGCGTCGTAAATAAAGGGCGAGGAGACAAATCGCGTCGGAAGGTTGATGCCCAAATCCCTGGCCAGAGAAACGACATATCCGGACCAGCCGATGGCGACGGTGGTGGCGCCGACCGCGTATTCGAGGATCAGATCCCAGCCGATGATCCATGCGATCAACTCGCCGAGCGTGGCATAGGCGTAGGTATAGGCGCTGCCGCTGATCGGAACCGTCGACGACATTTCGGCATAGCAGAGCCCTGCGAAGGCGCAGGCGACGGCGCCGAGCAGGAACGACAGCGCCACCGCAGGCCCGGCGTTTGTCGCGGCGGCGTGTCCGGTCAGCACGAAAATGCCCGCGCCGATGATGCCGCCCACCCCAAGCGCAACGAGATTGAGAGCGGACAGCGTGCGTTTCAGCGCCCGCACCTCGCCGTCGGTTTCGTCGCCTTGCGCGGCTTCGTCCAGCAGCTCGGCGGTGGATTTGCGAGTCCAGATATCTGCCATCGTACGCTGCGCCCCGTGCCGGAGATTCCTGAGACTACAGCGCAGGCCGTTCCTGTCCACACGGCTCGGTTCTCAGGGATCGATCAGCACACCGGGATTAAGCATGCCCTGCGGATCGAGTTCCCTCTTCGCCGCGCGAAGCGCCGCCGCGAACAGCTCCGGCCGCTGGCGGTCGTACCAGGGCCGGTGATCCCTGCCGACGGCATGGTGATGGGTGATGGTGCCGCCGGCCTCGATCAGCGCGTCGCTCGCCGCGTTCTTGATCGCCTGCCACTGCGTCAGAAGCACGCCGTGACGGCCGAGCGCGTGGAAGGAGAAATAGGGCGCGGGGCCGTCCGGATAGACATGGGTGAAGCGGCAGGTGACTTCGCCCTTGACGCCGGTCGCTTCCTGAATCGCCCGCTCCGTCGCCGCCTTCACCTTGTCGTGGAAGCTTTCGAACCGGTCCCAGGTGATGGCGGTCTCGAACGTGTCGTTGATGAGGCCCGCGGGCGTCAGGAACTCGCGCGCATAGGGCATGCGGATGAAGGCATTGCGCCAGATGCCCGCCGCGCCTTCGAGATGCGCGTCGCCCGTTGCGGCCTCGGGCGTGCCGCCGTGATCGGCGCAGCATTCCAGCGCGCGCGCCATCCAGGCGTCCGGCGCATGATCGCCGGATTCAAAGCCGAGCACCATGATGGCGACGCTGCCGTCGGCGGCGCCGGTGTTGAAGGCCTCCTGCGGATCGAGGATACGGCAGTTCGATGGATAGAGCCCCGCTTGCGCGATGGCGCGCACGGCGCGCGCCGCGGCGAAGAAGGTCTGGAAGCGAATCGACGCGCCGGCGCGGAATTTCGGACGCGGCTGCAATCGCATCCAGGCGCGCGAGATCACGCCAAGCGTTCCTTCCGAACCGATCAACAGCCGGTCGGGGCTCGGTCCTGCGCCCGAGCCCGGCAGGCGGCGCGTCTCCAGGATGCCGCGCGGCGTCACCACGCGCAGGTTTTCGACGAAATCGTCGATGTGCGTATAAAGGCTGGCGAAATGGCCGCCCGATCGCGTTGCGATCCAGCCGCCCAGCGTCGAATACTCGAAGCTCTGCGGAAAGTGCCGCAAGGTGACGCCGTGCGGCTTGAGCTGGTTCTCCAGCGCGGGACCATAGGCGCCGCCTTCGATCAGCGCGGCGCGCGAGGCCTGGTCGACCTCGACCACTTGGCCGAGATGGCGCAGATCGAGTGTGACGGCGGCCTTGTAGCGGACGCCGTCGGCGCGCGGCTCGACACCGCCGCAGACGCTGGAGCCGCCGCCGAACGGCGTCAGCGAGGCGCTGACACCGCCGGCCCAGTCCATCACGGCGGAAATCTCTGCTTCGCTGCGGGGGTAGGCGACGACGTCGGGCGCGCAATCGTAGTCGCCGAGCATGGCGCGCACGTAATCGGGATAGGACTTGCCGTAGGTATGTGCGGCGCGGTCGTAGCGGTCGGTGGTGCAGAAGGCGGCGAGCGAGGCCGGCGGGGCTACACGCGGCGCGCGCAGGCTGAGGTCTTCAAGCCGCGGCACCGCGATGGTCTCAAACCTGTCGCGGGAGAATTTCGCGCGGTAACGGCCGAGCACAAAGGCCTGCTCGGCCTCCGTCATGCCTTCGCCTTCGCGGCCCCAGCCATAGTGCTTCAGCCTTGCGCCGGTCATGGTCGCCTCCCTGGGTTTCCGCCTGGAATTTTCTGGTTGGGAGCAGTCTCTCGCGGCCCGGCGCACTCAGCAAGCCCCGGAAATAAAAACCCTCTGCCGGCGGCCTCTCGCAGGAAACAAAGCAGTCGCCGCCGGGCGAACATTGAAAGTTCCAACCATTGTTTTGCGGGCGGGCCTTGCGAGATAAAGGCTCGCAGCAAATCACGCCGGAATTCAGCGATGCTGACCGATAAATTCGATGCCTATGGCGGGGTGTTGCCGGATGCTGCGCGCGGCAAGCGCGAAGCAGGCGGCGCCGCGTCCACGGCTCTCAGCCGCGTCGGTCAGTACGCATTCTGGCTGCTGGTTGTCGTGATCGTTTCCGTCCGGATCCTGATGTATCCGGCGGCGCCGGCCTTTGAAATCGGCAGCGCGTCAGCGCCGAAACAGACGGTCACCCGCTAGCGGCTTGACCCAGCTTCCGGTCGGGAAACGCCGAACGATCGAGCAGCATTTTTTCGAAGGCGCGCGCCGTGGGCATTGCCACCCGGCCGGGCAGTTTCAACTGCCACAAGGTGCGCTCGATTTTCAAGTCGTCGAGATCCAGCACCTTCAGCCGGCCGAGTTGCACCTGGTCCTCCACCGCCACGACCGAGACGATCGATATGCCGAGCCCGGCGGCGACGACCTGCTTGATCGCCGCGGTGCTGCCGATTTCGAGCGTGCGCAGCGGCTCGATGCCGTGAGCGGCCAGCGCCTGCGTCACCACCTCGCGCGACCCCGAGCCCGGCTCGCGCACGATCAGGACCTCGTTCTCGATCCGCTTGGGATCGATCGGCCCGGCCGTGCGCGCGAAGGCGTGGTCGGGCGCCGCGATGAGCTTCATGACGTCGGTCCGCCAGGGCTCGGAGATCAGGTTCTTTTCGTCGACAGGGCCTTCCACCAGCCCCACGTCGAGGTCTTGGGCGACCATCTGTTCGGCGATGTCACGGGTATTGGCGCTGATCAGCTGCAGCTCAACGCCCGGATAGGCCCGATGAAACGCGCCCAGATATCGCGGGATCATGTAGGTCGCGATTGTCGTCGAGGCGCCGATCCGCAGCGATCCATTGTGAAGCCCGCGCAGCGCGGAC
This sequence comes from Bradyrhizobium sp., assembly GCA_041490045.1. Classification (GTDB taxonomy): domain Bacteria; phylum Pseudomonadota; class Alphaproteobacteria; order Rhizobiales; family Xanthobacteraceae; genus Bradyrhizobium. The sequence goes on from JBGPSI010000113.1 coordinate 8,590, forward strand.
AGCTCTTCCTCGGCCGCGCGCTCGACCGCGAACAGCGCCTCGGCGCGTCGCGACAGCGCGAGCCCCTCCGGTGTCGGCACTACGCCCTTGGGGGTGCGGTTGAGTAATCGGCAGCCGACCTGAAGCTCGAAGTCCCGCACGCCCTTGGAGATCGCCGGCTGGCTGATATTGAGGATCTCGGCAGCCTTCGAAAAGCTGCCGCTACGAACCACGGCCGCGAACATGCGCAGCAGATGGAGGTTGAGGGACATAACTTCTTTCTATCGGGCTATACTGAAATGATATTTTCCATTCCCGATGATCTAGCGCATAATTTCCTCTCTTTGAAGGATTTCGAGTGCCAGATCGGGTCGATTCCCCTGACAATGTCGTACGCTCCAGCGGCGTGATCGCGAAAGCGGTTCCGCTGAGCTGGGGAATAGCGCTGTGCGGCCTTGTCACGCTTGCCGCGGTAGCGGTGCAGGCCGTTGAGGAGCGCCTCATCGGCCACCCCTATGTCGAAGCCATCGTCATCGCGATTCTGCTCGGGATCGCCATCCGCGCGATCTGGGAACCGGATCGCCGCTGGCTCATGGGGGTCGCCTTCGCCGCAAAACAGTTGCTGGAAGTGGCGGTCGCGCTGCTGGGTGCTTCGCTGACATTCGGTGCGATCGCGGCGTCGGGCATGGTCCTGCTCGGCGCGATCGTGATGATCGTCATTCTCGCGCTCGGGGCCAGCTTCGGCATCAGCCGGGCGCTCGGTTTGCCGGTCCGTCTGTCGATCCTGATTGCTTGCGGCAACTCGATCTGCGGCAATTCGGCGATCGCCGCGGTGGCGCCGGTGATCGGCGCGAGTTCCGACGACATCATCTCCTCGATATCCTTCACCGCGGTGCTCGGCGTCATCGTGGTGCTGGGACTGCCGCTTCTGATCCCGCTCATGCACCTGTCGGAAACACAATATGGAATCCTCGCCGGCATGACCGTCTACGCGGTGCCGCAGGTGCTTGCGGCTACGGTGCCGGCGGGCCTCGTCAGCACGCAGATCGGCACCCTGGTGAAACTGGTCAGGGTGATGATGCTCGGCCCGGTCGTCGCCTGCATCGCGGTGTCCGCGAAAGGCCTGCGTTCCGATCGATCGGCGGCAGGCGCCTCGAAGACCAACAGCTTCTTCACCACCGTGCCGTGGTTCATCGTCGCCTTCTTCGTCCTGGCCGCGCTGCGTTCGCTGTCGCTGATGCCTGTGGCTGCGGTTCTACCGCTGCAGAAGGCGGCGAACATCCTGACCATCATGTCGATGGCGGCGCTGGGGCTTGGCGTCGATCTGCGCGTCATCGGGCGTGTCGGCGGCAGGGTCACCGCGGCGGTGACGCTGTCGCTGTTGTTTCTTCTGGCGCTCAGCCTTGGCTTCGTCTGCTACGGCGCGCTGGCGTGACAGCCGGTGCAGATGTGACGATCGGCGTTTGAGCCGGCGCGTTTGACCGACAAGCGCGAGCAAGGGGGTTCAAGGCGTACCCGGCGGGGATCAGATGACGTCGGCCAGCGATTGGCCGTGGAGGTCGATGCTCAGACCGTCGAGTGCCAGATCGTTCAGCTCGCCGCCCATCGCCTTGATGCTTTCCTCGCGGATCAGCGACATCAATCCACGGCGCAATCCGAGAAACTCCGACGACATCATCATCGACTGGTGCCGGGGCCGCTCGAGCGGGATGGTGATCTCGGCCTTGATGGTCCCGGGCCGCGCGGTCATGCAATAAACCCGGTCGGACAGGAAGATCGCCTCGTCGATATCGTGGGTTACGAACAGCACGGAGATCTTGAGCCGCTGCCACATGTTGGTGAGGATTTGCTGCATGATCACCCGGGTCTGTGCGTCGAGCGCGCCGAAGGGCTCATCGAGCAGCAGGACCTTGGGTCCGGTGGCGAGTGCGCGAACAATGCCGACACGCTGTTTCATTCCGCCCGACAGGCTGTCCGGGTATTTTTTCTCGAACGCGGTCAGGCCCGCCAGACCCAACAGGGTGCGCGCGGCGCGGTCGCGGCTCGACTTGTCGAGATGCTTCATCTTCAGGCCGAACTCGACATTCTCCTTCACCGTTTTCCAGGGAAACAGCGAATATTGCTGGAACACCATGCCGCGATCGGCGCCGGGACCGTCGACCGCTTCATCATCGACAGTAACGCCGCCCTTGGTGGGTTTGAGAAAGCCTGCGACCGCGTTGAGCAGCGTGGATTTTCCGCAACCGGACGGCCCGACGATCGAGACGAACTCCCCGGGATTGACGTGGATCGAGGCGTCGCAAACCGCCTCTACCGGTCCCTCGAGCGTGTCGTAGCTCAGACCGAAATTCCTGACGTCGATCCGGCCCTTGGCGGGCGTACCTGTATTCGTTTCGCTCATGTTCGGTTCCACGGCATTACCAGGCGGCCCAGCCCGCGGATCAACGAACTCGATCCGAGACCGAGCACGCCGATGCATATCATTCCAAGCGCGATGTCGGGATACTGCACCAGCGAGTAGGCCTCCCAGGTGAAGTAGCCGATACCGAATTGGCCGGAGATCATCTCCGCGGCGATCAGCGATACCCAGGCGACACCCATCCCGACCGTCAGCCCGGTGAAGATGTGAGGCAGGGAGGCTGGAAAATACACCTCGCGAAAGATCGCGGCCTCGCGGGCCCCCAGGCACTGCGACGCGCGCACCAGCACCGGATCCACCAGCGACATGCCGTGCAGGGTGTTGACGAGGATGGGGAAGAAGGACCCGAGAAAGGTGATGAAGACGATGCTTTGCTCGTTGGTAGGCCAAAGCATGATGGACATCGGGACCCATGCGATGGCGGGGATCGGGCGCAGGATTTCCGCGACCGGGAACAGGATCTCGTGCGCCAGCTTGAAGCGCCCCATCACCAGCCCGAGCGGAACCGCGATGATCGCCGCCAGCGAGAAGCCGAGCAGGATGCGGCGGCAGCTCAGCAACACATGCATGAAGAACTTGTGGTCGTGCACCGCGCGCGTCAGGCTTTCATAGACGGACGTCGGGGAGGGAACGTTGGTGAAGCGGACGAAGAAGACGACGCGGTATTTGGTCAGCAGATGCCAGCTCAGAAGAAACAGCGCCAGCGAGACGGCGCCGACGAACACGGCGCGCAATCCGCCGCGATTCAGCGACAGCCAGCGCTTGATATGGGACACCAGCCGCTGCGGGTTCAGCGCCGGCTCAATGGCGTCCGGCGGCGGCGCTTGAACCGCAGGCTCCGGCTCGGCCGAAGCTTGCTGCTCAACTCGAAGTGCTGCGCTCTCCACGTTCAGCCCCCGCTCACGGCGGTCTTGAGCGCTTCGTCGAAACTCAGCACCTTGCCGTGGATCTTCGCCGCGTAGGTCTCGGCATCCTTCTTCAAAAGAAACGGCGCGATCTCGCTCTTGTCGTCCGCCACCGCAAAGAAGGCCTGGTCGGCAAACAGCTTGATCCCGCGCGTGGTGTCGAAGACGTAGGCGACGTTGATCTTCCTGCCCTTGGCCTTGAGGTCGGCGTAGGCGCCGAGCGTGCAGGCGGCGCTGCTGAACGGCTCGATGTCGCCGCCGTCGACCCAGACTTCGCCTGCCTTGCGCGGATCGGCGACCGGCTTCTTGCAGAATTTGTCCTCGCCCTTGATCTCGTAATTCTGTGTGCTCTTGAGCTGGGCATCGTAGTCCATGTTCAGCTCGGCATAGGCCTTGCGGAGATAGCTGTCGTCGACCCATTTTTTCGGATCGAATTCCTTCATCCTGCCGAGGCTCTGCAGCACCTTGACGTCGCCAGCCGCAGCGTCGATCAATTGCGGCTTGATGGTCGGATCTGTCGTCATGTTGCCGCCCGGGCCGAGGAAGATGTAGACCACTTCCTTGTTGATGCCGGTCCAATCCTGGATCTTCTCGGCCGCCAGTTTGGGATCGGCGCGCAGCCAGGCGTTGGCGGCGATGATGGCCTTGAGATAGGCGACTACTACCTCCGGATATTTCTCGGCGAAGTCGGTGCGGACGACGACGCCGTGCCAGGTCGGCACGCTGGTCTCGACGCCGTCGAAGATCTTGCGGGCGAAACCGCGGAACGGCAGCAGTTCGGCGAACGGCACGAAGTCGGCGTGGGCGTCGATCTTCTTTTCCTGCAGGTTGGTAGAGCCGACCTCCGGGCTCTGGCTCACGAGCTGGAAGTAGTCGGACGGCCAGCCCTTGTCCTGCATCGCCTTCAGGACCATGCCGTGCGCGGCGGAGCCGAAGGGAACGCTGACGAGTTTGCCCTTGAGGTCGGAAAGTTCGTAGTAGGGCGAGTCCTTGTGCACGACGATTCCGTTGCCGGAACCTTGCAGGCTGTAGGCGGCGACCGCGATGAGCCGGCTCTTGCTTTCCGGGTTGTTTTCGAAGGTAAAGCCGTTCACCACCAGCGGATAATCGCCCATCATGCCGAACTGAAGCTTGTTCGCCATCATGGCGTTGGTGACGGGCGGACCGGATGTGAAATTCTGCCAGTCGAGCTCGAACTTGATATTCGCGTATTTGCCGTCCTTTGGCAGGTATTTCTCCAGGAGATGGAGTTCGCGAATGATGGTGCCCGTGGTGGCGGTGTTGGTGGTGGTGTCCTGGGTCCCGACGCCGATCGTGACCGTCGTCTGCGCCCGCGCCATGCCGGCGAGAGCGATTGCTGCCGCAGCGACGGCGACGGAAAAGCTGCGATATCCCAAATTGCGACCCATTGCAGAACCTCTCGGTGTTTGATTGCGCCTCGGGTGTTGCTCCCTGCTTTTGGGTATCCTTTGTCGATCCGCCGGATGGAGCAAACGCCGTCTCATGCAAGCGGTCGATTAGTTGCCGTCAAAGACGCGCTGCTTACTCCTTGAGCAATTTGCGGGCCTGTCGCCAAATCTATAGGCAAGACTTGGCAGTCAAAGGCTTCAGTCGCCGAGCCCCTTCATCTCCTTGAGCAGATCTGGCCGCCGCACGATGATTCGCGATTTGCGCGAAACGACGATGTCTTTCTCCTGCATGCGCTTCAGGCTGATCGTGACCCACTGCCGGGTTGCGCCGACCATGTGCGCGAGGTCGGCATGGGTGAAGGCGGCTCCGATCAGCGTGCCTTCGGGGTCCTTGACGCCGTAGAGTTCGACGAGGTGGAGGAGAAGGTGGGCCAACCGCTCGGTGATGGAGCGCGTGCCCAGCATCTGCGCCAGCGCCGAGTAGCACTTTCCCTTGAACGTCAGGCCTTCGATCAGGCCGATCGCGAGGTTCGGCACCTCCGCCACCAGCGCGCGCAACTCCTTGCCGGGAAGCTGCACGACGCTGCTGTTGCTGGTCGCTACGCCGGACCATTGATGCACGCCGCCGCCGAACACTTCCGGTCCGCCGACGAAATTGCCGGGATGCCAGTATGCCAGCGTGATCTCGCGTCCGGAGGGAGCGGTGTAGAAAACCCTGATGCGGCCGGTCTCGATCAGATAAATTCCGTCGTGCTTGGCGCCTTGATTGAACAAGGTCTGGCCGCGGTAGAGCACCTTGCGGCGGCCGCGCTGCAGAACGGTTTCACGCTCGCGCAGCGACAGCGCTTCGAACAGCGACGGTGCGCCTCCAAGAGATTGCGGGCTCTCGGTCAGCAACAGCGACTGGCCGCTGGTGGTCGGCGACGCGGAGATCCGCGGCAAATTGGTCCCAGGACCTGACGCGGCATTCATGGTTGCATAGACCTGCATCGCCTACTCCGGTCCTCGAAAACGGTCCAGAACAAGCAGCAAGCCTTATGCCAACATCGGCTTTTGGGCTTCGACCCCCGGGATGTTTTGCCTGGAGAAATATGGCCTAGAGTGTTGATCGGTTAACGATTTTGGCCGGTCGCTTCACCCTCGTTCAGGCCGAGCAAATAAGGCCACGGGTAAATCCCCCGCGCATGTCCGTCGGAAAAAGCGAGGTTGATCGCGTAGTCGCCGATCGGCGAGACCTGAACCACGGCGATGCCGTCGAAGCGGTCCGGAAAGACGCCGTCGATCCGCGCCCTGATGCAGTGCGCGCATTTGCAGGCGCCGCGCAGGCGCTCGGCGGTCAGGCGAATCTCACCGCCTTCCGCCGTCGTAATATCCAGAAAATCGAGGTTCTCGCTGACGGCGATCTGCGTTGGCGTGGCCACGGGCGTGGCGGACAGGGCGGACGCGGATAAGGACATTTCGCTTTCTCCGATCCGGCGAGTCGATCACCGCGCGCAGCGGGTCGAAAGCAACTAGTTGCGTGAAACGGGGGATTCAGTCGCCGGATCGTCGGTTGGGAGCCATGCAGCTGAAAACTAATTTTGAAATTAATCGACCGTTGTTTTCAGTCCGCGATTGTGCGTCCGGGGTTATCGACGGATGAACGTCATCGCACAGAACAGGCGATCTTCGTTCTACATCAGGCCAATCGGAAAAACCAAAGCACATGAGCGCATTCCATAGAGAGAAAGTTCTTTCCGTCCACCACTGGACCGACACGCTTTTCAGCTTCCGCGCGACCCGCAATTCGAGCTTTCGATTCCTCAACGGACAGTTCGCCATGATCGGGCTCGAGGTCGACGGCCGCCCGCTGTTGCGCGCCTACTCGATGGCGAGCGCCAATCACGAGGACGAGCTGGAGTTCTTCTCGATCAAGGTCGCCGACGGACCGCTGACCTCGCGGCTGCAGAAGATCAGGGAAGGCGACACCATCCTGGTCGGCCGCAAGGCGACCGGTACGTTGATCGCCGACAATCTGATTCCGGGCAAGCGCCTGCTGCTGCTGTCGACCGGGACGGGGCTCGCGCCATTCGCCAGCCTGATCAAGGATCCGGACGTCTACGACAAGTTCGAGAGCATCGTGCTGGTGCACGGCTGCCGTCAGGTCTCCGAGCTCGCCTATGGCGAGGAGCT
>JBGPSI010000114.1:0-15473 GCA_041490045.1 Bradyrhizobium sp.
GAAGATCACCGTCGGTGGACCAACCACGCCGAAGCGTCTCAGCAGGGACCGGCTGTCGGCGTTGTAGTCAGTCGCATCGGCACGGATCAGGTCGAAATCGCGCAGACGTTCCCGGACAGCCGGATCGGAAAAAACAGTGCGGTCCATGACACGGCACTCGATGCACCATTCGGCCGAAAAATCGAGAACGACGGGCCTGTGGGCTTGTCTTGCCCTTGCGATCGCATCGTCCAGCGCATGTGGCGTCGACACGGACTTGAATCCCGCAGGCCCGACGGTCGCGGCTACTCCGGACGCGGAAATGTCCTCAAATCCCGGCGGCAATCGGAAGGAGTCGGCGAACGACCCCGCGATGAGTGCGGCGAGGGCAATAAGCGCACCCGTCACTGCGGTGACGGCATGAGAGGGCCGCCGATCGTGCTTCGCAACAATCAGGGCGACGAGATAGGCGGCGACGGAACCGGCCATCGCGGCCCAGAGGATCGTAATGACCCGGTCCGGCAGGATGCGCGCCGCCATCCAGATCGCGAGCCCAACGAAAACAAAGCCGAACAGATGTTTCACATGGGCCAGCCACGCACCGGATTTGGGCAGAATGCCCGCACCGAACGTCCCGAATGCAAGCAGCGGCAAACCCATTCCGAGGCCCAGCGCGAACAACGCCGATGCCCCGCGCAGGACGTCGCCGGTTTGCGCCACATAAACCAGCGCGGCGGCGAGCGGCGGCGTTACGCACGGACCGACAACGAGCGCGGATCCGAATCCCATGATCGCGGCGCCGCCGAGCGAGCCGCTTCGAGACGAGGCTTTTCCGGTCAATCGGGTTTGCCAGGATTGCGGAATTTGCAGATCGAAATAGCCGAACATCGAGACGGCGAGCGCCAGGAATACCGCGCTCATCGACACCAGCACCGCCGGCGTTTGCAGCGCGGCTTGCAAATTCTGCCCGGACCAGGCCACCACGACGCCGAGCAGCGCGTAAGCGAGCGCCATCGCGAGAACGTAGGCTCCCGAAAGCACGAAGCCACGCCGAGCCGTCAAGCGGTCGCCCGAGCGCGCCAGCATTCCCGAGAGGATCGGGATCATTGGGAAGACGCAGGGCGTAAACGACAGAAGCAATCCGAAGCCGGTAAACGCCAGCAGTACCGCAACGATATTGCCTTGCAGAGGCGTCGGCTCCGGCGCGAGATTCGTCGGCGGGCCGAATGGCGTGAACGATTTGTCCGGTGTCGCTTCCTGAACCGGGTCCTTCCCGGACGCACTGTTGAATTCGCCGTTGGCGCTGCCGCCGACAACCGACATCGTCCCGGGGTCGACCGCCTTTTTGACCGGCGGATAGCAGATCCCTTGCTCGGCGCAGCCCTGAAAGGTCACGAAAATACGGCCGTCGCGCGGCAGCAATTTCGCGTCCACGACCGCCTGCGCCCGGTTGTGATAGATCTCCGTCTTACCGAACGACGGATCGTCCTTGATCTCTCCCCTATCCGTCGTCACCTCGATCGCAGAACCGCCGGAGTCCTTCACGGCGATCTTGTCGCGGTACAGATAGTTCCCGGGCGCGATGGTCCAGTTCAGGACCAGCGCGCCTGCCGCGCCGGGCGCAACGCGCAGTTGGAACACCTGGTCGGCGGGCGGAGGCGTTTGCGCGTGGAGGGCGGCGCCGCCGACCAACGCGAGAAGACAGCCGATGATGATGCGCAGGCGGGCGTGTCGCATGACGATCCCTGGTCATAAGGTAGCGGTGAGATCGCCATCGCACCTTAAGGCAGCCTTAAGGCTCGCCTGCGACGCCGGTTCCCGAAGAAAGAGAGCGTGATGCGAATTCTCGTCGTTGAAGATGATCCGGTTCTGCTCGACGGCTTGAAAGCGGGGCTCGCCCTGCTGGGTGCCACCGTCGATACGGTGACGACATGCGCGGACGGTCATGCAGCGCTTGGCACGACGACCTTCGATGCCGTCGTGCTCGATTTGATGCTTCCGGACGGGTCGGGGCTCGATCTGCTGGCGAAGATTCGCGGCGCGGGCAACCGGACCCCGGTCCTGCTACTGACGGCGCTCGACGAGGTATCCGATCGTATCAAGGGACTCGACGCCGGAGCCGACGACTATCTCGGCAAGCCCTTCGATCTGGATGAACTCGCGGCGCGCGTGCGTGCCATCGTTCGTCGCCACGCCGGCCGGGCCACCGCGAGTCTGACGCACAACGGCGTCGTGCTAGATCCGGCCACCCTCACCGCCACGGTAGCGGAAAAGCCGATCAGCCTTTCGCGGCGGGAATTTGCCGTCCTCGCTGCCCTGATGGAACGGCCGGGGGCCATTCGCTCCAAGACCGATCTTGAGGAACGCCTCTACGGCTGGCAGGAAGAGATCGAGAGCAATGCCGTCGAGGTGCACATCCACAATCTGCGAAGCAAGATCGGACGCCATGCGATCGAAACGGTGCGCGGACTTGGCTACCGGATGCGAGGCAGGCAATCATGATGCTGAAATCCCTGCGCGGACGGTTGTTCATCATCCTTGTCTCGGCGACGGGGTTGATCTGGCTTTGCGCGACCGCGTGGATCTTCCTTCAAACGCGAGCCGAGGTCGAGCGCGTGCTTGACACAAGGCTTCAGGAGGCCGCGCGGATGGTCAGTTCTCTGGCCATCAGCGCCGACGTTCCCTCACCGGCCGGGGGTCAAGCCGGCCCGGTGCTCATGCCGGAACGCGCCAGCTATGAGCGCCAGCTGTCCTGCCAGATTTGGTCGCTGGACGGGCGGCTGGTCGCCAGATCGAGCGGAGCGCCGGACGATAGTCTTGGCAATCAGAAGGACGGCTTTTCCGATCAGCAGGTGGGTGGCGAAACCTGGCGGGTCTATGCCGTTTCGGATTCAGCCAAGGGCCTCAGGGTGCTCGTTGGCGATCGGCTGGGCTTGCGGGAAAGACTGGTGAGCGATCTCGTCAGAGGCCTGCTCTGGCCGGCCATATTCATCGTTCCGCTGCTGGGCCTGTTGATCTGGACAAGTCTGGGGCGCGGATTGCGACCATTGCAGTATCTGGCCGTCGATTTGCGGGATCGCAGCGTCGACGACATGCGGCCGATCGACTTGAGTCACACGCCTCCCGAAATAATCCCGCTCGTGAACTCCTTGAACAGCCTGTTTGCCAGACTCGAAGCGGCCCGTAGGCACGAAAGGGATATTACAGCGTTCGCCGCCCATGAGTTGCGGACACCCCTGGCCGGTCTCAAGACCCAGGCACAGGTCGCCATCGCCACCACCGACCCGACGGCAAGGGAGAGCGCGCTCCGTCACATCGTCGCTTCCGTCGACCGAACCGCCCGTCTCGTGCGGCAGCTACTGGCCATGGCGCGCCTCGACGCCCAATCCGGGGTCGAATTGAAGGACGAAGTCAATCTGGCCAGGCTTCTCGAAGAGATCACGTTACCCGATCAGGCTGCCGGACCCGTCAAGGTCGTTTTGGATCCGTCACTTGACGACGTAGCGCTGGTGACGAATCGCGATCTATTGACGATTTCCCTGAGGAACCTGCATGAAAACGCGATGCAGCACATGCGTAGAGGGGGCATCGTGAAATGGAGCGCGGCAACCTGCAATTCGCACGCCGCGATCACAATCGACGACGAGGGGCCAGGCATTCCCGAAAATGAACTTATCCTGGTAACCAATCGCTTCTTTCGCGGCCAGCACAAGAGCCCGTCCGGCACCGGCCTCGGGCTTGCCATTGTCCAGCTTGCGCTTGAAAAGATCGGCGGCTCGCTCGCCTTGGCAAACAAGTCGGGCGGCCGCGGACTTCGAGCGACTGTATCGTTACCGGGCCGCGCGGCGGACCGGGCCTGGGTCACCCCACTGGCGTCGCGGCGCACCGAATGAACATGAGAGCCGCGAGAACCAGCTAACCGGATCCGCAAGCCTCTGACCACCGGCCCGCGTCGCTTTTTGCGCTACCGCAAAGCGCTGATTCTGATTATGGGCGATAATTTTGTTTTGGACCGCCAAGGTTCGGGAATTGCCGGGGAAGTCATGGACGACACCATCATCGTGGGCCCGCTCTACGAAGCGCGCAAGAAGGTTTATCCGCAGGCCGTTCACGGCAGGTTTCGCCGGATCAAATGGACCATCCTCGGGCTCACGCTGACCCTTTATTACCTGTTGCCGTTCGTGCGCTGGGACCGTGGACCCGGCCTGCCCAGCCAGGCGGTGCTGGTCGATTTTCCCCATCGCCGCTTCTATTTCTTCTTCATCGAGCTGTGGCCGCAGGAGGTGTATTATTTCACCGGCCTGTTGATCATCGCGGCGATGACGCTGTTTCTGATGAACGCGGTGGCCGGCCGGGTGTGGTGCGGTTACCTCTGTCCGCAGACCGTCTGGACCGATCTGTTCTACGCCGTGGAGCGCTTCGTCGAAGGCGACCGGCGCGAGCGCATCCTCGGCGACAAGAAAGGCTGGACCTTCACCCATATCCGCCAGGTCGCGACCAAGCACTTCCTGTGGCTGATGATCGGCTGGTGGACCGGCGGCGCCTGGGTCCTGTATTTCTCCGATGCCCCGACCCTGGTGAAGGATCTGGCTACACTTCAGGCGCCGTTCATCGCCTATCTCTGGATCGCGATCCTGACCGCCACCACCTACGTCTTCGCCGGGCACGCCCGCGAGCAGATGTGCATCTATATGTGCCCGTGGCCACGCATCCAGGCCGCGCTGACGGACGAGTGGGCACTCAACGTCACCTATCGCCGCGACCGCGGCGAACCGCGGACGTCGGTCAAGAAAGCCGAACAGCTGCGCGAGCACGGCCAGCCCGCCGGCGACTGCATCGATTGCCACCAATGCATCAATGTCTGCCCGACCGGCGTGGACATCCGCGACGGCATTCAACTGGGCTGCATTCAGTGCGGGCTGTGTATCGACGCCTGCGACAACATCATGACCGACATCGGCCGCCCGACGGGATTGATCGCCTACGATACGGATATCAACGGCCAGCGCCGGCTGGCCGGCAAGCCGCCGGTCTATCGGCTGATCCGGGCGCGGACCCTGCTCTACGCCGGCATCATCGCACTGGTCGGCGGCATCATGCTGTACGCGCTGGCGACCCGAAGCTCGATGAGCGTCAACCTGCTGCACGAGCGCAATCCACTCTACGTACAGCTCTCGGACGGCGGCGTGCGCAACGACTACACCCTGCGCATCCTGAACAAGGGCGCCAGCCGCAGCTTCGCGCTCGATATCTCCGGCCTGCCGAACGCGGTCCTTCATGTCTCGGGTGTCGAGCCCGCCGCCGACGGCAGGCTGATCGTCGAGGTCGGACAGGATCAGACCCGCGAACTCCGCCTGTCGGTGCAGGCGGCAGCCGCTGTCGTGCCCGCGAGCCCGGTCAAGATCGAGGTCAAGGCGACCGATACCACGACCGGGCAAGCCGCAAGCGTCGGGGATCATTTCGTCCCACCCAACCGATGACGAAATCGGGCGTTGAGCGGATCTGGAAATCCCTGGCTGCCAGCCTGTGCGGCACTGCCGCGCATTCCGGCCTGATGTTCCTGAAGTCCTGGATGGGCTGGCTGCCATCCTTTCACCCCTATGAAGACATACAGCACGCCCTGAGCGGGCTGGTCGGCGGCACGGTTTCTCCCGCGATTCCCTGGGCGTTGTCGTTTCTCAATGGCGCGGTCGTCCTCGGCATCCTGTTCGGGCGCCTTTATCGCGTGCTGCCGGGCCGCGGCGGGGCCGCCAAGGGATTGATATTCGGGCTGTTCGGCTGGATGGCGATGGGGCTGTTGCTGTTTCCGGCGCTGGGTCAAGGCCTGTTCGCGGCCCGGGCGGGACTGGGCGTGCGTCCCGCCCTGTTTTCTCTCGCCATGCTATTGACCTACAGCATGATCATGGGCATCGCCTATGCGACGCTGGAGCGGAAAAATACCGGCAGGGCCGATTTCGGCTAACCGGCGCCCCAATTGATGCTACACGGTGCGTATTCGATCCCATGTCCTATCCATCGAGCCTGACGATGCGCCTCTGCCGGCACGTTTTCGCCGCCACCCTTGTCTTCCTCGCGACGCCGTTGCTCGCCGAGCCGGCCCGGCCCGCGACGGGTGTCTCCAATGACGCCAAGCCGCAGGAACCGGACACCGATATATTCGCCCTGATGTCGGGCAAGTGCAGCACGCTCAAAATCGCCGGCCGCGATTTCTCCTGCAAGACCGTCGGTTTCTTCCATAGCGAGGAAGGCCGGACCAATTTCACCATCGCAGTCGAGGATCCGGCAGACAGCAGTCACGTCATCTCGTTCTCGGGTGAAAACGGCCGGCGTGACGAGAACAATCTCTACGAACTGCCGATCGACCGGATGCTGCTGAGTTCCAAGGACAGGCCGAAGGCCGACGGCCTGCCGGTGCCAGCGGCTGAACTCGCGTCCGGCATATGCCGGCAGGTTGGCAATTTCGCCCTGCTGCAGGTTTCCAGCGTCGCCTGCAGCGCAACCGACAAGAACGGCAGGAAATACGATTTGAAATTCGAATCCGACGGTTCGCCGATGATCTTGCGCCGGGTACGGCAGTACTCGCTGGCGGCGAAGAAGCCCCGCGCCAGGCAAAGCGAGCAGATCGAATGCCGCTACCGGGCCGCGATCGCGAGGGTGCCGCCCAGAGACCGGACCGATTACATTCTGCAATGCCTGGCACAGATCGGCGAAAAATCCCCCTCGCCCGCGCCGCAATAGGCGATATCGATCCCGTTCGTCCGTCGCTCGCCGCCTCCCGACGGTAAAGACCGGGTTAACATTACCGATCAATTTGCCCGCCGGCGCCAACGCTGTTTTGCGATCTTTGCGCTAGCATTCCCCGGCAACGCGTGAAGCGCGCGGCGCTACGGACGCGCCGCCCCCTCGCGAACGGGGAACGGGGACGTGGTCGAGATTGCTGACAGAGCCGCAGTCGGTCGCGCATCGCTCGACGATGCCGCGGGCCTACGCCCGCTGACGGCTGTCCCGTTGAGCCAATGGCGGCGGCTTTCCGAACACGCGATCGAGCCGAACGGCTATTATCTTCCGCCCTGGGAACTCGCGGTGGACGCCTTTGCAAGCGGTCGCACCGGCGCGTCCGCGCTATCAGCGCGAAGCGATGCCGGGCCGGACGGCGCGAGCCGGCTGATCGGCCTGATGCCCGTCATTTCGATGATGCGCGCCTACAGAATCCCCCTGCCCGCTTTGGTCAGCGCCCATCCCTATGGCACGCTGTGCACGCCGGCGCTCGACCGCGACAGGGCGCTTGACGCCGCGACGCGATTGCTGCGGGCGGCGCGGGACGCCGGCGCACATGCGCTGATCCTGCGCGACGTGGCGCTCGATGGCGCAACCATGAAAGCCCTCGGCGAGGTGCTGCGGCAGGACGACTTGCGTCCGCGCGTGCTGCAATCCCAGTTCCGCGCCTGCCTCGACGCCAGGCGCGACGCCGACGAATTGCTGCGCGATGCGCTGGGGCCCAAGAAGCTGAAGGAACTGCGCCGCCAGCGCCACCGGCTGGCCGAGCATGGCGCGGTCCGTTTCGACGTTGCGCGCTCGCGCGAGGAAGTCGCCGCCGCGCTCGAGATCTTCCTGCGGCTGGAGGCCAGCGGCTGGAAGGGCAAGCGCGGCACCGCGCTGATCCAGGACGACGGCGATGCCGCCTTCATTCGTCGCGCCGCGCCCGCGCTCGCCGAAACCGGCCAGTGCGAAATCGTGACGCTCCATGCCGGCACCACGCCGGTCGCCGCGGGACTCGTGCTTCGGCATCAGGACCGCGCCTTCTTCTTCAAGCTCGGCATCGACGAGCACTTCGCAAAAGCTTCGCCGGGCGTGCAGCTGACGCTCGATCTGACCCGGCATCTCTGCGCCGATCCCGTCATTGCCACCGCGGACTCCACGGCCAGCGCCGATCATCCGATGATCAACCCGATCTGGCGCGGCCGTTTCGCCATCGGCGACGTGCTGATTCCGCTGCGAAAGAACGATCCGGTAGTGCCGCTGATCCATGCAGCAATGATGCTGCGCCACGGGCTCCGCGAACTGGCGCGGCGCGCGCTGCATTCGGTCCGCGATCGCCGCTGAAATCCCAACCGTCATGGCCGGGCTTGACCCGGCCATCCACGTCTTTCTTGCCATTGTGGCGCAAAGACGTGGATGCCCGGCACGAGGCCGGGCATGACGATTTGAGATAGGCGTCGCCTGGAACCGCGGCGGTGTTTTTGCCAGCTACTCCGCCGCCCGCGCGTTCACTTCCGCCGAAACCTGGCGGATGGCGCGGGCGAGTTGTTCGGCGGGCTGCGCGCCGGAGACGGCGTATTTCTGCGCGAACACGAAGGTCGGCACGCCGGAGATGCCTTTATCAGATGCGTCCTTGGCCTGCGCCGAGATCAGCGCCACGTCTTCGTCGGTCGCAAGCCGCTTGCGAACGTCATCGGCGTCGAGGCTGCAATCGGCCGCCGCCTGCACCAGCACGTCGATGTCGGTGAGATCGCCGCCATCCCTGAAATACAGTTCCATCAGCCGCTGTTTCATTTCGGCGGATTTGCCTTTGGCGTCCGCCCAGTGGATCAGGCGATGGCAGTCGATGGTATTGGGCTGGCGCCGGACCAGCTCGGGCCGGTAGCTCAGGCCCTCTTCATTGGCGGCGGCGACGACGCGGCCGGCGATGTTCTTGTAGGCTTCGGGCGAGCCGAACTTCGCGGTCAGATATTCGTCGCGGCTGATGCCCTCGCGCGGCACCCAGGAATTGAGGAAGAACGGCCGCCAGTTGATCTCGACCGGCACGTCCGGCGTCAGCGCCAGCGCGTCCTCGATGCGGCGCTTGCCGATATAGCACCACGGGCACACCACGTCGGAAACGATGTCGATCTGCAGCGGTTTTGGGGTGCTCATGGGCACGTCCTCCCTTGGGGAATGCCCAGAGATAAGCCGCAATCCACGCCCCGGCAAGAGAGCTATTTCAGACCGGCCGCGATCTGCCGCATCCGCTCGGCGGTCAATTCGTCGGCGGGAAAGAACGTCTCCAGCGCCAGTTCCGACAGCGTGATATCGACCGGCGTGCCGAAGATCATGGTGGTGGAAATGAAGCTCAGGACCTCGCCGTCGAGCCGCATCTTGAAGGGGATCGCGACATTGTCCGACGACAGCGGTGCCGAGCGCGCCGGGATCGGGAAGGCTTTCAGCTCCTGATATAGTTCCAGCAACTCGGGATCGGCGGTCGCCTCGCACTGGCGATGCAGCCGTTCCAGGAGGTGCGCGCACCATTCGCCGAGGTTGACGGTGCGCGCCGCCAGCGCTTCGGGGTGAAAGGCCAGCCTCAGGATGTTGAAGGGCTGCCCCAGCAGCCGCGTCGGAATGCCTTCCAATAGCGGCATCACCATGCGGTTGGCGGAAACCAGGTTCCAGTGCCGGTCATAGGCAAGCGCCGGGTTGGGCTCATGCGCTTTCAGCACCAGATCGATCGCCGCCCGCGCCGATTTCAGCGCGGGATCGTCGAGCGGGCGGTGCGGAAACGCCGGCGCGTATCCGGCCGCGACCAGGAGCACATTGCGTTCGCGAAGCGGCACCTCTAACCTTTCTGCGAGTTTCAGCACCATGTCGCGCGACGGCGCGGCGCGGCCGGTTTCCACGAAACTCAGATGCCGCGCGGAAATCTCGGCATCGACGGCGAGATCGAGCTGGCTGAGATGGCGGCGCTGCCGCCATTCCCGCAGGTGATCGCCGACATGGGCGGGCTTGGTTAGCTCGGTTCGAGCCGTGGCGGTCTGTGCGTTCATGGTGGAAAACCTATCACGCGGATTTCACGCCTTCCATTACCTGCGACGTAATCGAATTGCCGATCGAAGCGGATCATCTTCGGGGGGCTCTCCAGTCCTCTCAACAAAGGAGAATTGCCATGATCCATCCCTCCCTGTTCCTGCGCCGCGCCATTCTGGCCGACGCCATCTTCAGCGGCGCGTCGGCCGTGCTGCTGACGCTGGGCGCCGGCGCGCTTGCGCCGTTGCTCGAGCTGCCCGAGGCGCTGTTGCGCGAGACCGGGCTGTTCCTGATCGCCTATGCCACGCTGGTCGGCTGGCTCGGCGCGCGGCAGGCGATGCCGAAGCCGCTGGTGGTGATCGTGATCGCGGGGAATGCGGCGTGGACGCTTGCCAGCATCGCGCTTCTATTCTCTGGTGCGGTGACACCGAACCTGCTCGGCGAGACCTTTGTCGCGGCGCAGGCGATCGCGGTCGGCGCGCTGGCCGAGCTGCAATATATCGGCCTGCGGCGGAGCAGCGACGCGGTGGCGGCTTGACGTCCGCGCAAGCTTTGCCAAACATCCGAAGCTGTCATTCCGGGATGGTGCGTCAGCACCAGACCCGGAATCTCGAGATTCCGGGTTCGATGCTTCGCGTCGCCCCGGAATGACGACACCAAGATCAAGCCAGAGTTCGGAGACGCCTGCGATGCCCGTGAGCGGAACGGAAGGCTATGCGGAAGAGGCCGAGGCGCTCTTCAGGCAGTATGAAAGCATCCCTTTTGCCGACGCGCACCGGGCGGTGCTGGATCTGATCCCGGCGATGCCGGGCCGTGTGCTCGACATCGGGTCGGGCACCGGGCGCGATGCGGCGTGGTTTGCCGGCCGGGGACATTCGGTCGTCGCCGTCGAACCGACCGATGCGATGCGCCTGCCTGCCATGGCGCTGCATCCGTCGCCACGGATCGATTGGCTCAACGACAGCCTGCCGGATCTCGCGGCTCTGCGCGCCCGCGGCGACACTTTCGACCTCGTGATGCTGACAGCGGTCTGGATGCATCTCGACGAACAACAGCGCCGGCAGGCGATGCCGAACCTCGCCGCGCTGCTGCGGCCGGGCGGCACCATCATCATGAAAATCCGGCACGGGCCGGTGCCGCCGGGACGGCGGATGTTCGAGGTCGGCGCAGAGGAGACGGTCGAGCTGGCGCGGAGCGGCGGGCTGCATCCGGTTTTGAATGTGCGCACCGAATCCAGTCAGGAAAAAAATCGCGCCGCCGGAGTCAGCTGGATCAACCTGGCATTTGTGAAAACGCGCGAATAATCCGTTTGATCGTCATGGCCGGGCGCAGCAGTCTGCATTGCGCAGACTGCGTAAACTTGTCTGCGATCCCGGCCATCCACGCCTTTCTTGGGGTGATACCGTGAAGACGTGGATGCCCGGCACAAGGCCGGGCATGACGAGTCTCCCGGTAAGTCCGTCCGCACCCTAAGCCGAAGCGCGGCTTTCCTGGCCCGGCCTGCCCCCGGCTTTCACGAAAATCCCGGACTTCGCCGACGGCTTCTTGCGCGCGTTGGCTTTCCCGGCGTACCCGTTCATCAGCTTGCCGTTGGCGTGGCTGGCGTGGCCGTTCAGCGTCCGCTTAAGCGCTTTCTTGAGCTTCTTCGCCGCCTCTTTTTCGGCCTTCTTCAACGCCTTCCGCTCGGCCTTGGCCTTCAGGCGCAGCCGCTCGGCCCGCGCCTCGGCGCGCTTCTTCTTGCGCTTCTTTTCGCAAGCGTCGCATTTGCAGCCGATCGGCTTCAGATACGCCTTGAAGTAATCGGTGCCGTAATCGTAGTTGATCTCCTCGCCCGGCTCGATGTTCTTGATGGCGCGTATCACCACCTTGCGCTTGCGGGGGCTGACGTCGGATTCGGCGTTCGGCTTGCAGGCGTGGTTGATGTAGCGGGCGATGTTCTTGCGCACCGACCCGTCGATGGTCCATCGGTTGTTGAGCTCGAACAGATATTTGTTCTCGATCGCGTCGTCCTTCTTCTTCCGGGAATCCAGCAGCGGCCCGAAATAGCGGACGATCTTGGCGCCCTTCTTGATGGGTTTGGTGGCGAAGAGGCCAAGCCCGGTGCGGGAACGGCCGACGCGATACGGTTTTTTAGGCGAAATGGCAGGCATGATCGATAAGACAACTGCACGCTGGTGAGAGAGGGGGTCGCGAAGGCGCTGTTCTAGGACGATTCCGCGCCGATGTCAGGCTTTTCGCGCGGTTTGCCTGAACCTTCCCCAGCTTGCACGCGTCGAACACCGGGTTCCGCATTGGAGGCGGCTCGCATGAAACACATTTCATGTCGCTGGATCGCCAAACGCAGGTATCTTGCCTCGGTCATAGCCTTGGCAGTGTCGATTTGCGCCGGCTTCGGCCTGATTTCAGAGGCGAGCGCCCAAACAATCGGCAGCGTCTATACATCCACGGCCCCCGGGAACTGCCGCGTCTCCGGTACGCGCAACGGCGTCGACGATTCCACCACACGGTTCTGTCCCGGCAAGGCCGGCCTTGGTTTGCTGGTGAGCGAAGACGATCTGCGCGAAACCGTCTCGGCCGGCCGCACCCGCGCGACGGCAGCCAGCGAGCCGGCCGCGCAGGCCTGGTTCGGTCCGTTCAACGCCAGCGCTGCAACCGTCGAATGGCGTGCGCTGGACGGCAAGCCGTTCGCGATCATCCAGCGCTGGCACCTCGACGACATCGGCGACGAGGACAGGAACGGCCGGCCGACCGCCAAACCGATGCTGGTGGTGACGCGGCTGCCGCCGGGGCCGGTGTGTCATGTGGCCTATGTCGACGTGAAGGCCAATCCCGACGCCAACGAACTCGCCCGCAAGACCGCCGACCAATTCGCGCGCGGTTTTGAATGCGGCAAGGACGAGGTGAAGGTGATCGGCAACAGCGGCCGCGCCGTCGAGCTCGCGGTACGGCGCTGATTACGCCACCGGCACCTGCCCGATCGCGCGCTTGAGCATCGCATCCAGCAGCATCCCGGCGTCGGTGCCTTTCGGCAACCGGTGCAATATGTCGGTCAGACGACCGTCGAGCAGCAGCATGGTGAAACCGTGCACCAGCGACCAGGCGCGGGCGATATCGGCCGCCTGCCCAAGCGACAGTGCCTGCTCCGAAATCTGTTCCTGACGGCTGGCGCCGATCGCGCCCGCAAGCCCTGCGAACGAGGCATTGGCGGCCTCGCATAGCGAGGGCCTCGACATGTCGAGGCGCTCGGTTCGGAACATCAGCCCGTACATGCCGGGATGGGCCTGCGCGTAGGCGACGTAGGCCCGGGCCCGCGCCATCGCCTTCTCCAGCGGCGCGGTGGCCGAGGCGCCGGCGGCCGCCATCGCGGCGTTGAACTGGCGAAAGCCGATCGCGGCGAGTTCGCTGACCAGCCCGGTGAGGTCGCCGAAATGATGGGTCGGCGCGGCATGCGACACCCCCGCCTCGCGCGCCACCGCGCGCAGCGTCAGGCCGGAAAGCCCGTCGCGTTCGAGCACCCGCTCGGCGGCCTGGAGCAAGGCATCGCGCAGCGCGCCGTGATGATAGGGCGTGTTCTCGCTGGCGGCGGCAGCCCTGGGCCCGCCCCGTTTTCGCTCGCCCCGCGCCGGGACGGTCGCTTTTGCAGCCCGGACAGCGCGGGTCCGCGCCGGTGTCGCTTTTCTTGCCATGTCAGTCCTATAGATCACGATTTTGACAGTGTAAAGATAAGGCTTGACCACCTCGAACCATATCTTTACGGTGTAAAGATTACATTAAGGGAGCTAACCGATGCCTGAGGCAGTGGCGACCAGGACGGCCCGGACCAATCTGGCGCCGATTCCGATGGAATGCGATGCACCGTTTCTCAAACTCGTGGGCGAGCTGCCGCGCGAACTCAATGGCACGCTCTATCGCAACGGCCCCAATCCGCAGTTTGACGCGCCCGGCGCGCACTGGTTCGTCGGCGACGGCATGCTGCACGCCTTTCACCTCGAGGAGGGTCGCGCCAGCTACCGCAATCGCTGGGTTCGCACCCCCAAATGGCTGGCCGAACATGACGCCGGCCGCGCGCTGTTCGGCGGCTTCGGCCGCCGGCTGCCCGATACGCCCGCCTCGGTGACGCAGGACGGCGGCGTCGCCAACACCAACATCATCTTCCATGCCGGACGCCTGCTGGCGCTTGAGGAAGCCCATCTGCCGACCGAGATCGAGCCCGGCACCCTGAAGACGCGCGGCTACAGCAACTATGGCGGCGCCATCGCGGGACCGTTCACGGCCCATCCCAAGATCGATCCGGTCACCGGCGAAATGGTGTTCTTCGGCTACAACGCGGCGGGACCGCTGACCCCTGCCCTGTCCTTCGGATCCATCAACGCGTCGGGCGCGGTGACGCGCTTTGAACGGTTCGATGCGCCCTATGCCAGCATGGTGCACGACTTCATCGTCACCGAACATCACATGCTGTTTCCGGTGCTGCCCGTCACCGGCAGCATGACGCGCGCGATGGCCGGCCAGCCGCCCTATGCCTGGGAGCCGGACAAGGGCGCCTATGTCGGCGTCATGAAGCGCCACGGGTCCGTCGGCGATATCGTCTGGTTCCGCGCCGAGAGCTGCTACGTCTTTCATGTCATGAATGCCTGGGAAGACGGCAGCCGCATCGTCGCCGACGTCATGCAGTTCGAGGAAGCCCCGCTGTTCCCCCACCCGGACGGCCGGCCGACCGACCCGGACAAGTCGCGCGCGCGGCTGTGCCGCTGGACCTTCGATCTCGCCGGGAATACCGACCGCTTCACGCAGAGCTATCTCGACGACCTCACCGGCGAATTCCCGCGCATCGACGAACGCCGCGCCGGTTTTACGAGCCGCCACGGCTGGTACGCCTGTGCCAATCCTGATTTGCCGATGTTCGGCGCGCTGTCGGGCATCGTGCACGTCGACGGCAAGGGCGCGCGGCTCGGCAAATATCTCCCGCCCGCCGGCGACACCATCTCAGAGCCGGTGTTCGTCGCCCGCGGCGATGATGCCGCCGAGGGCGATGGCTGGCTGCTCGCGGCGGTCTGGCGCGCAGCCGAGAACCGCAGTGATCTCGCGGTCTTCAACGCCACCGACGTCGAAGCCGGTCCCGTCGCGCTGGTGCAGCTCGGGCACCGGGTGCCCGACGGCTTTCACGGCAATTGGGTCGGCGCGGCGTGACAGCTGCGTCAGGCGGCGCAGAGAACCCCTTCCCTCGTCATTCCGGGACGCGCCGCTTGGCGCGGGCCCCGGAATCCATACTCCCGATCGTGGTTATGGATTCCGGGCTCGCGCCTTCGCGCGCGCCGGAATGACAGCCGATGGATTGAGTTTTCCGTATAAGCCGCTGAGACTACTCACAATAATTTCCTTCCTCACATTATTTTGACACTGTAAAGATTTCGCTTGACCGCCACCCCTTCCGCGCCTACGGTTATCTTGACACTGTAAAGATAAGCCTCATGAGGCTGCCATGATGATTTTCCTGATCCTTGCTCCCTATGGCGCGTTTGCGACCCTGATGCTGTTCGCGTCGGCGGCAACCGGCCTGTTCGTTTCCGCCGCGATCTGCCTTGGCGTGGTCGCGCTCGACGTCTTCCAGGGCCGCTCGATCAAGATGCTCGGCGCCGGCTCGGCGATCCTGTTCACCGCGCTGGGCTGTTACATCACGCTGGTCGATACCGGCGTGACCAGCACGCAAGTGAAAC
>JBGPSI010000115.1:0-15438 GCA_041490045.1 Bradyrhizobium sp.
CGGCCGAGCAGCGCCGACACCTCTGAACCCGCCTGCGTGAAGCGGAAGATGTTGTCGACGAAGAACAGCACGTCCTGGCCCTGATCCCGGGAGTGCTCGGCGACCGTCAGATCGGTCAAGCCGACGCGGGCGCGGGCGCCCGGCGGTTCGTTCATCTGGCCGAACACGAGAGCGCATTTCGATTTGACGTTGGGATCGGGATGTTTCGGGTCGGCGTTGACCTTCGATTCGATGAATTCGTGATAGAGGTCGTTGCCCTCGCGGGTGCGCTCGCCGACGCCGGCGAACACCGAGTAGCCGCCATGGGCCTTGGCAACGTTGTTGATCAGTTCCTGAATCAGCACGGTCTTGCCGACGCCGGCGCCGCCGAACAGGCCGATCTTGCCGCCCTTGGCGTAAGGCGCCAAGAGGTCGACGACCTTGATGCCGGTGACGAGAATTTCAGCTTCGGTCGACTGGTCGGTATAGGTCGGCGCTTCCTGGTGGATCGCGCGCATGCCTTCCGCAACCACCGGGCCGGCTTCATCGATCGGCTCGCCGATGACGTTGATGATGCGGCCGAGCGTGCCGGCGCCGACCGGCACCATGATCGGGTTGCCGGTGTCGGTGACTTCCTGACCGCGGACCAGACCCTCGGTGGTGTCCATCGCGATGGTACGCACCGTGGATTCGCCGAGATGCTGCGCCACTTCGAGCACCAGACGGTTGCCGCCGTTCTTGGTCTCGATCGCATTCAGAATGGCGGGCAGATGTCCCTCGAACTGCACGTCGACGACGGCGCCGATGACCTGCGTGATGCGTCCGGTCTGGTTGGCGGGTGTGGCCATAAACTCTCTCCTTCGAATTCTTAATCTCTAGACAACCGTCAGTTTGATCGTGCCTGTGGCCGTTACATCGCCTCGGCGCCGGAGATGATTTCAATCAGCTCCTTGGTGATCATGGCCTGACGGGTTCGGTTGTAAATCAGGGTCTGCTTGCGGATCATGTCGCCGGCGTTGCGGGTGGCGTTATCCATCGCGCTCATCTGCGCGCCATAGAACGAGGCGTTGTTTTCGAGAAGCGCGCGGAAGATCTGCACCGCGAGGTTACGCGGCAGGAGCCCGGTCAGGATCTCGTCTTCCTCCGGCTCGTATTCGTAGGATGTCGCCGGTCCGGCATTGGCGGCGGGAGCTTCCACCACCAGCGGAATGATCTGCTGCGCGGTCGGGACCTGCGCGATCACGGACTTGAAGCGCGAATAGAACAGCGTGCAGACGTCGAACTCGCCGGCGTCGAAGCGCGCGATCACCCGCTTGGCGATATCGTCGGCATTGACGAAGCCGAGCTGGCGAACCGAGCGCAGCTCGATATTCTCGACGATCTGCTTCTCGAAGGTGCGGCGCAGCTGCTCGTAGCCCTTGCGGCCGACGCAGAAGAACTTGACCTCTTTGCCCTGGTTCATCAGCGCCAGCGCGCGCTTGCGGGCGAGACGCACGATCGAGGAATTGAATGCGCCGGACAGGCCGCGTTCCCCGGTGCAGACCAGAAACAGATGCACCTGGTCCCTGCCGGTGCCGGCCAGCAGCGCCGGCGCGCCGGGCGAACCCGCTGCGGCGCTGGCGATATTCGAAATCACCGCATCCATCTTTTCGGCGTAGGGCCGCGCCGCTTCGGCGGCGGTCTGCGCACGGCGCAGCTTCGAGGCTGCGACCATCTGCATGGCCTTGGTGATCTTCTGCGTCGCCTTGGTGGAGGCGATGCGGACCCGCATATCTTTAAGGGAAGCCATTCTCAGTTCACCCCGGCGATCCGGTCTTCGACCCGACCGCAAGCCTCGCTTTCGTCATGCCCGGCCTCGTGCCGGGCATGCACGTCCCGTTTCAAGCAAACGTCTTGCTGTAACCCTCGACCGCCGCCTTGAGCTTGCCGGCGGTGTCATCCGAGAGATCGCGGGTCTCGCGGATGCTGTTGAGGATGTCGACGTTCTTGCCGCGCAACAGCGACAGCAGGCCGTCCTCGAAGGCCTTCACCTTGGCAAGCGGAAGCGCGTCGAGATAACCGTTGGTGCCGGCCCAGATCACGCACACCTGCTCTTCCATCTTCAGCGGCGAGAACTGCGGCTGCTTAAGGAGTTCGGTCAAACGAGAGCCACGGTTCAGCAGGCGCTGCGTCGAGGCATCGAGGTCGCTGCCGAACTGCGCGAACGCCGCCATTTCGCGGTACTGCGCCAGCTCGCCCTTGATCTTGCCGGCAACCTTCTTCATCGCCTTGGTCTGCGCCGACGATCCGACGCGCGACACCGACAGACCGACGTTCACAGCGGGACGGATGCCCTGGAAGAACAAATCGGTCTCCAGGAATATCTGGCCGTCGGTAATCGAGATCACGTTGGTCGGGATGTAGGCCGACACGTCGTTGGCCTGGGTTTCGATGACCGGCAGCGCCGTCAGCGAGCCCGAGCCCTGCTGGTCGTTCAGCTTGGCGGCGCGCTC
Source organism: Bradyrhizobium sp. (assembly GCA_041490045.1). Taxonomy (GTDB): domain Bacteria; phylum Pseudomonadota; class Alphaproteobacteria; order Rhizobiales; family Xanthobacteraceae; genus Bradyrhizobium. The sequence continues at coordinate 2,472 of JBGPSI010000115.1, forward strand.
GAGCAGGCGCGAATGCAGATAGAACACGTCGCCGGGATAGGCTTCGCGGCCCGGCGGGCGGCGCAGCAACAGCGACATCTGGCGATAGGCGACGGCCTGCTTGGACAAGTCGTCATAGATGATGACCGCGTGCATGCCGTTGTCGCGGAAATATTCGCCCATGGTGCAGCCAGTGAACGGCGCGATGTACTGCATCGGCGCCGGGTCCGACGCGGTGGCGGCGACGATGATCGAATATTCCAGCGCGCCCTGCTCCTCGAGCACCTTGACGAACTGGGCGACGGTCGAACGCTTCTGGCCGATCGCGACGTAGACGCAATACAGCTTGATCTTCTCGTCCGGCTGCGCGTTGAGCGGCTTCTGGTTGAGAATGGTGTCGAGCGCGATCGCGGTCTTGCCGGTCTGGCGGTCGCCAATGATCAGCTCGCGCTGGCCGCGGCCGACCGGGATCAGCGCATCGATCGCCTTGAGGCCGGTTGCCATCGGCTCGTTGACCGACTTGCGCGGAATGATGCCGGGCGCCTTGACGTCGACGCGCTTGCGCTCGGTCGCCTGAATCGGGCCCTTGCCGTCGATCGGATTACCGAGCGCATCGACCACGCGGCCGAGCAGGCCCTTGCCGACGGGCGTATCGACGATGGCGCGGGTGCGCTTGACGGTCTGGCCTTCCTTGATCTCGCGGTCGGCGCCGAAAATCACGATACCGACGTTGTCGGTCTCGAGGTTCAGCGCCATGCCGCGGGTGCCGTTCTTGAACTCGACCATCTCGCCGGCCTGGACGTTGTCCAGCCCGTAGACGCGGGCGATGCCGTCACCGACGGACAACACCTGTCCGACTTCGGAAACCTCAGCCTCCTGGCCGAAATTCTTGATCTGGTCCTTCAGGATCGCGGAAATTTCCGCGGCGCGGATGTCCATCAGCCTGCCTCTTTCATCGCGTGCTTGATCGAATTGAGTTTGGTGCGAAGCGAACTATCCACCATGCGGCTGCCGAGCTTGACCACCAGGCCGCCGATAATTGAAGGATCGACATTCACGTTGAGCGCGACGTCCTTGCCCGTCACCGACTTCAGTGCGGCCTTCAGCGCGTCGAGATTCTTGTCGCTGAGCGTTTCAGCCACGGTGACATCCGCGGTCGCCTCGCCCTTGAATTTAGCCACCAGCGCGCGAAACGCGCGCAGCACGTCGGCCACCGCAAACAGCCGGCGGTTGGCGGTAAGGACTTTCAGGAAATTCGCGGATACGCCCGTGATACCGGCCTTGTCGAGCACCGCGGCAAGCGCCTTTGACTGCACTTCCGCCGAAAATACCGGGCTGCGGACGAGACGCTTCAGATCCGCGCTGTCGTTGAGCAGGGCCTCGAAACGATCGAGATCGGCCCTGACCGCGTCGATGGATTTTTCATCCCGCGCCAGTTCGAACAAGGCCGTTGCGTAACGACCGGACACTCCCGAAACGGACGGATCTTCTGCAGCCACGAGCGCGCTCTTTATTGCTGTCAAACTCGCAAGGGAAAAACCGTCGCCACGATGCGGCGCCTAGCGATCCAAGCCCTTGGAATTCAAGCGGGACTTCGATTTTCGGCCGGCACGGCTGTGCCGGGACCGTTAAAATCGCGGCTTTGCTAACATAGCGGGAGCGCAGGTGCAACATGACCGCAGGGGCTGGCGCCGCCTTGTCGCATCTGCTTATCCGGCGATCGCCGGCGCAATTTTTTTCGCAGATCCGGTCCTGCATTTTCTTTAGCTCCCGGCCGACCCGGGCTGACGCCTCGCGGGAAGGTCGCAGGCGGCAATTCGTTCCGCCGCCGGATGCATGGCTGCATGAGCCGTGCGCGGGGAACGCGGGTTTTGGGCCGGCCATTGCACCGTCTGCATTACTTGGCGAATTCTCGTCTTTTCAGGCGATGACTTCGGTTGTCAGTATTTCCTAGTATAAACTGACAAGTATATCAATAATTCGGGGCACTGCGGAACTATTAAGGATTAGGTGAATTCGGTCACAAGATGTTTCAACGGGAGACAAACAGGTTTTACTGCCCCTTTTATGCCTCATTAGCCCACCAAACGGCGACCATGCCACTGGGGACGGGGGTTCCACTTGTCACGCATGTGGCAATACTATCTGAGGGACTAATTCATGTTGAAACTGAAAAATTTGACGCTGGGGAACGTAACCCAGTCGCGCACGGCGCTAGCCCTTTTCGCCGCAACTCTCCTGGTCGGCGGAAGCGTCACCGAGGCCTCGGCCAAATCCCATCGCCATCATCATCACGGCTATCGGCATCATCAGGCCAGCAACGCGCCGCGCGGCGCGGCAGGCCTCTTCTGGCGCGACGCCAATGCCTCGATCGCTCCGTCGTCGTTCGGCGGGCGCACCTTCTCGGGAATGGCCTCCTATTACGGCAGCGAATCCGGCCGCCGGACTGCTTCCGGCCAGCGCATGAACTCGAACGCCTTGACTTGCGCCCACCGCTCGCTGCCGTTCGGCACCAAGCTCCGCGTCACCCATGGCGGCCGCAGCGTCGTCGTCACCGTCAATGACCGCGGCCCGTTCATCCGCGGCCGGGTGCTGGATCTGTCGACCGGCGCCGCCCGCGCCATCGGCCTGACCAGCGCCGGCGTCGGCCGGGTGACCGCCGAAGTCGTCTCCTGACGGCGTTGGGGACGCCTTCTCCATCCGACAAGTTCAGTAAGCGTTGCGTAGCGTAACGGCCGCAGAACGTCCTGCTCGCCGTAAAAATAAAGGCCTGCCGTCGCAAATGACGGCAGGCTTTTTTATATCCGCCCTCTCCATTACAAAAAGCTCTGCGGATCGACATCGACCTCGAGCTTGAGATTGCCTTTTGTCTTTGGACCGGCCGCGAGCCATTCGCGCAAATATTCCGACAGATCGACGTTGCGCGCCGATTTTACCAATAGCCGGAAACGATAGCGGCCCTTGATCACCGCAAGCGGGGCTTCGGCGGGTCCGAGCACCTTGATCCGTTCGTCGATCGGCGCGATCGCAGCGAGCTTGCGAGCGAAGCCTTCCGCCGTCGGCCGGTCGCCCGCGGAAATGATCAGGCTCGCGAGCCGGCCGAACGGCGGATAGGAGGCGCGCTCGCGGCCCTCGATCTCGCTGGCATAAAACGCCTCGCGGTCGCAGGCCACCAGTGCCTTCATCACGGGATGTTCGGGCTGGTGGGTCTGCAGATACCCGACGCCGCGGCCCTGGTCGCGCCCGGCGCGCCCGATCACCTGGTTGAGCAATTGCCAGGTGCGCTCGGCGGCGCGCGGATCGCCGTTGCTCAGGCCCAGATCGGCATCGACGACGCCGACCAGGTTGAGCCGCGGGAAATTGTGACCCTTCGCCACCAATTGGGTGCCGATGATGATATCGACGCGGCCCTCCGCGATCTCGGTCAATTCGGCGCGCATGGTTTCGATCGAGGTGATCAGGTCGCTCGACAGCACCATGGTGCGCGCCTCGGGAAACAGCGCGGCGGCTTCCTCCTGCAGGCGTTCGACGCCGGGGCCGACCGCGACCAGCGATTCCTCGGCCTGGCAATGCGGGCAGACATGCGGGCGCGGCATCGAGAAGCCGCAATGATGGCAGACCAGCCGCTGGCGAAAGCGGTGATCGACCAGCCACGCGTCGCAGATGGTGCAGGCAAAGCGATGCCCGCAGGCGCGGCACAAGGTGAGCGGCGCGTAGCCTCTGCGGTTGAGGAACAACAGCGCCTGCTCGCGCCGCTCGATCGCGATCCTGATCTCGCCGGCGAGCTTGGGGGAAATGAAGCGGCCGCGGGCGGGCGCCTCACGCCGCAGGTCGATCGCCTCGATATGCGGCATGTGCTGGCCACCGAACCGCGACGGCAGCACCACGCGCTGATAGCGGCCCTTGCGCGCATTGACCTCGGTCTCGACCGACGGCGTCGCCGACGCCAGCACGATCGGGATCTGGGCGATATGCGCGCGCACCACCGCCATGTCGCGGGCATGATAATGCGCGCCTTCGTCCTGCTTGTAGGCCTGGTCGTGCTCTTCATCGACGACGATCAGCCCGAGACTGGCATAGGGCAGAAACAGCGCCGAGCGCGCGCCCACCACGACGGGTGCTTCGCCCGCCGCGATTGCGGCCCAATTGCGCTGCCGGGTGCGCGGGGTCAGTTCGGAATGCCATTCCAGTGGCCGCACGCCGAAACGCTGCGCGAAGCGGTCGAGGAACTGGCCGGTGAGCGCGATCTCCGGCATCAGGATCAGCGACTGCTTGCCGCGGCGGATCACCTCGGCAATCGCCTCGAAATACACCTCGGTCTTGCCCGATCCGGTAACGCCGTCGAGCAACGCGACGTGGAAGCTGCCGTTGGCCGCCAGCGCGCGCATGGCGTCCACGGCGGTGCGCTGCTGGCGGGAAAAGTCAGGCGTCGCGAAGGACGGATCGGGCGCCGGCGGCGCCAGCGCGCGCGGCATGGCTTCGGTCGTCAGCGTTCCCTCGTCGACAAGGCCGTCGACGACGCCGGCGCTGACGCCGGCCTCCTTCGCGGCTTCGGATTTGCCGTGCAACAGGCCGTCTGACAGCACCTCGATCAACCGCCGCCGCGCCGGGGTCAGGCGCTTCGGCGGTTCGCCGATCAGGCGCACGCCCATCCGCACCCGCTCGGGGCCGAGGTGTTCGCCCATCCGCAGGCACATCCGCAACACCATGCCGCGCGCCGACAGCGTGTAATTGGCGACCCAATCGACGAGCGCGCGCAGCTCCTCCTTCAGCGGCGGCACGTCGAGCTTTTCGCCGACATCCTTGAGGCGATTGTGCAGGCGCGGATCGGGATTGGCGTTTTCCGCCCACACCACCGCGACCACCTCGCGCGGCCCGAGCGGCACGCAGACCACATCGCCCGGCTTCAGCTCCATGCCGCGCGGCACCCGGTAGGAATAGTTCCGATCGAGCGCGACCGGCACCAGCACATCGACCACCCCGGTCGATGTTGCAGATGACGTGCTGGCGCGCGTGGCGTGGTCCATTTTCAGAATCAGGCTCTAATCCAGGAGGAAGGGCTAACTTAGGGCCGCGAACGGGTCGGAACCAGCGTCCGGCCGCCGCTGCCTGCCAAGTTAGCGAACGGTAAACGAAACAGGTGCGATATAATAACCAGAATCATCGCGCGCCCAGGACGGCCGGAAAGACAGCCAAATGGCAAAGCCAGCTCCCGCGGTTCAACCGGTCGAACTCGACTGCGCCGACAGCAGCATCACGCTGGAAATGACGCACTGGCTTTCGCATCTGCGCAGCGAGCGGCGACTGTCGCCGAAGACGCTGGAAGCCTATGCGCGCGACCTTCGTCAGTTTCTCGGTTTCCTTAGCCAGCATTGGGGGGCGCGCGTAACGCTGCCGCGCTTTGCCGCGCTGGAGGCGAGCGACATCAGGGCCTTCCTGGCGATGCGGCGCGCCGACGACATCGGCGGGCGCTCCCTGATGCGGGCGCTGGCGGGCCTGCGCTCGTTCGGCCGCTTCCTCGAGCGCGAAGGCAGAGGCAAGGTCGGGGCACTCTCGGCCATCCGCGCGCCAAAAATCGGCAAGAGCCTGCCGAAGCCGGTTCCGGTGGCGGCGGCGAAACGTTTCGCCGACGCCGACGAACGCGCGGGCGAGGAGCGCGATCCCTGGATCTGGGCGCGCGACGCCGCCGTGATGGCGCTGCTTTACGGCTCCGGCCTGCGCATCTCCGAGGCGCTCGGCCTGAAACGGCGCGACGTGCCGCTGCCCGGCGAAGGCGACGTGCTGGTCGTGATCGGCAAGGGCAACAAAACCCGCATGGTGCCGGTGCTGCAGAATGTGCTGGCGCTGGTTCAGGACTATGTGGCGATGTGCCCGCATCAATTGCCACCCGAAGGCCCGATCTTCGTCGGCGCCCGCGGCGGGCCGCTCAGTCCGCGGATCATCCAGCTCACCATGGAGCGGCTGCGCGGCTCGCTCGGTCTGCCCGACAGCGCGACGCCGCACGCGCTGCGGCATTCCTTCGCGACACATCTCTTAAACCGCGGCGGCGATCTGCGCGCGATCCAAGAATTGCTCGGGCATGCGTCGCTGTCGACCACGCAGATCTACACTGGCATCGACAGCGAGCGGCTGCTGGAAGTCTATAAATCGGCGCATCCCCGCGCCTGAGAATAGCCCCGCTTTAGCCCCGACATGTCACGGTCCTGTGCGCTTGCCTCTTGCACGGGCGGCGCTATTCGGTCAATCGTGGGCCATCGAGGCGGGAGGGAATCATGAGCGCGCACGAAAGCATGGAGCAGGCGGAGCACACGAAGGAAGCCGCCGGCGAGAACAGGAAGATCGCGCTCTTGATTGCGATAATTGCGCTGTGCCTCGCGCTGTCGGAGACGCTGGGGAAGGGTGCCCAGACCGAGGCCATCAGCAAGAATGTCGAGGCCTCGAACCTGTGGGCGTTCTTTCAGGCCAAAAGCATCCGCCGCACCGTGGTGCAGACCGCTTCGGAGCAATCCAAGCTAAGCCTCAGCCTGGTAGGCGACGACGCCGCCAAGGCCGCGCTGCAGAAGCAGATCGACGACTGGCAGAAGACCGCGGCACGCTACCGCTCCGAACCGGAAACCGGCGAAGGCACGGAGCAACTGTCCCACCGCGCCAAGGAAGCCGAGGAGGAGCGCGACCTCGCCACGGCAAAGTACCATCACTTCGAACTCGCCTCCGCTGCCTTCCAGATCGGCATCGTGCTGGCGTCGGCCACGATTATCACCGGGATCATCGCGCTGGCCTGGATCTCGGGGCTATTGACGCTGGCGGGGATCGCCATCACCGCACTCGGCATCTTCGTGCCGCATCTGCTGCATCTGCCGTGATCGGCTGGAGCGGGATGATTTTTGAGTGAATCGAGCCGTCGGCGTTCCACCTTTCCCCACGGGAGAGGCGAGCAGAGCCGGCGAACCAACCAAAGCTCATCATGCTCTAGAGTCTAGCGCGCTTCGTGCACGCTCTTGCGGAAACGCTGGATCAGCCGCAGCGTGCGCGATGACCAACTGCTGCCGTCGCCGCGCAGCGCAGCCCTGATCCGCGACTTGATCGGATCGACCAGGGCGTTCGCCTTGGCCCGCAATGCAAGGACAAATTCGTAGAGCGTCTCGAACCAGTCCATTTCCAGGAGCTTGTCCTTCGTCACATCGAAGACGAAAGCGGCGACGCCTACCCCCAGGAATTTGGCGAAGATGATGGTGGCGACGGCGCTCATCCAATATTCATGGGTGAGCAGCCAGAGGCCGACCAGCTTCAGCGGAAACAACGGAATCACCGGCACGATGAAGACGATCAGCGTCATCGCCGGCGACAGCGTGTCGACCCGCTCGGCAAGCCATTGCTTGAAGGCGCGCAGCGGGATCAGCGCCACGAACCACGCCACGATCGGCTCGAGGTGATCCCACAGCCAAGCTTCGATCAGGAAGATGATCGCGAGCAGAACCCATATCGGCTGTAGGAGGCGGCGCATCATCCCTGGGTATCCCCGCCCAATTGCTGGGCTTTGGTCACATATGTATCGCGCGCTTGCCGACTGCAAGCGCCGCTTCCTTGATGGCTTCCGAGCGTGTCGGGTGGGCGTGGCAGGTACGCGCCAGATCCTCGGCGGAACCGCCGAATTCCATCAGGACGCAGGCTTCGTGGATCATTTCGCCGGCCTCGCGGCCGATGATATGCACGCCAAGCACCCGATCGGTCTTCGCATCTGCGAGAATCTTCACGAAGCCTTCGGTGGTCTGGTTGACCTTGGAGCGGCCGTTGGCGGTGAAGGGGAACTTGCCAACCGTATAGGCCACGCCGGCCTGCTTCAGTTCTTCCTCGGTCTTGCCGACGGAGGAAACCTCCGGCGTGGTATACACAACCCCTGGTATAACTTCGTAATTCACGTGTCCGGCCTGCCCGGCGAGGATTTCCGCGACCGCGACGCCCTCGTCCTCGGCTTTGTGGGCGAGCATCGGCCCGGCCACGACGTCGCCGATGGCGTAGACGCCCTTCACGGTGGTCACAAAATGCTGGTCGATCTGGACGCGGCCGCGATTGTCGAGCGCGACGCCGGCCTCCTTCAGGCCGAGACCTTCGGTGTAGGGAGCGCGGCCGATTGCCACCAGCACCACGTCGGCCTCCAGCGTTTCCGCCTTGCCGCCCGCGGCCGGCTCGACCTGCGCGGACAGCGTTTTGCCGGAGGTATCGACGCCGGTGACCTTGGCGCCAAGCTTGAACGCAAAGCCCTGCTTCTCGAGGATGCGCTGGAATTGTTTCGCCACCTCGCCGTCCATGCCCGGCAGGATGCGGTCGAGGAATTCCACCACCGTGACCTGGGCGCCGAGCCGGTGCCACACCGAGCCGAGTTCGAGCCCGATCACGCCGGCGCCGACAATCAGCAGTTTTTCCGGAACCCTGTCGAGCGACAGCGCGCCGGTCGACGACACGATGCGCTTCTCGTCGATCTCGATGCCCTTCAGCCGGGCGACATCCGAGCCCGTGGCGACGACGATGTTCCTGGTCTCCACCAGTTGCGTCTTGCCGTCATTGCCTGTCACCTCGACCTTGCCGGTGCCGAGCACCTTGCCCTTGCCGCTGATGACGTCGATCTTGTTTTTCTTCATCAGGAATTCGACGCCCTTGACGTTGCCGTCGATGCCCTGCTGCTTGAAATTCATCATCGCGGGCAGGTCGAGTTTCGGCGCGGGAACGCTGACGCCCATTTTCGCGAAACTGTGCCCGGCCTCCTCGAACATTTCGGAAGCATGCAGCAGCGCCTTCGAGGGCATGCATCCGACATTGAGGAAGGTGCCGCCGAGCGTGGCATTCTTCTCGACCACCGCGACCTTCATGCCGAGTTGCGCCGCGCGCACCGCGCAGACGTACCCGCCGGGACCGGTACCGATGATGACGAGATCGTAAGTGGCCATGATTGGAAGTCCCGTAGCTGGATGCAATGGCTGGTATTAGCGACCGCCGGATACATCAAGGATGGCGCTGGTCACGTAGGAGGCGTCGTCCGACATCAGCCAGACGATGGCGTTGGCGATTTCCTCGGCGGTGCCGACGCGCTTCATCGGCACATTGTGAGCGAGGCGATGCGCGCGGTCGGGCTCGCCGCCCGAGGCGTGAATTTCTGTGTCGATCAGCCCGGGCCGAATCGCGGCGACGCGGATGCCCTCGCCGGCGACTTCATAGCCGAGGCCGATGGTGAAGGAATCGATCGCGCCTTTCGAGGCGGCGTAGTCGACATAGGTATTGGGAGAGCCGAGCTTGGCGGCAACCGACGACAGATTGACGATGACGCCGCCCTTGCCGCCATGGCGCGTCGACATCCGCTTCACCGCCTCGCGCGCGCACAGCATGCTGCCGGTGACGTTGACCGCCATCATCCGCTGGATGCGCTCGGCCGACATCTCGTCGACCCGCGACGTCGGCCCGACGATGCCGGCATTGTTGATCAGCGCGCCCAGCGTTCCGAACTTGTCGGCGGCCTTGAACAGCGAAAGGATATCGTGCTCGTCGCCGACATCGCATTTCAGCGCGATCGCCTTGCCGTTCTTGGCTTCGATGGCGGAGACGACCTCTTTCGCCGCGGCTACGTTGCTGGCGTAGCCGATGCAGACCCGGAAGCCGCGGCTGGCGGCGGCGATGGCGGTAGCGCGGCCGATGCCGCGGCTCCCGCCGGTAATGATCGCAACTCTGTCAGTCAAAATCGCCCCCAAAAAAACCAAGCGCACGCTGCCGGAAAAGCCGCATCAGAACCGCGGCGAACGCAGGAAATCAAAATCCCGATTACAGGTCCAGCACCAGGCGCGCCGGATCTTCCAGGTTTTCCTTGACGCGCACCAGGAAGGTGACCGCTTCCTTGCCGTCGATGACGCGGTGATCGTAGGACAGCGCCAGATACATCATCGGACGGATCTCGATCTTGCCGCCGATCGCCATCGGGCGTTCCTGGATCTTGTGCATGCCGAGAATGGCGGATTGCGGCGCGTTCAGGATCGGCGTCGACATCAGCGAACCATAGATGCCGCCATTGGTGATGGTGAAGGTGCCGCCCTGCATCTCGTCGATCTTGAGCTGGCCGTCGCGGGCGCGGCGGCCGTAGTCGGCGATCGATTTTTCGATCTCGGCGATCGACTTGTGGTCGCAGTCGCGCACCACCGGCACCACCAGGCCCTTGTCGGCGCCGACCGCGACGCCGATGTGATAATAATTCTTGTAGATCAGATCGGTGCCGTCGATCTCGGCATTGACGGCCGGAATGTCCTTCAGCGCCTGCACGCAGGCCTTGGTGAAGAAGCCCATGAAGCCGAGCTTGCTGCCGTGCTTCTTCTCGAACACGTCCTTGTACTGGGTCCGCATCGCCATGATGTGGCTCATGTCGACCTCGTTGAAGGTGGTCAGCATCGCAGCGGTGTTCTGCACTTCCTTCAGGCGCCGCGCGATGGTCTGGCGCAGCCGCGTCATCTTCACGCGCTCTTCGCGCGCGGCATCGTCGGCGGGCGACGGCGCGCGCACCTGCACCGCGGCGGCCGGCTGATTGACCGGCGTCGGCGCCGAGGCCGCCTTCTCGATCGCAGCCAGCATGTCGCCTTTCGTCACCCGCCCATCCTTGCCGGAGCCGGGGACGGTGGCGGCATCGATGCCGCTTTCGGCGGAGATCTTGCGCACCGACGGCGCCAGCGGCACGTCGGCCGGCGGAGCTTTTGCCGCGGCTGCCGGAGCGGCAGCAACCGACGCTGGGGCTGCGGCCTTCGCGGGGGCTGCCGCCGGCTTGGCGGCCGCTCCTGCTGCACCATCATTGATCTGTCCGAGCAGCGCGCCGACCGCAACGGTTTCGCCGTCCTTGGCGCTGATCTCGCCGAGCACGCCCGCCGACGGCGCCGGGACTTCGATGGTGACCTTATCGGTCTCGAGTTCGACCAGGGGCTCGTCGACAGCGACGGCGTCGCCGGCCTTCTTGAACCAGCGGCCGATAGTGGCCTCGGTCACGGATTCGCCGAGCGTCGGAACGCGAATTTCAGTCATGGTTTTATTCCTCAAATAGCCTGTCTGGTCATCGCCCACGGAGGCGGGCGATCCAGTACTCCGTGACGGTGCCGGTCAAGGCGGACGGCGCGGGTTACCGGATGCCCCGCTTTCGCGGGGCATGACGAACTCTGGATTATTAACTCAATGCCTCGTCGAGCAGCGCCTTGAGCTGCGCCAGATGCTTCGACATCAAACCGGTCGCGGTCGCAGCCGACGCGGCACGGCCGGCATAGCGCGGCCGCTTGTTCGGCGCGTTGATCTGGTTCAGCACCCATTCGAGATAGGGCTCGATGAAGTGCCACGCGCCCATGTTGCGCGGCTCTTCCTGGCACCACACCACCTCGGCGCCCTTGAAGCGTCCAAGCTCCTGCACCAGCGCCTTCAGCGGCACCGGATAAAGCTGCTCGACACGCATCAGGTAGATGTCGTCGATGCCACGCTTTTCGCGCTCGTCGTAGAGATCGTAATAGACCTTGCCCGCGCACAGGACGACGCGGCGGATCTTGTTGTCCGCTACCAGCTTGATCTTCTCGTCCGGCAGCATCGCCGCGTCATCGTAGAGAATGCGATGGAAGGTGGTGCCCGAGCCCATTTCGTCGAGCCGCGAGACAGCGCGCTTGTGGCGCAGCAGCGACTTCGGCGTCATCAGGATCAGGGGCTTGCGGATCTCGCGATGCAGCTGCCGGCGCAGCACGTGGAAGAAATTGGCGGGCGTGGTGGCATAGACCACCTGCATGTTGTCCTCGGCGCACATCTGCAGGTAGCGCTCCAGACGCGCGGAGGAGTGCTCCGGTCCCTGCCCTTCATAGCCATGCGGCAGCATGCAGACGAGGCCGGACATGCGCAGCCACTTGCGCTCGCCCGACGAGATGAACTGGTCGAACAGCACCTGCGCGCCGTTGGCGAAATCGCCGAACTGCGCTTCCCAGATGGTCAGCGCGTTCGGCTCCGCCAGCGAATAGCCGTACTCGAAGCCGAGCACGGCCTCTTCCGACAACAGCGAGTTGATGACTTCGTAATGGCCCTGGTCGCCGAGATGATTGAACGGCGTATAGCGGCTCTCGTCTTCCTGATCGATCAGCACCGAGTGCCGCTGCGAGAAGGTGCCGCGCTCGGAGTCCTGACCGGAGAGCCGGACGTGATGGCCTTCCTGCAACAGCGTGCAGAACGCCAGCGCCTCGCCGGTCGCCCAGTCGATCCCGATTCCGGTGTCGATGGCCTTGGCGCGGTTTTCCAGGAACCGCTGGATGGTGCGGTGAATCCGGAAGCCGTCCGGCACCTTGGTGATCTTGCGGCCGATATCCCTGAGCACGGCGACATCGACGCCGGTGACGCCGCGACGGGCGTCCTCTTCCTGGTCCGCCGACTTGAAGCCGGCCCATTTGCCGTCGAGCCAGTCCGCCTTGTTCGGCTTGTAGCCCGAGCCGGCCTCGAGTTCGGCATCGAGCCGCGCGCGCCAGTCGGCCTTGGCCTTCTCGACCTCGCCTTCGGTCATGACGCCTTCGGCGACCAGGCGCCTGGAATAGATCTCCAGCGTGCTCGGATGGGAGGCAATCCTCTTGTACATCACCGGCTGGGTGAATGCCGGCTCGTCGCCTTCGTTATGGCCATGCCTGCGATAGCAGAACATGTCGATGACGACCGGCTTGTGGAATTTCTGCCGGAATTCGATCGCGACCTTGGCCGCGAACACCACGGCCTCCGGATCGTCGCCGTTGACGTGGAAAATCGGCGCGTCGATCATCTTCGCCACATCGGACGGATAGGGCGAGGAACGCGAATAACGCGGATAGGTGGTGAAGCCGATCTGGTTGTTGACGATGAAATGCAGCGAACCGCCGGTGCGGTAGCCCTTCAGGTCGGACAGGCCGAAGCATTCGGCCACCACGCCCTGGCCCGCGAACGCGGCGTCGCCGTGCATCAGGAGCGGCAGCAC
>JBGPSI010000116.1:0-15378 GCA_041490045.1 Bradyrhizobium sp.
CCGAGCGAACTGCCTACCACGCGCGCATAGCGATCACGTAATGCGTCGAGGCTGCGGTTGAACCAGCCGAACACGCCCTTGCGGGCATGGGCATGGCCCACCTTGACCGGTTTCAGCAGCGTCGCGCACAGCGCGGGCGTCAGCGACATCGCGAGCAACGCCGAAAAGCCGATCGCGGCCACCATCGTCACCGAGAATTGCCGGTAAATGATACCGACCGAGCCCGGAAAGAACGCCATCGGCACGAACACGGCCATCAGCACCAGGGTGATGCCGACAATCGCGCCTGAGATCTGCGACATCGCCTTGCGCGTGGCTTCCCTCGGCGTCAGCCCCTCCTCCGCCATGATTCGCTCGACGTTCTCGACCACGACGATGGCGTCGTCCACGAGAATGCCGACCGCCAGCACCATGGCGAACATCGTCAGCATGTTGACGGAAAAGCCCGCCAGCAGCAGCGTGGCGCAGGTGCCGAGCAGCGCTACCGGGACCACGATGGTCGGAATGATGGTGTAGCGGATGTTCTGCAGGAACAGGAACATTACGACGAAGACCAGCACGACCGCCTCGATCAGCGTCGACAACACTTTCTCGATCGAGGCCTTGACCACCGGCGTGATGTTGTAGGGAATGTCGTAGGCGATATTGGCGGGGAAGAACCTGGAAAGCTCCTTCATCTTGGCCTCGACGGCGCTCGCGGTGGCGAGCGCATTGCCGGTCGGCGACAGCATCACCGACAACCCCGCTATCCGCCGACCATCCTGCCGCGTGGTGAACTGATAACCCATGCCGCCGACTTCAATCCGGGCAACGTCGCGCAGTCGCACCGTCGAACCGTCCGGATTGGCGCGCAGGATGATCGATCCGAATTCATCCGGCGAACTCAGCTGTCCCTTGACCAGGACCAGCGCCGATACCCTCTGCGTCGGCGTGCTTGGTTCGGCGCCGATGCTGCCCGAGGCGACCTGCGCGTTCTGGGCGTTGATCGCCTTGGTCACGTCGTCCGCCGTCAGGCCGTAGCCGACCAATTTGTCCGGATCGATCCAGATCCGCAGCGAGCGCTCGGTCGAATAAAGCGTGGCCCGGCCGACGCCGGGAATGCGCCTGATTTCGCCGAGCACGTTCCGGACCATGAAATCGCCGAGCCCGACCTCGTCGAGGCTGCCATCGGTCGAGCGCAAGGTAATGATCTGAAGCACTGCGCTCGAGGCTTCCTCCACCAGGATGCCCTGCTGGATCACGGCGCGCGGCAACCGCGCTTCGACGCGCTTGATGCGGTTCTGCACATCGACCGAAGCCATGCCGATATCGGTGCCAGGCACGAAATTGGCGGTAATTTCCACCTGCCCCAGCGAATCGCTGGTGGATTCGAAATTCAGGATGCCGTTGGCGCCGTTCAGTTCCTCCTCGATCAGCCGCGTCACGCTGTTGTAGAGGTTCTCCGGCGACGCACCGGGATAACTGGTGGAAATCGAGATCGAGGGGGGCGCGATGATCGGATACTGCGCCACCGCAAGCAGCGGTATCGCGATTGCGCCGACCAGACAGATGAAGAGCGCGACGACCCATGCAAAGATCGGCCGGTCGATAAAGAAGCTGGGCATCGTCGGTCTACCTGACGGCCTGCATGATCCGTCCGCGATCCGTTGGCGATCCGTCGGCCGCATCGGCGTCGACCCATGCCTGCGCCTTGACCTTGTCGCCGGGAGCAAATCTCTGAAATCCGTCGACCACCACGCGGTCGCCATCCTTCAGGCCGTCGCTCACCAGCCAAAGCCCGTCCTGGATCGCGCCGGTTCGGACCGGCTGCATCGCGACTCGGCCGTCATGCTTGACGACGAACACTTCGCTGCCGCCGCCCGCATCGCGCTGGATCGCCTGCTGCGGCACGGCTATCGCGTCCGAATCGATGCCCTGTTCGATCTGCACGCGGACATACATCCCCGGCAACAGCTCGCGTTTCGGGTTTGGAAACTCGCCGCGCAACGTGACCTGGCCGGTATAGGCATCGACCTTGGATTCCGAGAACAATAGCCTGCCGGGCAACGAATAGATGGTTCCATCATCGAGCACGAGACGGACCTTGGCCGCGTCCGGCGAAATCCGGTCGAGATCCCCGCTCTCGAATGCGTGACGCAGTCTGCTCATCTCGCTGACCGACTGGGTGAAGTCGGCATAGATCGGATCGAGTTGCTGAATGGTCGCCAGGTTCGTCGGATCGTTCTGCACCACAAGCGCGCCTTCGCTGACCAATGCCGCACCGACCACGCCCCCGATCGGCGCACGGATGGTCGTATAATCAAGGTTCAACCGCGCGCGGGCGACGTCGGCCTTGCGGGCGCCGATCTCGGCCTGCGCCTGGCGCATCGCGCCGACGGCCTTTTCATTTTCGGCTTCCGACACCGCCTTCTGGCCGTACAGCGTCGCGATCCGGTTCGCATGCTGCGCGGCCAGATCGAACGCCGCCGTCGCCTTGGCGAGCGCAGCCTCGTTGGCCTGCAGTTCGACTTCAAAGGGTTTCGGGTCGATCCGATAGAGCGGATCGCCGGCCTTCACCTCGGTGCCCTGCTGGAACAGCCGCTCGACCACGATGCCGGAAACCCGGCTGCGGACGTCGGCAACGCGGGTCGGCGCGATGCGGCCGGGCAATTCGCGCACCATGGCGCGAGGCTGCGACTTCACCGTGACGATTCCGACTTCCGGCTCGGCCGCGGTTGCCGCCATTGCCGGCGTGGCTTCGTCGCAGCCAGCGAGAGCCGGCGCGAGGCCGGCCAATAGCAATGCCGCAAGAGCCGCCCGCGCGTGATTTCCATTCATTGAAGTTCAGACCCCAGTTCTGCAAATCATCAGCAATCCGTATTGGCCGCACCGAAAAAGCTTCGCGGCCTCACGACGAATCCCGACATCTCGATGAGTGGCAGGCTAAATGAGCTTGTTTGCAACGCAACACGTTTCGCGGCGGCGCAATGTCACACGACTGGAACCCGTTGAACGAATAACGTTTTTTACGGACTCACTCGATCGTGATTCAGCGTGACGCGGCGTTCGCGGCTTCGATGCTCAAGAAGGCGGCAACCGGAGCGAAGACAGGCGGCGATATAGCGAGGATCTCAATCGCCCGCCTTCAACCGGTAATGGCTGACGCCCCATTCGCTGCCGTCGGCGCAACCGAACAGGCCCGATGTCGCGAGGAAGAACCAGCGCCAGCGGCGCATCCACAAGCTCGTGTCGCTGCCGTAGACGTCGCGAAGAACGGCCTCGACCTCGTCGCGGCGGGAATCGAAATTGGCGAGCCAGCCGAGCGCGGTGCGCTGGTAATGCATCCCGCTCCAGCGCCATTCCTTTTCGACCTCGAACAAGTCCCGATATTGCCGGATCAGATGATGGCTCGGCATCACCCCTCCGGTGAAGAAATGCTGCGCGACCCAGTCGTCGCGGTCGGTGCGATCGAACAGATAGGCGCCGGCGCGGTGAGTGAAGACGTGCAGGAAGAAGCGGCCCTCCGGCGCAAGCCACGACCGCACGCGCTTCAGCAATTCGCGCCAGTTCATGATGTGCTCGAACATTTCCACCGACACGACGCGGTCGAACTGCGCTTCCGGATCGAACTCGTTCATGTCGGCGGTGGCCACGCGGAGATTTTTCAATCCGCACGCGGCGGCCTCGGCCTCGATATATTCCCGCTGGGTGCGCGAATTCGACACCGCCATGACCTGCGAATGCGGAAACTGCCGCGCCATCCAAAGCGACAGCGAGCCCCAGCCGCAGCCAAGCTCAAGGATCGACTGGCCGTCGGCGAGCTCCGCGTGATCGACGGTCTGGCGCAGCGCTTCCTCCTCGGCTTCCCGCAGCGTGGAGTGCGGCTCCTTGTAGAAGCAGGAGGAGTATTTGCGATTCGGCCCGAGCACCTTCGCAAAGAACGCCGCCGGTACCTCGTAATGCTGCGTGTTTGCCTCTTCGGTGTGCTCGGCAATGGCGCGCACCGCCATTTCGTCGGCAAAGCAGGCGTCGCTTTCGGCATTGCCGCCGGCGAGCCGGGTCGCGGTGCGCGAGCACAGTTGCTGGACGGCGGCGCGGATGACGAGGTCGGGCAGCGGAACCCGTTCGGCGGTGCCGATCAATCTGGAGACGACGCTCACGTGGCCACTCCCTTGTGTGGTGGGAGCGGAAAGAACGCTGAGGTGCGCGACTGGTAGTCGCGGTAGCGCTCGCCGCGAGAACGCAGCATCTGCGCTTCGAGCGGCGGGATGCCGGTGACGTGGACCAGGATCCAGTACATGAAGGCTGGCGCCAGCAGCGCCGCCCAGCCCCATCCGTATTCCGGTGAGATCGCGATCAGGGGATAGGCCAGCCAGCCCAGCCATTCGAAAAAATAATTGGGATGGCGCGACCAGCGCCAAAGCCCGGCATCGCAGACCCGGCCCTTGTTGGCGGGGTCGTCGCGGAAACGCTTGAGCTGCGCGTCGGCCAGCGCCTCGCCGGCAATGCCCGCAAACAGGATCAGCGCGCCCAGATAATCCTGGAGCCGCAGCGCATCGCCGGGAAACCGCGCCGCCAGAAAAATCGCAAACACCAGCGGGATCGACCCAAAACCCTGATTTTGCAGAAAGATGAACATCTTGCGCGGGGCATCGCGGCCCCAGTCGCGGGCGAAGGCGGCATAGCGCGGATCGTCCGCAATCCCGGCGGTGCGCCACGCAATGTGCACGCCCAGCCGCAGCGACCAGATCGCCACCAAACCGGCGACCAGCCATTGCCGCGGATTCGGCGCAGCACCGCCGATCGGCCACAGCGCGCTGCCGGCCCCGGTGAGCCCGACCGAAAACGTCCAGATGGTGTCGACCCAGCCGGAATTGCCGCTGCGCTGCTGCACCATCCAAGCGATCGCCATCAGGATCGACAGCGACACCGCGATCCCGGCCAAAGCCGCGAGATACCCAACCGTCATGCAAAAAAATCCGTTAACCGCCTCAGGCGCCGAAGATTTGTGAAATACGCACAACCACCAAGCCCGGTTTCGCGCCGAAGTTCCCTTTTCCGCCTCAATCGGACTGCAACTGGCTTTCATCCCGGGCGCGCTGTGCCATATTGGTGTCCCGAAACCGGCTCCTCGCAACGGATACATCGGCAATGCCTGCAGGCCCCTCTTCCCGCTCCGCGATGGAGATCGAACTCGCCAAACTGTCCACGCCGCGGATTTTCCTGGTGCGCATGCTGGTGTTTCTGGTGCTGTGCGCGCTGGTGGCGGTCGTGCTCTACAAGCAGATCGTGCTGGCGTTCTTCGCCAATCCCGGCCTCAACGCCCTGATCGGCGCGGTGCTCTTCATCGGCACCATCCTGTCGTTCCGGCAGGTGATCCGGCTCTATCCGGAAGTGGCCTGGGTCAACAATTTTCGCATCGCCGATCCGGGCCTCGCGGTCGAGCGGCATCCGACCCTGCTGGCGCCGATGGCGGCGATCCTCGGCGGCGAGCGCACCGGGCGGATGTCGATCTCGCAGCAGACCATGCGGCATCTGCTGGATTCCATCGCCACGAGGCTCGACGAGGCGCGCGATATTTCGCGCTACATGACCGGCTTGCTCGTGTTCCTCGGGCTGCTCGGCACCTTCTGGGGCCTGATCGAAACCGTGGGCTCGGTCGGCAAGGTGATCGACGGCCTGAAGGTCGGTGGCGACGCTGGCGCGCTGTTCGATACGCTCAAGGAAGGCCTCGCCGCGCCGCTTGGCGGCATGGGCATTTCGTTTTCATCCTCGCTGTTCGGCCTCGCCGGCTCCCTGATCCTCGGCTTTCTCGATCTGCAGTCGAGCCAGGCGCAGAACCGCTTCTATACCGACCTCGAAGACTGGCTCGCCTCCACGGTGCGCGGATATTCCGCCGAAGGCTCAACCGGCGGTGGCGGCGTTCCCGGCGGCGAATTGCAGGCCGTGGTCGAGCGGCTGCGGCTCACTTTGGAAGAAGGCGGCGCCAGTCGCGGCACCACGGCCGCGATGGCCAATCTCGCCGAGGCGATCCAGGGGCTGGTCGCGCATATGCGCACCGAACAGCAGATGATCCGCGAATGGGCCGACGGCCAGGGCGAGCAGAACCGCGAGATCAAGAAGCTGCTCGAGCGGCTGGCGCGCCAACCCGAGAAGAGCTGACGACCATAGCGTTTCGAGCGAAGTGGATCCCGGTTCGCGTGGAGAAAACGCGTCAAATAGAGGAGATAGAGCCTCGGTTCTGATTCAATCAGAACCGATAAGGCTCTAACAGCGGAGAAACCGATGGCCCTTGCCCGAGCACGCCGCAGCGAAACCGGTTTCAATTACTGGCCGGGCTTCGTCGATGCGCTGTCGACCCTGGTGCTCTCGATCGTGTTCCTGCTGTCGGTGTTCCTGGTGGTGCAGTTCTTCCTGTCCCAGGAGGTCACCGGCAAGGACAAGGCGCTGGAGCAGCTCAACGCCAAGATCGCGCAGCTCAACGAGCTGCTGTCGCTGGAAAAACTCGGCAAGATCAGCCTCGACGACCAGGTCTCCCAGCTCCGCGCCGGGCTCGCGGTTGCCGAATCCGAGCGCGACCGCATCAGGGGGCTCTATGAGGGCCTGGCCGGAGCCGGCAATGACGCCGCCGGCCGCGCCAACGAACTCAACAAGGCGCTGGATTCCGAGAAAGCGGTCTCGGCGCGAGCGCTGGCGCAGATCGAGGTGCTGAACCAGCAGATCAGCGCGCTGCGCCGCCAGCTTGCGGCACTCGAAGAGGCGCTCAACGCATCGGAGCAGCGCGACAAGGAATCGCAGAACAAGATCGCCGATCTCGGCCAGCGCCTCAATGTCGCGCTGGCGCAGCGGGTGCAGGAATTGTCGCGCTACCGTTCGGAATTCTTCGGGCGCCTGCGCGCCATTCTCGGCAACCGGCCGGACATCCGTATCGTCGGCGACCGTTTCGTGTTTCAGTCCGAAGTGTTCTTCGACACCGGACAGGCGGTGCTGCTGCCCGAAGGCAAGTCCGAACTCGACAACGTGGCCAATGCGCTGATCGACCTCGACAAGCAGATCCCGAGCGAGATCGCCTGGGTGTTGCGGGTCGACGGCCATACCGACATGCGGCCAATCAACAGCCCGGTGTTCAAGTCGAACTGGGAATTGTCGTCGGCGCGCGCGATCTCGGTGGTGCAGTATCTGGTCTCGCTCGGCGTGCCGCCGCAGCGCCTGGTCGCCGCCGGTTTCGCCGAGTTCCAGCCGCTCGATACCGCGGCGACCGAAGAAGCCTACAAGCGCAACCGCCGCATTGAGCTGAAGCTGACGGAACGCTGAGTGGTGACGAAACCTGATGCCCTGCTCCAACGTCATGGCCGGGCTTGTCGCGCCAAGCCGGATGCTTCCGGCTTGGCTCTTCGAAAGGACGCGACTCGGCATAGCCGAGTCGCTATGCATCCACGTGTCACGGCACCAACGGAAAGAGGGACGTGGATGCCCGGGACAAGCCCGGGCATGACGGCGTTGCTTGGATGACCGCTGCCTTTCACCTTCGCCCCTATCGCAGCGAGGACGAGGACGCGCTCATCGCGCTGTGGCAGTCGACCTGGCAGCAGGCCTATCCCTCGATCGATTTTGCCGCGCGCGTAAACTGGTGGCGCGGGCGCTGGCGCGGCGAACTGGTGCCGAAGGCGGCGATCATTGTCGCGGAGCAGGACGGTGCGCCGGTCGGCTTCGTCACCATCGATGCCTCGGGCTATCTCGACCAGCTGGTGGTCGCGCCCGATCACTGGGGTTCGGAACTCGCAACGACGCTCGTCAACGAGGCAAAACGCCGGTCGCCCGACCGCATCACGCTGCTGGTCAACGAGGACAACGCCCGCGCCATCCGCTTCTACGAACGCAACGGGTTTGTTCATGCCGGCGAGGACGTGAATCCGACCTCGGGCCGGCCGGTCAGGAAGATGGAGTGGAAGGGGTAAGCGTCATTGCGAGGAGCGTCACCGACGATTCAATTCAGCTTCCGCTTCGCCGCCCCATGGATTGCTTCGCTGCGCTCGCAATGACGAATTCGTCGCGCCGAATGAAAACTCACACCCCCTCGAACTGTAGCCTTGCCAGCCGTGCATAAAGCCCGTTGGCGGCGACCAGCGAGGCGTGGGTGCCCTGCTCGACGATGCGGCCATGCTCCATCACCATGATGCGGTCGCAGGACAGCACGGTGGCGAGCCGGTGCGCGATCACCAGCGTGGTGCGGTGGCGCATCAGTTCTTCCAGCGCGGTCTGCACCAGGGTCTCGCTCTCGGCGTCGAGCGACGAGGTGGCCTCGTCGAGCAGCAACAGCGGCGCATCGCGCAGGATCGCGCGCGCGATCGCGATGCGCTGGCGCTGGCCGCCGGACAGCGTCACGCCGCGCTCGCCGAGCTGCGACTCGAAACCGCCGGGCAGCCGGCGGATGAATTCGGTGGCGTGGGCGAGATCGGCGGCGCGCTCGACCTCGGCATCGGTGGCATCGGGCCGGCCGAAGCGGATGTTTTCCCGGGCGCTGGCGGCGAACACCACCGATTCCTGCGGCACCAGCGCGATGCGCGCGCGCACTTCCTGCGGGTTGGCCGCCCTGATCGACACGCCGTCGAGCGAGATCGTGCCGGAAGCCGGATCGTAGAACCGCAGCAACAGATGGAACAGCGTGCTCTTGCCCGCGCCCGAGGGGCCGACGATCGCGACCTTCTCGCCGGCGCGCACCGCGAGCGACACCCCGCCGATCGCCATCGCATCGGGCCGGGTCGGATAGGCAAAGGCGACATTGTCAAAATTGACGTCGCCACGCGCGGGCACCGGCATGGCCAGCGGCGACGCCGGGGCCGCGACCTGCGATTTGACGTTCAGAATCTCGAACAACCGCTCGGCCGCGCCCGAGGCGGCCGAGACCTCGCCCCAGACTTCGCTGAGCTGGCCGAGGCCTGCCGCCGCAAACGCTGCGTACAGCACGAACTGGCCGAGCCGGCCAGGCGTAATCGAACCGGTCAGCACGTCGTGCGATCCGATCCACAGGATCGCAACGACGCTGGTGAAGACGATGAAGATGATGATCGCGGTCAGCACCGAGCGGGCGCGGGTCGAGGTGCGCGCCGCTTCATAGGCCTGCTCGACTTCGCCGCCGAAGCGCGCGTTCGCCATCCGCTCGCTGGTATAGGCCTGCACGGTGCGGATCGCACCGACCAATTCGGACGCATACGCGGTCGCCTCCGCCAGCGTATCCTGGGCGTTGCGCGACAGCCGCCGCACCCAGCGCCCGAACGCCACCAGCGGAATCACGATCAGCGGGATCGCCAGCAGCACGAAGCCGGAGAGCCTCGGGCTCGTGATCACCATCATCGCGGTGGCGCCGATGAACAGCATCAGATTGCGCAGCGCGATCGAGACCGAGGCGCCGACCGCGGATTTGAGCTGGGTGGTGTCGGCGGTCAGCCGCGAGATCAGTTCGCCCGAGCGCGAGGAGTCGAAGAAGGCCGGCGACAGCGACATCAGGTGCGCGAACACGTCGCGCCTGAGATCGGCGACGATGCGTTCGCCGATGGTCATCACCAGATAGTAACGCGAGGCGCTGGCGCCGGCCAGCACCGCGACCACCGCGATCATGACGCCGAAATAGCTGTTGATCAGGGCGACGCCCTCGGGCGAGAAGCCGAAATCGATGATCCGCCGCACCGCGACCGGCACCACCAGCGTCGTGATCGCGGCGACCGTCAGCGCGATCAGAGCGAGAAAGGCCCGCCCGCGATAGCGGCCGACATAGGGCGCCAGCGCCAACAGCGGACGCAACCGCGCCGGGCGCTTGGCCGCCGGCCCGGCCAGTTCGGTTTCGATGGCGGAGGCCTCCATGGGCTCTCCGTCGCGCCGCGGCGGCGTTTCGCCAGGGACTTTTTCGAGCCCGTCTTCAAGCCGTTCCACTGCGCTCATGAGATTTGAACCATTCTATTTGCCGTCTCCCAGATAGGCCCCGCCGCGGCGAGAGGCAAATCCGTATGATCCCTCAGATAGCTGGCTTGTTTTGGGGGGCCTAAAGCGTTATAGAGCGCCCAAATCCGTCACCGCACAATCGATCGAGAGGCGCCGGCGCGCCAGAGGATAAGCCATGAAAGCCGAAATTCACCCGGATTATCATATGATTACGGTCGTGATGACCGACGGCACCGAGTACCAGACGCGCTCGACCTGGGGCAAGGCAGGCGAAAAGCTGAACCTCGATATCGACTCCAAGTCGCACCCGGCCTGGATCGGCGGCGCCCAGCAGCTGCTCGATCGCGGCGGCCGCGTGTCGCGGTTCCAGAAGAAGTTTTCGGGCTTCCTCAAAAAAGATTGATCGCTTTCAGCCTTTTGACGGCGTTCAGCCCTCGCATCCGAGGCTGGACATGAAAAACGCCCCGGTTTGCCGGGGCGTTTTTTCGTGCAGTCATATCCATGGGAATTACTGCTCGAACGCCGCCTTCAGGCGGTTGAGCTGGGGCACCAGCGGGTTGCCGATCGAGGTGCGCTCGGTCGGCGGGGTGTGAATGGTGGTGTCGAGGCGGCGGACCTTGCCCTGCAGCGCCATCGAGCGCGCGATCAGGTCCTGTAATTGCTGCGGCAGCTTTTCGATCATCTCGTCAGGGCCGGGATCGGCGGCAGAGAGCTTGACCTTGGTCTTTTCGCGGTTGGCCTGGGTCAGCGTCATCTCGCCTTCCTTCACCGCGCGGTGCAGCAGCAGCCACGAGGCGAGCTGCATCAGGCGGGTGGTCAGCCGCATGCTCTCGGTGGCGTAGGTGAGGCTGACGGAACGGTCGAGCGCCTTGGCTTCGGTGCGCCCGTCCCCGTCGAGATAGGCCGCGGTCTCCTCGACCAGATCCATGCCTTCCCGGAACAGGGTACCGAACGCCGCGGAATTGGTAAGCCGCTCACTGAATTGTACGAGAGCTGTTTCGCCTTGCGAACGGTCCGACATGGTTAACGCCTCACGCCACTGGTTACGCTGGCCGGCTTTGAAAAACGCGCCGGGCTTTATGATGAACAAATCATTGCGCGCCCGCGCACGAGAGTCCAGCCGCAAGGCTGATTATGGTTTCCAGCGTGGTGAGGAAGACGTCGGAAACAAGACGTACAAAAAAAGAGCCGCCGTTTCCGGCGGCATTGCAAAAAAAGAGCCGCCGTTTCCGGCGGCTTTGAAGTTGATAACAGGGAGGCGTCAAACAGAGTGACAGGAGCCACTCGGTGTCCAAACGAGGACAACCCCAGTCATAGACGAGAAAGCTTAATCGACCGTAAACGAACGATTTCTTTCAGCTTTCGTTTGCCATGTCGGCCATTGGCCGACCTCTCTCCGTCATGCCCGGCCATAGCAGTCTGCTTTTGCGCAGACTGCGTAAACCTGTCTGCGATGCCAGGCATCCACGTCTTTGCTGCGATTGACGAAGATGAAGACGTGGATGGCCGGGACGAGCCCGGCCATGACGGCACCTTGCGCAAGCGAATCGTCGCTTAGGCCTACGAGTCGCTTAGGCCTACGACTTGAAAAAATTGTTCGCCGCATCCTTCGACGCGCGCTTTTTGGCCATCGCGGCCTGCAGCCGCTCGATCTCCGAATTCATCAGCGCGATGCGCTCGGCCAGTTCCTCGACCGACAAGAGCGACAGGTCCTGCCCGATCTCGTGGGTGACTTTCTTCCTCGGCCGGTCGTCGTCCTCGATCGCCATGCCTTGTCCTCCGTGCTCGAGGGTTCGAGAGGCGGTTGCCAGCCGCAACGTGGCTGGCTAATCAGATGCCGCTCCAGTTTCCCGCATTCCGCAAGGACAAATCATGGAAAAGCTGCCCGCGCAAATGACCGTGATCGGCATCAGCAAACCCGGCGGCCCCGAGGTGCTCCTGCCCGAGACCCGCCCGGTGCCCGCCCCCGGTCCAGGCGAAATCCTGATCAAGGTCGCGGCCGCCGGCGTCAACCGCCCCGACGTCGCGCAGCGCTCCGGCGCCTATCCGCCGCCGCCCGGCGCCAGCGATTTGCCCGGCCTCGAAGTGGCCGGCGAAGTCGTCGCGGTCGGGACGGGTGCTGTCAGGCACCAGATCGGCGACAAGGTGATGTCGCTGGTGGCCGGCGGCGGCTACGCGCAATACTGCATCGCGCAGGACGCCCAGGCGATGGCGGTGCCGCCGGATCTGTCGATGCAGGAAGCCGGCGCCATTCCGGAAACCCTGATGACGGTCTGGCACAATGTGTTCGAGCGCGGCGGACTGAAGCCCGGCGAGACGCTGCTGATCCATGGCGGTTCGTCCGGCATTGGCACCATGGCGATCCAGCTGGCAAAAGCCTTCGGCTCCAAGGTGATCGTCACCGTCGGATCGAAAGACAAGGCCGACGCCTGCCTGAAACTCGGCGCCGACCGCGCCGTCAACTACAAGACCGAAGATTTCGTCGCTGAGGTGAGGACCGCGACCGATGGCGCGGGCGCCCATGTCATTCTCGACATGGTCGGCGGCGATTACGTCGAGCGCAATTACGACGCGGCGGCGGTCGACGGCCGTGTGGTCCAGATCGCGTTTCTCGGCGGCCCCAAGGCCACCGTCAATTTTGCCAAGCTGATGGTCAAGAGATTGACCCATACCGGCTCGACGCTTCGACCCCGTAGCAATGCGGATAAGGCGGCGATGGTCGCGGCCATCGAGGCCAAGGTGATGCCGCTATTGCGGCAGGGACGGATAAAACCCCTGATGGACAGCACATTCCCGCTGGAAAAGGCCGCCGACGCGCACCGGCGCATGGAGACCTCCGAACATATTGGCAAAATTGTGTTGGCGACTTAACACTCGCGAGAGAAGCTCGACCGGAAACCCTTTGATTTCCTTCGCTTTCATGTCATTTATCCGTTCACGCCGGGCGTTCGCTTCGCACGGACACGTTCGTTGATCGCGGAGAACTGACATTGCGACTGATCAGGTGCCTTGCGCCTCTGGTGCTGGGTCTCATGATTTTTGCCGCCGCGCAGCCGGCCCGCGCGCTCGACGCCGTTAGCGTCCGCAGCGACGCGCCAGCGATCGACCTCACCGCAGTGCTCGATCATCAGCATAGCGATAGCGACCGCATCCAGGTTTCCACCGCGCCCGGCACCGACGGCATCGTCCGCCGCATCGAGGTGCGCGCCCGCGAGGGCGGACAGAACTGGGTGGTGTTCGCGCTCGCCAACAATACCGACGACCAGCTCGACCGCCTGATCGTGGCGCCGCACTACCGCATCGTGTCCTCAGGCCTGTTGTGGCCGGACCTCGGCCTGTCGCGCATCGCCACCATCACGCCGTCGACCGGCGACCGTCCGGAACGGCAGGAGAGTCCGACCGCGGACATCTTCCGCATCACGCTCGATCCCGGCGCAGTCATCACCTTCGTCGCGGAATTGCGCACCGATAAATTGCCGCAGCTCTATCTGTGGGAGCCCGAAGCCTACAAGGACAAGGTCAACTCGTTCACGCTGTACCAGGGCATCGTGATCGGCATTTCCGGTCTGCTGGCGCTGGTGCTGACCATCCTGTTCGTGGTCAAGGGCAGCATCATGTTTCCCGCCGCCGCCGCATTGGCGTGGGCGGTGCTGGTCTACATCGGCGTCGATTTCGGCTTCTGGGGCAAGGTGCTCGACATGTCGAACAACGCCGAGCGGGTGTGGCGCGCGGCGGGCGAAGCGATCCTGGCCGCGACGCTACTGGTGTTCCTGTTCGCCTATCTCAATCTCAGCCGCTGGCATGTGCGCTATTCCCACATCACCGTGGGGTGGCTCGCTTTCCTCGGCTCGCTGGTGGCGCTGGCGCTGTTCGATCCCGCGGTGGCCTCCGGCATCGCGCGGATGTCGCTGGTCTTGATCGCGTTCGCCGGTTTTGCCCTCATCGTCTATCTGTCGACGCACGGCTTCGACCGCGCGGTGTTGCTGATCCCGACCTGGTTCCTGCTGGTGGTCTGGGTGATCGCGGCCGGCATGACGGTGGCGGGCAGCGTCACCAACGACATCGTCGGCCCGGCGCTGCTCGGCGGCCTGGTGCTGATCGTGATGCTGATCGGATTTACGGTCATGCAGCACGCCTTCGCCGGCGGCGGCGCCTCTACCGGCGTGGTCTCCGATGTCGAGCGCCGCGCGCTGGCGCTGACCGGTTCGGGCGACCTGATCTGGGACTGGGACGTCTCCGCCGACAAGGTGTTCACGAGCCCCGAGACCGAAAGCCTGCTCGGGCTGAAACGCGGCACGCTGGAAGGCCCGGCCGCGAAGTGGCTCGAAGTGCTGCATCCGCTCGACCAGGACCGTTTCCGCGCCGCGCTCGACAGCGTGCTCGACCAGCGCCGCGGCCGGCTGGTGCAGGATTTCCGCCTGCGCACGCCCGACGGCCATTTCATGTGGTTCGCGCTGAAGGCGCGGCCCGTCGTCGGCTCCGACGGCGAAGTCTCGCGCGTGGTCGGCACGCTCACCGACGTCACCGAAATCAAGAATGCCGAAGAGCGCATGCTGCACGATTCCGTGCATGACAATCTCACGGGTCTGCCGAACCGCAAGCTGTTCATCGACCGCCTCGGCGCAGTCGCCAATTTCGCCAAGACCATGCCGAGCCTGCGGCCGACGCTGATGGTGATCGATCTCGACCGCTTCAAGCAGGTCAACGATTCCGTCGGCATCGCGGTCGGCGATTCCATCCTGTTGACCTTGGCGCGGCGGCTGACCCGCATTCTCAAGCCGCAGGACACGCTGGCGCGGCTCGCCGGCGACCAGTTCGGCCTGCTCCTGATGTCGGAACAGGACCCGGCGCGCATCACCGCCTTCGCCGAGACCATCCGCAAGACCATCCGCGCCCCGATCGCCTTCAACGACCGCGAGATCTTCCTCACCGCCTCGATTGGGCTCGCGCTCTCCGACCCGCAAACGCAACTGTCCGACGAGATCATCAAGGACGCCGAGCTTGCGATGTATCATTCCAAGCGGATCGGCGGCGACCGCATCGACGTCTACAAGCCGGCGATGCGCGCGCGCAAGACCGACCGGCTGACGCTGGAATCCGAATTGCGCCGCGCCATCGAGCGCCAGGAAATCACCATCCTGTATCAGCCGATCGTGCGGCTGGAAGATCGCTCGATCGCCGGCTTCGAAGCCCTGGCGCGCTGGGATCATCCGAAACTGGGGCGGATGTCGCCGGTGGAATTCATCGCCATTGCCGAGGAGATCGGCCTGATCGTCGATCTCGGCATGTTCGTGCTGGACCAGACCGCCAGGCAGCTTGCGATCTGGCAGCGCGCGATGCGTTCGCGCGAACCGATCTTCGCCAGCGTCAACGTCTCCTCGCGGCAACTTTTGCGGCACGATCTGATCCACGATATCCGCACCGTGCTGTCGCGCTCCTCGGTCGCGCGCGGCACGCTGA
>JBGPSI010000117.1:0-15349 GCA_041490045.1 Bradyrhizobium sp.
CTCGATCAAGGAAGTAGCCGACACGCGCGTAGGCGACACCATCACCGACGAGCGCAATCCTGTGGACGAACCGCTACCCGGTTTCCGCCCGGCGATCCCGGTGGTGTTCTGCGGCCTGTTCCCGGTCGACGCCGACGATTTCGAGACGTTGCGCGCGGCGATGGGCAAGCTGCGGCTGAACGACGCCAGCTTCTCCTTCGAGATGGAGACGTCCGCCGCGCTCGGCTTCGGTTTCCGCTGCGGCTTCCTCGGGCTGTTGCATCTTGAAATCATCCAGGAGCGGCTAAGCCGCGAATTCGATCTCAATCTGATCGCGACCGCGCCCTCGGTGATCTACAAGATGCATTTGACCGACGGGCAGGTGATCGAGATCCACAACCCGATCGACATGCCCGACGTGGTGAAGATCGCCGAGATCGAGGAGCCCTGGATCGAGGCCACGATCCTCACCCCCGACGAATATCTTGGAAGCGTCCTGAAACTTTGCCAGGACCGACGCGGTTCGCAGAAGGAGCTCACTTACGTCGGCAACCGCGCGATGGTGAAATACGAGCTGCCGCTGAACGAAGTGGTGTTCGATTTCTACGACCGCCTGAAATCGGTCTCCAAGGGCTATGCCTCGTTCGATTATCACCTGACCGACTACAAGCCGGCCGATCTCGTCAAGATGCAGATCCTCGTCAACAACGAGCCGGTCGATGCGCTCAGCATGCTGGTGCACAAGACCCGCGCCGAGGGCCGCGGCCGCGCCATGGTCGAGAAGATGAAGGAACTGATCCCGCCGCACATGTTCCAGATTCCGATCCAGGCCGCGATCGGCGGCAAGGTGATCGCGCGCGAAACCGTGCGCGCCCTGCGCAAGGACGTCACCGCCAAGTGTTATGGCGGCGACATCACGCGCAAACGAAAACTTCTGGAGAAGCAGAAGGAAGGCAAGAAGAAGATGCGGCAGTTCGGCAAGGTCGACATCCCGCAGGAAGCTTTTATTGCCGCACTGAAGGTGGATAGCTGAGCCTGTTGGCTTCGTCATTGCGGGATGCGCGTAGCGCGAACCCGGAATGACGGCGGGGAC
The DNA here is from genome assembly GCA_041490045.1 of Bradyrhizobium sp. Classification (GTDB taxonomy): domain Bacteria; phylum Pseudomonadota; class Alphaproteobacteria; order Rhizobiales; family Xanthobacteraceae; genus Bradyrhizobium. Next base: position 1,073 of record JBGPSI010000117.1, read on the forward strand.
TATCGATATCGCCCTCCCCCATCTTGATCCGCGCCACCAGATGGATCACCATCGCGACTTCGCCAGCCAAAAAACCCAAAAACGGGGCGAGGAAACGCAATGAACAAGCTTCCCGGTTTCGGATTGATCGAGCGCGCGCAGGCGCTGGCGCCGCTGATCGCGCGCGAGGCCGACGAGATCGAGCGGACGCGGCGCCTGACCGCGCCGGTGGTTTCCGCCCTGATCGAGAACGGGCTTTACCGGGTGCTGCTGCCGCAGAGCCTCGGCGGCGCCGAGGCGCCCCCGGAAATCTTCATGCAGGTGCTGGAGGAGATCGCGAAGGCCGATGCCTCGACGGCATGGTGCCTCGGCCAGTGCAACGTCTGCGGCATGACGGCCGCCTATCTCGACAAGGACGCGGCAAACGAAATCTTCAATACGCCGCCCGGCATTCTCGCCTGGGGCGCGATTGCCAACGAGGTTCACGTGGTTCCCGGCGGCTACCGGATCACCGCGCGCTGGGATTTCGCCTCCGGCTCGCGCCAGGCGAGCTGGCTCGGCGCCCATGTCCAGGTCGTCGAGGCCGACGGCACCAGGCGAATGGGCCCGAACGGGACACCGGAAATACGCACCATCCTGTTCCCGGTGACGAGCGCCACCATGTACGACGTCTGGGACGTCATCGGCCTTTCCGGCACCGGAACCGACAGCTATTCGGTCGACAATCTGTTCATTCCGGAAAAATTTGCAGCACTGCGCGACAATTTCAGCGCACTGCGCGAAAAAGGGCCGCTCTACGGGATCACCACCTTCACCATGTTCGGACTGGGCTTCGCCGCGATCTCGCTCGGCGTCGCGCGCGCCATGCTGGACGCGGCGATCGAACTGGCGCGCGGCAAGGAATCGGTCGGCATCAAGGCGATGCGCGACAATCATGCCGTCCAGGGGCTGGTCGGCCGCACCGAAGGCAATTGGCGCGCGGCGCGGGCCTATATCTACGGATCGGCCGCCGAAGCCTGGCGCGATCTCACGCAGACGGGAAAGCTCTCCGAGGAGCACCGGGCGGCGCTTCGGCTGGCTTCGACCTGGACCATCCATCAAGCCGCCGCGGTGGTCGATGCGGCCTATCACATGGCCGGCGCCACCGCCGTGTTCAGGGCCAACAAATTCGAGCGCCGGTTTCGCGACATGCATGCCATCGCGCAGCAGATCCAGGGCCGCGACAACCACTACGAGGACGTCGGCAGGATGATCCTGACCGCCAGCGCCATCCCGCGCGGACCGACGGCCTAGAACGGCATGACTTTTCTTCAAATCGTCATCCCGTTCCGTCTTTTTGTTTGAGCGTGATCTCCGAGCAAACGCTTCGCGTTTGTCGAGGGAAAACCGGTTCCCACTTTTCCGGATCATGCTCTGGGGCCGGCGGCGCCGCGCATCTAAAGGCGGCAGCTTCAGTAGTATTACGGGCAAGCATAATCTCGTCTTAAGCAGTTTCTGGGACTGTCCGAATCTTCCTCCCGCGGAGTCTCGGTAACCCCCATGTTCAAGCTTCGATCGATCTCAGCCCGCCTGATTCTGGCCATTTCGCTGACCGTGGCGGTGGCCTGCGGAATCCTCGGCACCTTTTCGATCCTGCAGCAGCGCTCGCTGATGCGGCTCGCGCTCGAACAGCAGTTAAAGCTGCAATATGACAGCGTCATTGCCGCGGTCGACTATGAGGGCCGCGCCGCGCTCGCGGTCAGTGCCGCGGTCGCCGCGCTGCCGCCGGTCGGCGACGCCATTGCCAGGGGCGACCGCGAGGGGCTGGCGACGCTGCTGGGGGCCCCGATGAAGGCGCTGATCGCGCAGGGCATCCCGCTGATCACGTTCCAGGTGCCCCCGTCGATCTCCTTCTACCGGGTTCACGCACCGAAGGTGTTCGGCGATGACGTCTCGGGACGCCGCCAAACCGTGGTGGAGGCGCTGAAGACCGGCAGGGCGATCGTCGGCGTCGAGCCGGGGCGCGAGGCGCTCGGCATTTTTGGCATGACGCCCATCGTCCGCGACGGCAAGATCATTGCGAACACCGACGTCGGCGCCGCCTTCGGCAAGGAATTCGTCGATCGCGCCAAAAAGCGCTTCGGCATCGACCTTGCCGTGCATTCGTTCGACGGCAAGGAATTCAGAAAACTTTCCTCGACCTTCGGCGACACCGTGGTCGCCACGCCCGAGGAGTTGAAGAGCGTGTTGAACGGCGCGGCGCTGCAGCGCGACGCCAGCTTCGGCGGCCATCCGGCCGCGCTCTATGTCGGGCAGATCAGGAATTACGCCGGCGAGCCGGTCGCGGTCCTCGAGGTCATCAAGGATACCACCCAATATGAGGCGGCGGCGGCTAGTTCGCAGCGCAGCCTGATTTTCGCAACCCTCGCCATTCTGGCCTTCGCGGCGCTGTTGGCGTTCCTGCTCGGGCGCGGCATGTCGCGCCCGCTGACAGCGATCACCGCCGTGATGAATCGCCTCTCCAGCGGCGACACCAACGTCGCCATCCCCGGCGGCGACCGCAAGGACGAACTCGGCACCATGGCCATGGCGGTCGACGTCTTCCGCCGCAACATGATCGAAGCCAATTCCATGCGCGCGTCGCAGGAAGCCGCCAAGGCGGAGGCCGAACTCGAGAAGAAGGCGCTGCAGCGCCAGATGGCCGATCGTTTCGAAGCCGACGTCAAGAGCGTGGTCAGTGCCGTCGCGAAAGCCACCAAGGACATGCAGCGGGTGGCCGGCGAGATCACCACCAGCGTCAACGGCACCTCGGAACGGGCCACGGCCGCCGCCGCCGCCTCCGAGGAGGCCTCGGCCAGCGTCTCGACGGTTGCCGCCGCCACCGAAGAGCTCGCCTCCTCCGTCGCCGAGATCGGCCGGCAGGTCACCCATTCCAGCAGCGTCGCCGATGACGCCGTGGTCAAGGCCGGCAAAACCACCGAGATGGTCGCGGGCCTCACCGCCGCCGGCGAGAAGATCGGCGACGTGCTGCGCCTGATCGATGCCATCGCCAGCCAGACCAATCTATTGGCGCTCAATGCCACCATCGAGGCGGCGCGCGCCGGCGAGGCCGGCCGGGGCTTTGCCGTGGTCGCCGCCGAGGTCAAGGAACTGGCGAGCCAGACCGCGAAGGCGACCGAGGAGATCGCCGGCCAGGTCACCGCGATCCAGTCCGCCACCAGCGATTGCGTGATCGCGATCGGCGGCATCAGCGACACCATCCGCGAGATCAGCGGCATCGCCACCACGATCGCGGCAGCGGTCGAGGAACAGGATTCGGCGACCCGCGAGATTGCGCGCAGCGTGCAGCAGGCCGCGGCCGGCACCAGCGAGGTGACGCACAATGTCACCGGCGCGAGCAACGCCGCCGGCCAGTCGCGCGCGCTCGCCGACAACGTGATGGTCGCCTCCGGCCAGCTCAGCCAGCATGCCGATGCGCTGTTCAAGAGCGTCGACACCTTCCTGGCCGGCCTGCGCGACGCCGCATAGGCTCGGGCGCAATCCGGGTCGCGTCGGGGATCCAGAGCATGATTCAACGGAGGCTGATCATGCTCGTCGTCCGTCTTCTTGTTTGAGCACGATCTTTTCGGAAAGCCGGTCCCACTTTTCCGGATCGTAATCTAACCGGAATCCCCCGGGGTGATGATCCAGTCGATCAGCATGGCACACAGGCGGCGCGAGAAGCGCGCATATCGCGGCGCAGACATTGGCGACACTTCGATGTCAGAGCTCACGATGGACCCCTGATTACGACTATAAGTCGGCGAACCGGCGGTTGAGGTTCACGAGGGCGGATCCCGGCGCACGGATCGGCGCTTCCGCCGTTGCGCTCCCTGCCCTAGTCTGCGCGTGCGAAGCAATCGGCGAGGGTGCAAACAGTGCAATGAAGAGCCCGGCAAGAAAAAGGACCGGAAAGACCAGGGCAACCAGGCCGGCCGCGGATTTTGGCGATAGCGCGGTCGATGCGGTTTTCAGCGCCTATCCAGCGCCGCTGAAGGCAAGATTGCTGGCGCTGCGACGGCTGATCTTCGAGACCGCAAGGACCACCAAGGGCGTCGGCGCGCTGCAGGAGACCCTGAAATGGGGGCAGCCGAGCTATCTCACGCCGCAGACCCACAGCGGCAGCACGATCCGGATCGATCAGGTGAAATCCGCCGCCGGCCAATACGCGGTCTATTTCCACTGCCAGACCGATCTGGTCGAGACCTTCCGTCAACTGTACCCGACGCAACTGCGTTTCGAGGGCAACCGAAGCATCGTTCTCGACGTAAAGGACGCGCTTCCGCGCGCCGAACTGCGCCATTGCGTGGCGCTGGCGCTGACCTACCATTTGAACAAGCGCAAGGGCGCGCAAGATAAATAGTGTCGACACCGGGAGCAAAGCGACGACGGATACTTACTCCGTCATTCCGGGATGGTGCGTTAGCACCATACCCGGAACGACGGCTTAAGTGTTCCACGCTGTCAGGCGACCAAAGCGGCGTTGTCGCCCATCTCTGCCGGTGCGTCGGTGTCCGCGCCGGACTGCGCCTGCAACAGTTTGACGATCTCGACATTGGGCCGTGCCCGGCTGAACAGGAAGCCCTGGCCCTCGTGACAGCCCTCCGCGCGCAGGCAGCTCAGTTCGGCCTCGGTCTCGACGCCCTCGGCGGTGATGGTGACGCCGAGACCCATGCCGAGGCTGATGATCGAACGCACGATCGCCTGCGCGTCGCGATTGGACCCGAGGTCGCGCACGAACGACTGATCGATCTTGATCTTGTCGAACGGAAAGCTGCGGAGATAGCTCAGGCTGGAATAACCGGTGCCGAAATCGTCCATCGAAATGCGTACGCCGAGCGCGCGCAGCGCATGCAGGGTGGCGAGCACCTGGCTGCTTTTCTCCAACAGCAGGGTCTCGGTGATTTCGAGCTCGAGCCGCTTGGCCGGCGGGCCGGACTGCTTCAGCGCATCCATCACGATCGACAACAGATTGCCGGTGCGGAACTGCAGCGGCGACAGGTTGACCGCGACGCGGACGTCGTCGGGCCACAGCGCCGCATCCGCGCAGGCGCGTCGCAGCATCAGCCCGCCGAGCCCGTTGATCAGGCCGGTTTCCTCGGCGACGGGAATGAATTCTGCCGGCGAGATCATGCCGCGTTCGGGATCGGGCCAGCGCACCAGCGCCTCGAAGCCGGTGATGCGTCCGGTCGAAAGGCAGATCAACGGCTGATAATACGGCCGCAGCACATCGTTCTGGATCGCGTCGCGCAGGTCGAGTTCGATCTTGCGCCGGCTCTGGGCGCGGGCATCCATTTCAGCCTCGAAGAAGCTGAAAGTGCCGCGCGAATCGTTCTTGGCGCGGGACAGCGCCATGTCGGCGTTCTTCAGCAGCTTCTCGGATTCGTCGCCGTCGCCCGGCGCCACCGCGACGCCGATGCTGGCGCCGATGATGACGGAATGGCCATCGAGCAGATAGGGATCGGCGATCGCCTCCAACAGCCGCTTGGCGAGTACCACGACTTCCTCAGGGCGCGTCAGCCCGCTCTGGACGATCGCAAATTCGTCGGAGTTGAGGCGGGCCAGCGTATCTTCCTCGCGCAGCGTGGAGCGCAGGCGCTTGGCGACCCCGCGCAGCAGCTTGTCGCCGATGCCGTGGCCCAGCGTGTCGTTGACCGCCTTGAAATTGTCGAGCCCGAGCACCAGCACCGCGACCTTGTCCGAGCTGCGCCTTGTGTGCAGCAGGATCTCGTCCATGTGCTGGCGCAGCAGGTTGCGGTTCGGCAGGCCGGTCAGGCTGTCGTGCTGGGCCATGAAGGCAAGCCGCGCTTCGGCGCGTTTGCGCTCGGTGATGTCCATCAGCGCCAGCAGCACCGCGGGCTGGTCGTTGTAAACCAGATGGCGCGAATAGATCGCCAGGTCGATCAGCGTGCCGTCGGCCCGCACGTGCTTCCAGGTGCGCGCCGTCAGTTCGTCGCTGGAGAGGTCGCCGGCCCAGGGCGGTTCGGATTCGAAGGCCTGGACGCTGCGGATGGTCAGCTTCTCGAACGCGGCGCGGCTGTAGCCGTAATGCTCGACCGCGGCGTCGTTGACGCCGAGGATGCGCTCGTCGTTCAGCGCGCAGACGATCATCGGCACGGGATTGCTGTCGAACAGCAGCCGGAACGAGGCCTCGCGCTGCTTCAGCTCGGTGATGTCGACGCGCAGGCCGATGACGCCGCCGTCCCCGGTCAGCCGCTCCTCGATCAGGATGACGCGGCCGTCGCTAAGGGTCTGCTCGTGGCCCTTGCCGGGGTGATAGAGCTTCTCGAGCCGTTCGGCGATCCACTCCTCTTCGCGACCGATCGCTTCGGGATAATCGCCGCGCTCGACGCCGATGCGGATGGTGTCCTGCAGCCGCGCGCCCGGCGCGAACAGATCCGAGCTGCGATTGTAGATCTCGGCATATTTCTTGTTCCAGAGGATGTAGCGTCCGTCGGCATCGAGGAACACGATGCCCTGGGGCAGGATGTCGATCGCCTCGCGCAGCCGTTCGTGGGATTTTCGCGCCTCGGCGATCGCGGCTTCCGCTTCCGCGCGCTTGCGCACGATCTCGCCGATCTCGGCCGAAACGCGGCGGCTGCCGCCTTGGAGCTTCGGAACAGGTTTTGTCGGCCGGCCGGCAATGCGGGTGATCGCCGCATGCTTCAGCTTCTTGACTTTCCTCGGCCGAACGTTCGGCATTGCTTGCGCCCCAATCGCTTTTCCGCGGGGCTTGTTCTCCGATAAGTGTCTGAAAAAATAGTATCTCTTGCCCGTGCCGCGAGTCGATCGCAGCGCTTCGAGCCGGCGCCTGTCGTTCCCAATGCCTGTTTTGGAGGCGAACGCCGGCTGCGGCGGCGGGATGCCCGACTACATACCCTGATACCAGCGACTCTTCTGGTGACGATTTGCGCAAAATCCGGTCTTTTTATGCATCCCGTCCAGATCGCGTGAAGATTGCATAGTTCATGCTCGCATTCCCGCGTGGGCGCACGAAGTTTCACCAATGATCGACAGGGTTATCGAATCGTCAAAGTCGTGGCCGCATTGGCCTCGTTCGAGATATCAATCCGCGTATGGGACGCTTCCCTAGCGTGCGACCGGCGAGAACAAAGCCGCGGCGTATCGTGGCTGCAGCCGGACACAGCCATGCGAACCGGTCCGCCGACCCGTGACAACGAACGGATGCCGCGAATTTCGAATCCGCGAGAGAAGAAGATTGCCGGCATCGGCAAAATCCGGTTGGCACTGTCATCGATCATTCTTGACTGCGGCGGCCGGACACCGGCGGCAGCATGGAGCGCAGGATCAAGCAATTGCGATTGGCGCTGCGTCTCCGCGGACGCCGAATCCGTGCTACGCTTGGGCCATATCGAGTGATCCGATGACGTCCCGCCTGATTTTCAGCCTGCTTCTGATCTCGGCCGCGGTTGCCAGTGCGAGCTTTGCGCTGGCGCAGGACAAGGGCAGCGTCCACCCGAAGCCACTGCCGCCGCTGGCCAATCCCAACGATCCCAAGCTTGGCGCCAAGGAATTGTTCGGCCGCAAGGTTCTGCCGGCGGCCATGCCGACGCATGTGATCGGCTTTTACGCCAAGGGCTGCATCGCCGGCGCCGAAGCGCTGCCGATCACCGGCGACACCTGGCAGGTGATGCGGTTGTCGCGGAATCGCAACTGGGCGCATCCCGACATGGTCAAGCTGTTGGAGCGGCTGTCCGCCAAGGCGCACAAGGACGCGGGCTGGCCGGGCATCCTGGTCGGCGACATGTCGCAGCCGCGCGGCGGTCCAATGTTCACCGGCCACGCCAGCCATCAGGTCGGACTGGACGCCGACGTCTGGCTGACGCCGATGCCGAACCATGTGCTGTCGCGCGAGGAGCGCGAGGAAATATCCGCGGTCATGATGGTGCGTCCCGACCGGCTCGACGTCGACCCGCACGTCTTCACGCCGGGCCATCTCGCTGTCATCCGCGACGCCGCGCAGGAGCCGGCCGTGCAGCGCATCTTCGTCAATGCCGCGATCAAGAAAGCGCTGTGCCGCGAAGCCAAGGGCGACCGCAACTGGCTCTCCAAGATCCGGCCGATGTACGGCCACGATTATCACTTCCATATCCGTATCAAATGCCCGCCCGGCAGCACCGACTGCAAGAGCCAGCCGGAGCCGGCGGCGAGCGAAGGCTGCAGCGCGGGCGATCTGGCCTTCTGGTTCAAGGATGCGATCATCCATCCCAAGCCTCCAAAGGCGCCGCCGAAGCCAAGGCCGCCGATGACGCTGGCGCAATTGCCGGCCGCCTGCCGCCAGGTCCTGGCGGCGCCGGATGCCAAGCCATAGATGCGCACGGCGCGATTTTCATTCGGCGCCGAATTGCGCTAACATACCACCCTCTCGCGCCGTAAGCGCGGGCGCTTTCCTGGGACGGCGGTCTCGATCTTCATTTCACCATCTGTCGGCAGGTGCGTGGCGTTGCCGCGCACGGCTTAACATTGTGAGGACCGCCACGCGCATCAGTGCACGCAACCAGATCAAGGGCACCGTCATCGAAGTCAAGAAGGGTGCGACCACATCGCATGTCCGCGTCGATGTCGGCGGCGGCCAGATCGTCACTGCCTCGATCACCAACGAGGCGGTCGATGAACTCGGCATCAAGGCCAGGGGCCACGTTACCGCGGTGATAAAAGCCTCCGACGTCATGATCGCGGTGGATTGATCATGCGCGCGCCTCTGATGATCGCGCTGGTCCTGCTCGGAACCAGCACCGGCTTTGCCGCGGAAGAGCCAAGCGGCTGCGACAAGTTCAAGTGGAACATCGACCGCGAGCGCGCGGCGCTGACCGCGCCGGATCGCCTCGCGCTGGCCTCCGGCGGCGACCTCGCCGCGCTGCCGTCCATCGGGGTGGCGCTGGCCTTGCGCGCGCCGCGTGAGGCACAACTGCCCTCGCCGCCCGAACGCGCGCCCAGCGAAGGCACGTTTGCGGGTTTTGCCAAATTCAAGGGCACGCCAAAGGCCGGCCTTTACACCGTCAGCCTGTCCGCCAGCGGCTGGGTCGATCTGGTGCAGGACGGGCATTTTCTCAAGCCAAGGGCTTTCAGTGGCGCTACCGACTGCGACGGCATCCGCAAGACCATGAAATACGAGATTTCGGCGAGCCCGTTCGTGCTGCAGGTCAGCGGCAGCAGGGATGCTTCGATCTCGATCGCGATCCTGCCGTCCGAATAGGAGACAGAGGGCTTTACCCGGAAATTCAGCCTGTTATTGTTGGCTCCAGCGATATCCCGATCGACCGTAAGTGGTCGGGACCAGTGGAACGGCGCTTCCGCCTGTCGCATTGCAGTTTCAACCAACGCCTGATTTGCGTGCGCCAAATTGCGCCCGCGAACACGCACGGAGCGCCACCATGCCTCGTCTTGCCCGACTTCTTGCCATCTTCGCCATCCTGTGCGGAGCCGCCGTTTCGCCTGCCCTCGCCCAGGACAAGAGCCTCACAGTATTCGCCGCCGCCTCGATGAAGAACGCGCTCGACGACATCGACGCAGCCTTCACCGCCAAGACCGGCGTCAAGGTCGCCGCCAGCTATGCCGCAAGCTCGACGCTGGCAAAGCAGATCGAACAGGGCGCGCCGGCGGATATCTTCCTGTCCGCCGATACCGACTGGATGGACTACGCGACGGGCAAGAAGAACATCAACGAGGCCACGCGAGTCAATCTGCTCGGCAACAGCATCGTGCTGATCGCGCCGAAGAACTCCAAGATCGACAATGTGACGATCGGACAGGGATTTGACCTCGCAAAACTCGCCGGCGACGGCAAGATCGCCACCGGCGACGTCAAGGCGGTGCCGGTCGGCAAATACGCCAAGGCGGCGCTGGAAAAACTCGGCGCGTGGCAGGCGGCGGAGCCGAAATTCGCGATGGCCGACAGCGTGCGCGCCGCGCTGACCCTTGTGGCGCGCGGCGAAGCGGCGCTCGGCATCGTCTATTCGACCGACGCCAAGGTCGAGCCCGGCGTCAAGATCGTCGGCACCTTCCCCGCCGACTCCCACCCGCCGATCATCTATCCCGTCGCGGCAACGACCACCGCGAAACCGGAAGCGATTGAATATCTCGCCTTCCTGCGCTCGTCGCTGGCCAAAACCACCCTCGAGAAATACGGCTTCACGTTCCTGATCCGCCCGACGTCCTGAGCTTCGAAGCGAGTGTCACTGGTGTGGAAACACGACGGCGTGCCGCATGGCCTCATGGTTCGAGACGCGCGGCGTTGCCGCGCTCCTCACCATGAGGGTCTAGGACCTCATCCTGAGGAGCATCGCGAGGCGATGCGTCTCGAAGGATGAAGCCACCGAACTGGACAATTTCCTAGTGTTCGACATTTCCCCAACGGAATGGACGGCGATCCAGCTTTCGCTGCGGGTCGCCACGGTGGCGACGCTGGTGGCGACGCCGCTCGGGATCGCCGTGGCGTGGCTGCTGGCGCGGCGCAATTTCTGGGGCAAGGCGGTGCTCGACGCGCTGATCTACCTGCCGCTGGTGCTGCCTCCGGTCGTCACCGGCTATCTCCTGCTGCTGACGTTCGGACGCCGCGGCCTGGTCGGCGCATGGCTTGCAGATCATCTGGGCATCGTATTCGCGTTTCGCTGGACCGGAGCTGCGCTGGCCTGCGGCGTGATGTCGTTCCCGCTCCTGGTGCGCCCGATCCGGCTGTCGATCGAAGCGGTTGACCGGCGGCTGGAGCAGGCGGCGGAAACGCTGGGCGCAACGCCTTTCCGGGTGTTCCTCACCATCACGTTGCCGCTCGCGCTGCCGGGCGTGCTGGCCGGCATGGTGCTCGGCTTTGCCAAGGCGATCGGCGAATTCGGCGCGACCATTACCTTTGTGTCGAATATTCCCGGCGAGACCCAGACCATCTCCTCGGCGATCTATTCGCTGATCCAGACCCCGGACGGCGACAGCGCGGCGCTGCGGCTGGTGGTGGTCTCGGTTGTGATTGCGTTTGCGGCGCTGGTCGCATCCGAGGTGCTCGCGCGGCGCGCCACCCAGCGCCTGCACGGGAACTGATCATGCTGCGCGTCGACGTCGTCAAACAGCTCGGCGAATTCTCGCTTCAGGCCAGCTTCACCAGCGAAGGGCGCGTGACCGGCCTGTTCGGCGCCTCGGGCGCCGGCAAGACCTCGCTGATCAACATGATCGCAGGGCTCTTGCGGCCAGATCGCGGCATCATCGCGCTCGACGGTGAGACACTGGACGACACCGCGGCGCGCATCCATGTCCCGGCGCATCGCCGCCGCATCGGCTATGTGTTCCAGGACGCGCGGCTGTTCCCGCATCTCGATGTCCGGCAGAATCTCGATTACGGCCGCCGCATGAACCGGCTTGCCGACGATCCAGCGCAGCGCAAGCGCGTCGTCGACCTGCTCGATATCGGCGGCCTGTTGGACCGGCGGCCCGGCCGATTGTCCGGCGGCGAGCGCCAGCGTGTCGCGTTCGGTCGCGCGCTGTTGTCGAAGCCGAGACTGCTGCTGCTGGACGAGCCGCTGGGCTCGCTGGACGAGGGCCGCAAGGTGGAGATCCTGCCCTATCTGATCCGCCTGCGCGACGAGGCCAGGATTCCCATGGTCTATGTCAGCCACGACGTCGCGGAGTTGCGCCAGCTGGCGACGCAGATCGTCATGCTCCGGCACGGACGCATCGCCGCCTTCGGAGGCGTAAAGGTGCTGCCGGGGACGCCGGACCAAGGCCACGAACAGCCGATCAAGCCCGCGGTCAAAGATTGATTCCGAACCTGGCCAGCACCGACGCGGTGCCGGCATAGAGCACGATCGTAAGAACGCAGCTTGCGCCCATGCTCGGCCAGAAACCGATTCCGGCTCTGAGCATCGCCGGAAGAACCAGGAACATCGGCAAGGACGGCAGGACATACCAGAATGTTGATTCCGCGTGATTGGCGATCCGCCCGGTGTCGCCGGTATCGCGCCACAGCCACAGGATTCCCAGCAGCGACACCAGGGGCAGCGAAACGATCAGCGCCCCCAAGGCAGGGCTGCGCTTTGCAACCTCGGACACCACCGCGATGATGATGCCGGATAACGCGCACTTGATAATGAAGTAGACCATCCGGTTCACCCCTTGCTGCGCATCATGACGTAAGGACGGACGAGAGTTCCATAGGCAATTTCCCCGCGGTTCCCCATCACACATTTTGTCACGACCAATACCCCCTCTTGCCTTTGCGGCAGCCGCAAATTAAAAAACCCGAAGGGGAAAGGCAGTCTCCCCTCGAGACCACGGTCCAAGTACTGCGCAACACTCGACGTGTCGAGGAATTGCGCATGGACCACATCAAGAACTGCATTTCCACGCTCGACTATTGCGCCCGAATAGGTCCCTCGCTCCTGGTGCTCGCGCTCGGGCCGCCCGCTCTCGCGGCGGACCGCTTCCACAAACTGCCCGGGGCGCAAATCGCGGCAACGCTCGGCGGCATGCAATTCACCGACGGGGTGCATTGGCGCGAGGTCTATGAGAAGGACGGCACGCTTCGAAGCCATGTGATGGGCCGTGCTCGTCTCGGCACATGGCGGGTTCGCGGCAGCGAGATCTGCATCGATTTCGGCAATGACGGCGACAAGAACTGTTTCGAAGTCTGGGTTCGGGACAACGAGGTCGTCATGCAACGGGACGCCGAAGACAATTATCCGGTCCAGGGTTTGCTCGAAAAGCCCACCGACGCCACGCCGGCCGCTGCCGGCGGGACGCCGTGAACGCGCAGCATCCCGAGGTCCGGACAGCATCACGGTGTTTGGCGGCGTCGAAGTCGAATCGCTCGATTGAAATCGTGAATTGGGGCGCAACAGCAAAGAGGAGCCTGAACATGAAGACGAGACTTTTGAGCATGAAGACAAGACTTGCACTCGTGACGTTGCTCGCTGCGGCAGCCATGCCGGTGTTCGCGCAGGCGGCCGAGATCGACTGGAGCAAGGTTGACGCCGCGCTCGGGAAGTCGGCGGTGGTGTCGGGCGACGTCCATCGCTACGGCCTGCCACGATCCGATCTGAAGGTGACGCTGGACGGTGTCAGCATCAAACCGGCGCTGGCATTGGGCGGCTGGGTTGCGTTCGCCCCGACGGGCGGCGAAGCCATGGTGATGGGCGACCTCGTGCTGCTCGAAACCGAGATCAACCCCGTCATGACCAGGCTTTTGGACGGCGGTCTGGACATCACGGCCATCCACAACCACATCCTGCGCGCCTCGCCCGCGACCTTCTACATGCATGTCGGAGGGCATGGCGATCCGGAGAAGATGGCAGCGGTCATCCGCTCGGCGTTGGCATCCAGCAACACGCCGTTCGATCCTCCGACCACGGGGGCCGCGCCCGCGCCGGCAATCGATCTCGATACCACCAAGCTCGATGAAATCATGGGCGTCAAAGGCAGTGCGACCGGCGGCGTCTACCAGTTCGCTGTGCCGCGCCGCGATCCACCCGTGGAGATGGGGATGAAGGTGACCGGCCCGATGGGCGGCGCCAACGGCATCAACTTTCAACCGACCGGCAACGGCAAGGCCGCCATTACCGGCGATTTTCTGGTCACCGGGAACGAGGTCAATCCGCTGATCCGCACCTTGCGCGCGAACAACATCGAAGTGACCGCGATCCACAGCCACATGCTGGACGAGCAGCCGCGGATGTTCTTCATTCACTTCTGGGCCAATGATGACGCCATGAAGCTTGCGCGGGGGGTCCGCGCCGCGCTTGAGAAGACGGCGATAGCCAAGGGCTGAGATGATTGCCGGACGCGTGGGTGTGGCCCTCTGCTCAGACGAGCTCTTCCGGCATCACGATTCCTCCGGAGGCTTGGTGTGCCGGAACAGTCCGAGCAGGGCCACGTCATATGCGATCTTGAGGCATCCGCACACCACCAGCGGCAACGCCGAAAACGGCCCCGCGAGCATGAATCCGGCAATCGCGGGGCTGATGGAAGAGGCCAGACTGCGCGGCACCGCGGTCACGCTCGCCGCCGCGGTTCGCTCGCCAGGCGTGACAACGGCCATGACATAGGACGATCGGGTCGGCACATCCATTTGCGACAGAGCCGACCGGGCCAGCAGGAGAATGAGCACGACGGTCAGGTTCGATGAGAACGCGACCGCGATCAGGCAGAGGCTCGATGGAATGTGGGTGAACACCATGGTGTTGACGAGCCCGATGCGTCTGGCGAGCCACGCCGCAACCGGGAACGAAATCGCGCTCAACAGGCTGGCGCAGAAGAAGAAGGCGCTTGCAGCGCCAA
>JBGPSI010000118.1:0-15077 GCA_041490045.1 Bradyrhizobium sp.
AGGCACGCGAGCCGAAGATCGTCGTTCAACGCGCCGACCGGCGCGGTGCCGATCACGTCCCGCGGCCCGGTCACGGGAAAGGCGGCAACCGGCACGCCGCTGGCCAGCGCCTCCAGCAGCACGAGACCAAATGTGTCGGTCTTGCTCGGAAACACGAAAACATCGGCGCCGGCATAGGCTTCCGCGAGGGCCTCGCCCTGCCGGGATCCGAGGAAGACCGCTTGCGGGTATGTCCGCGCCAGAGAAGCGCGCGCCGGCCCGTCGCCGACGATCACCTTGCTTCCGGGCAGATCGAGCTCGAGAAACGCCTCGAGGTTCTTTTCGACCGCGACGCGGCCGACGCACAGGAACACCGGGCGCGGCAGCCCGAGGTCGACGCTACGCGGATGGAACAGGCGCGCGTCGACGCCGCGCGGCCACAGCACCACGTTGCGAAAGCCGCGGATGCGCAGTTCGATCGCCAGCGCCGGCGTCGCCGCCATCACCACCTGGCTCGGGGCATGGAACCAGCGCAGCGCCGCCCAGATCCAGGATTCGGGGATCGGCAGGCGCGCCGAGATATATTCGGGAAAGCGAGTGTGAAAGCTCGTGGTGAACGGCAAACCGTTGTTGCGGCAATAGCGCCGCACCAAGAGTCCGATCGGCCCTTCGGTCGCGATATGGATGCTGTCGGGCATTGCCTCGGCGATCAGCCGGGCGATCTTGGCCTGATACGGCAGCGCCAGCCGCAGATCCCGGTAGCTCGGCAGCGCGAAGGTGCGAAACGACTCCGGCGTGAGGAAGCTGACCTCTGCGCCAAGCCCTTTTGCCGCGTCCGCCATCATGGCCAGCGTGCGCACCACCCCGTTGACCTGGGGATGCCACGCATCGGTCGCGACCAGGATCCGCATCAGGCGGCACGCGCCGCGACGGAAGCGACGGGAACCGCCCTGCGCACCGGATCGGTCCAGGTGATGATCTCGAACCGGCCGTCTTCGTGCTCGACCAGCGCGGTGCAGCTTTCCACCCAGTCGCCGCAGTTCATGTAGCGAACGCCGTGCTCGTCGCGGATGGTGGCGTAATGGATATGGCCGCAGATCACGCCGTCGGCGCCGTGCCGCCGCGCCTCGGCGGCGAGCGTCTGCTCGAAGGCGCCGATGTAGTTCACGGCGTTCTTGACCTTCAGCTTGGCCCATTGCGACAGCGACCAGTAGGGCACGCCGAACATGCGGCGGAAGAAGTTGACCAGCCGGTTCATCTGGATCGCGAAGTCATAGGCCTTGTCGCCGAGATGGGCGAGCCAGCGCGCGTTCTGCACCACGAGATCGAAGATATCGCCGTGGATCACCAGATAGCGCCGCCCGTCGGCGCCGGTGTGGATGGTGTTCTCGACCACGTCGATGCCGCCGAAATGGGTGCCGTAATAGTTCCTCAGGAACTCATCGTGGTTGCCGGGGACGTAGATGACCTTGGCGCCCTTGCGCGCCTTGCGCAGCATCTTCTGCACGAAGTCGTTGTGCGATTGCGGCCAGTACCAGTTGGATTGCAGCGCCCAGCCGTCGACGATATCGCCTACCAGATAGATGGTGTCGGCATCATGGGTGCGGAGAAAATCCAGCAACCGGTCGGCCTGCGAGCCGCGGGCTCCGAGATGAACATCGGAGATAAACAAAGTGCGAAAGCGCCGTTCCGGCAACTCGTCACTCATAACGTCATTCCCATGCGCGAGCAGCTAATCGATTCCCGTGACAGCCTGATGACGAGTTCGTTCGAAACAGACCAGCGTATAGATCCCGAACGGCGCCACCTTGCGGCGTTCCACGAGGTTCGCGTCCCTGTTGGCCTGAGCCCAGGCCTGCAGCCGCGCGAACGGAAATTCCGGGCGCAGGCCGAGCGCCCGGGTGCGCTTCGCGGCCCATCGCTCGACCGCTGCGGCGACGCCTTTTTCCGAATAGAGATGGTTAACGAGGATGATGCGGCCGCCCGGTTTCACCACGCGGTGGCATTCGGACAGCACCTGCTCGGGATCGGCCACCAGCGTGATGACGAACTGCGCCACCACGCAATCGAACGTGGCTTCGGCAAAGCTCATCCGGTGCGCGTCCATTTGCAGGACGTGCTTGACGTAGGGATAGCGGCCGCTTGCCATCTTCTCGCGCGCCTTCGCAAGCATCGGCGCGGAAAGATCGATGCCGGTGATTTCGGTGCTGAAATCGTAATCGTCGAAAGAAAGACCGGTGCCGACGCCGACCTCGAGAATCCGGCCGCCGATTTCGCGCGCGGCGCGTGCCGCCGCGCGGCGGCCGTTCACCATGACAGGCCCGCACACCGCGTCATAGATCGGCGCCCACCGCGCATAGGCGGTTTCAGCGGTCGTGCGGTCGAGATCGGAACTCCTCATGCGCCATCCCGCAAAGCAGGCGGCTTTCCGAATCAACGCTGCGCCTGTGCTGAAACGCGAAATAGCAGCGCTGTGCGACAGCCGAGCGACAGGCGCGGGTGGAGACGGCGGCAAATTCTTGTCGCAATCTCGCAGGCGACAACGACGGTGGGTGTGCGCAGGACAGCATGTTTCAAGCAACGTCGTTCAAACACAGCTTCGCGATCTCGCGACGGAATACGTCCGAGTTTTGCATCTCACTTCCGCCCTCTCCAATCAAAGGGCGCAGGGAAAGCCGGGTGCGCGCTGCACCCGCGGTCTCGCGTGCAAAATGGGTAGAAGAGCGCACACGAGCATACAGGTTCAGCGGAGGCAATCCGGCCTTCCCTGCGCAATGGTTTTAACGGTTTCCTTCGCGCTCTCCTCGGTGACCGGGCTTTATTGCCACCGTCGCCTGCGGATGTTGCCGCAGACTTGATGCCAGCGTCGGGGCATCAGGACCACACGACTTCGCCGTCCGCTTCAAGTGCCCTCGTCAGGAGCACCTTAAGCGTCCACCGCATCCCGCCCCGCGTTCCTGACGTTGCGCAACGCCCCTCTGTGTGGGACGGGATGGCGCGGATATAGATCTGATTTGCCACTTCGGAAAACCAGAATATTTTTGCAAAAGGGGCTGGACAGGCATCTCGGAAAACAGCGGACTGATTTGCCCGTCGGGTTGCCGGCGGATCAGCCGTGGAGCCGTAAACTGGCACGTTGCTCGGGCACGTTCGATGTCCGCTCGTTCCCTACCAGCGGCGCAGAAGCAGACATGCCCGAAAGGCTGGCTTGTAGCCAATAGCTGCCAATGGCTCCATCATAGATACGCAGCGTATGAATTGATCCACACGAGGATCGACATCAGCAACCCAATAGCGCCTGCTTTCTCCGAAAAGACAGTTGCCGTTCCGGGCATGCCTACTCTCAACTGCGCCCTGTCGATCCCGTCCGGTATCGAGATCACGGCGGGATAGGCCTTGGCTCCGCCGATCGAGCCGACACGGGCAATTGTTCCGGAGACAGCGAGCTGACCTTCGCCTACCCCCCGGGGTATGCCGACAACGTTGGCGTGATAAATCTGGCCAGGATGACTGTCGAACACGATCTTCACAGCCGCATCGGGCCTGATGGTTTCAAAACCATTCGGCGAAAACATTCCGATCAGCGTGATATCGTCCGTGACGATAAATGACAGCGCCGCGCGAGACTGCAGAGCGCGGTCACCCACGGCCAATGCCATGACCGTTACCTCGCCGTCGGCTGGAGCGCGAACTGTTGTCTGTTCCAGCTCCCACCTTGCGTTTTCAAGCTGCGCTTCGATTTGAGCAACGGTTGTGTTTACACCGCCAATTTCCGAATCCATTGCGAGTTTGGCCGTGAGTTGGGCTGCCTTGGCTGCATGCAACTGATAATTCACGGTTTCATATTGGACCTGAGTGTCCTGCATCTTGAATTCTGTCTGGGCTTGTTCTCCCGTCAGCTTCTCGATATCGGACATTCGCTTTCGATTGTACGCGAGCTGTGCCGCCAAACCCTCAACATTGGCGGTGGCTTGCTCGTAGTTCGAAACGAGTTGCTTGGCCTGTTGTTGGGCCTGGGCAAGGGACGCCTCGAGCTGCTTCACCTTTGCTTGAAATGGCGCCTGGTCGATCTGCATGAGAATGGTTCCGGCTTTTACCGGAACGTTGGCCTTGACCGGAATCGAGACGACCTGTCCGGAGACGTTTGGTGTGACTTCTACAACTCTGGAGATGACAGTCAGGCTGCCGGACGGGGTCAGATAATTGAACAGCGCCAGGAAGACCGCGAGGATGAACACGCCCACCAGCACTGTGACGGAACCCGCACCCCAGCCCCATTTGAGCAGCTTGAATTTCGAAAACACAAGCCACACCAATACCAGGTAAAGACACGCGATGATCAGCATTTGCTTCACCCTTCATAATCGTGATCGCACGCCAGCTTTGTGCGACGCATGATAATCAGCTCACTAGCGCGGTTCGTACCGCAGTCGCCCGACGTCACGAGACAATAGCGCGGTGAGGATCGCGTGAAGGATGACCGCTGGCCACAGAAGGACGCCAGTCAAACCACCTGCAAAACCGAGGTAGGCAAGATACAGCGTCACCGGTGCGCTGTAGGTCAACATGCCGACGAGCGGCGGCCCCGGCCAGCAGGAGATCCCCAGAGCAATCAGGGCCATCCCGCTCACCCGTGCGACCGGTATGGCGACGCCGGCAAGTTGCTCACCAAGCAACAACTGACCGACCAGCGACGGAACGATCAGCAATGCCAATCCAGTCGCGGCTTCTCCGATGGCGGCGAAAGGGAGCACATTCTTCATCGTCCGCGGCCTGTTGATGCTGGATGCTATCGCTTCGGTGCTTCAATAGGATCCGGCTCCGGTGCTGCCATGGGTCCCAGTTCCGCCTTGGACTCTGCTACCGCCTTGGACTCTGGTTCGAGCTTGAACGTCAGCTTGTTGATCTTGCCGGTGAACCTGAACGGAGGATCGTAGCGATATTCGATCATCGCGACCCCGGTGCGGGTGTCCTGGCCGACGTCGAAGGTCTCATCCTCCGGGAACGTGATCGGCGTGCCGTGTTCGATGGACTTTCGGTCGACTTCCTTGCCGTCAACCGAGAGTACGCCTGTGCCGCCCTTGCCCAGGCCCGGTCCCTCCGACTTGAAGTCGAAGACGATCGTGTGCTTGCCCGCACTCAACTCGGGTCCGGACCAGATCGTGCGCTTGAGGTTGAGCAGGTTGTAGAGGAACACCGGCTTGCCACGGCGAAGGCCTGCCACACCCTTGCTCAGAAACAGACCATAGCCGCCGAAGCGCCCGCCTTCCGTGACGATCATGCCTTCCGCACCGCCCTTGGGAATCTCGACCTCGGCGGTGATGGTGTAGGACTTGTTCAGGATGCTCGGCGCAGCGCTGGCCGGCACGCCACTCAGTTCGCCCGAATAGGTGAAGACCGTGCGTCCGGCCGTCAGGCTCGGGCGCGGCGCATTCCAGCGCGGCAGCGTCGTGTTATCGAGTGGCAGCACATTGTACTTCTTCGCCTCGGAATCGAAGAGAGCCTGCATTTCTTTGACCTTGTCCGGCATCTGGGCGGCAAGGTCATTGTACTGGGTGGGGTCTTCCTGGACGTTATAGAGCTCCCACTTGTACCCGGTGATGACATCCGGCGGCGGGGCGCTGCTCAGCTCCCATGGGAGTGTCACCGGCGTCGTGGACGCCATCCACCCGTCGTGATAGATGGCGCGATTGCCGAGCATCTCGAAATATTGCGTCGTGTGTTGCGTTGGGGCTTCGGCGTTCGCCTTATCCCACGTATACGCCATGCTCACGCCTTCGATGGGGCTCTGCTTGATGCCGTTGACGATCTCGGGCTGGGGAATGCCGGTCGCTTCGAGGATGGTCGGCACGACATCGATGACGTGGTGGAACTGGCGGCGGATTCCGCCGACGTCCTTGATGTGGCCGGGCCAGGACATGGCCATGCCTTGCGCCGTTCCGCCGAAGTGCGACGGCACCTGCTTCACCCACTTGAATGGGGTGTCCATCGCCCACGCCCAAGGCGCGGCAAAGTGCGGGAAGGTCTTGTCCGATCCCCAGAACGGGTACCAGAGGTACTGGGCCTTCACCGGCACCGGCACGCCGTTGAAGGTGGTGAACTCGTTCGGCGTGCCGTTGAGCATGCCTTCCGCGCTCGCGCCGTTATCGCCGCTGATGTAGATGATCAGGGTGTTGTCGAGCTCGCCAAGGTCTTCGACGGCCTGGATGACCCGGCCGATTTCATGGTCGGCATAGGCGAGGTAAGCGCCATAGACATCGGCCTGCTTGATGAAGAGCTTCTTCTCCAATTCACCGAGCGAATCCCACTGCGGCAGTTCTTTCGGCCACGGCGTCAGCTTGGCGTTTTCGGGCATGATGCCCAGTCGCTTCTGGTTGGCGAAGATGGTCTCGCGCACTTTGTTCCATCCGCCATCGAACAAGTGCATATCACCGATCTTCTTGATCCACTCCGGCGTCGGATGATGAGGCGCATGGGTGGCGCCGGGTACATAATAGACAAAGAACGGCTTGCCGGGCGCGATCTCCTTCAGCTGCTTGATGTGCTGGATGGCGTCGTCGGCCATTGCCGTCTCCAGGTTCCACTTGGGATTATCCAGGAACGGATAGATGGCCGTGGTGTTACGAAACAGGTTCGGTTGCCACTGGCTGGCATCGCCGCCAACAAACCCGTAAAAATATTCGAAGCCCATGCCGTTGGGCCATTGATTGAACGGCCCCGCCTGGCTTGATTGGAACGAAGGTGTGTTGTGGTCCTTGCCGAACCACGAGGTTGCATACCCGTTTTCCTTCAGGATGGTACCGATGGTGCCCTTGTCGATCGGGATGATTGTATCGTAACCCGGAAACCCCGTTGCCAATTCGCCCACCACGCCTGTACCCACCGAGTGATGGTTGCGTCCCGTGATGATTGCCGCCCGCGTCGGCGAGCAGAGCGCGGTGGAGTGGAAATTGGTGTAGCGCAGTCCCTGCGCGGCGATACGGTCGAGCGCGGGTGTCGGGATCACCCCGCCAAAAGTGGACGGCGCGGCATAGCCGACATCGTCCGTCATGATCAGCAACACGTTGGGTGCGCCCTTCGGCGGCACGACGCGCGGAGCCCACCAGGCCGTCGACTCCGAAGCCTTCTCCCTGATCACGCCACCGAAATTCGGTTCGGGGGGCGGAAGCTGTTTTCCGTCGATCGTGGTGGTAGCGCCGGGTGAACCCGGATTGCCGGTGATCTGCTGGGCCAAGGCCGAAGTAGAAGTCAGGGCAAGCAGAACGCCTGCAAGCAGGCTGCAAACGATTTTCATGACGCAAGTCTCCCCGTTAGAAAGGACTGACGCTCTCAAATGTTCGGCCGCCGCTTTTGGCAGGGACGTTCGACGGCGATCGGCGGATTAGCAGGACCGTTTCGGGCGATGGTCACAGGTAGTTCGATCGTGCGGTCCTGTTAGCGTGGGACGAACGATGCGATCGCAATTCACTGTTTCGCCTCCCTGGTTGCGGCATTGTCAATGCACTCCGGCGGCGTCTCGCGGTTTGTTTCGGTTCTTGCTCGCTCCCCTCAGTTTTGGAGCTGATGGCGTCGATTTCGCCCAATCGGCCATTTGCACGCAGGTCAGCAGATCGACATAGCTGTCATTGCCGCCGGCAGTCGCCTCGCCTTCGCATCGGTTTCGAAGGGCATCAGAATTTTGAAGCCACAGAACATTGAGCTGTTGCAGCGCGGTCTTTTCGTCGCGCATGCAATCGTCGTAGCTCTGCGGCAAAACCAGACCCGTTGCCTTGTCGGCCGCTACGCTCGCTTTGCACAGCGCCTCGACATTGAATTGAGGAACGCGGTCGCTAACGGGAGTCGTCGTTTGGCCGACCATCATTGCCAATGATAACAATGCAATCTTCATGTAGAACCTCCCGGTGAGATCTTACTGAAGCAAAAATCTATTAGACGACAGTCGAGCGGCACCGCGTTGATTTGGATCAAGCGGGCGATATGCACCTTAACAGTCTTATCTTCGCTCAGTGCTGAGAGGTAAGCCGGCGGCACGCAAGCGACGGCAATCCGACATCAAGGATGGATCGCCGAACGGAAGCGGCAGTAATCCGAAGCTCTACGTTGATTAGTCTCTACCGCACGCCATAGCGCGTGAAGTCGTCACCGATCTCGGCCTGGATTGTCTTTGCCGCCGAGATATCGGAATCGCTGCCAGCTTTGTCACCCTGCTTGAGCCTGGCAAGCCCGCGTCCATAGAGCGCGCTCGCCAGCTTCGGGTCAACGCGCAGCGCAGAACTATAGTCATCGATAGCCGCGCCGAGTTGGCCCATCTTCAGATAGATGAGCCCACGCGAGTCATACGTCGCGGCGTCGTTCGACCCCGACTGAAGCGCCTTATTGCAGTCCTCCAGCGCCGCCTGCAACGCGCCGAGGATGGCTCGGGTCCAACAGCGTCCGTTCCACACGGCTCCCGAATTGGGATCAAGACGGATTGCCTCGTCATAGTCCCGCGCCGCGCGATCGTACTCATTCTTTTTCAGGTAGGCTCCGGCACGGTTGGCGAAGGCTTCGCCGTAGTTTGGATTGAGCCTGATCGCCTCATCGAAAGCCTCGATCGCGAGGTCGTATTCGCCTTTCCTCAAGTAAGCCACGCCGCGGTTGTTGAAGGGCTTGGTGTAAGTTTGATTGAGCTTGATCGATTGATCGAAATCCCGGATGGCGCGGTCGTAATCCTCCTTCGCGGTATAGGCATTGCCACGATTGTTATAGGCGACAGCCAAGGCAATCGTCGTGCCTTGCCCCGCATCGATGAGTGCCGTGCAACCATTAATTCGAGCTTCAGGCGACGTGCGATCCAAGCCGTTGCACAACTCAATATTCCCGAGATAGTTATCCTTTGGCTTCGGGTTCTGCGCCAGCGCCGGCGACCCGAGGAGCAGCAAGATGAGAATCGGCGCTACGCCGTCGATGGTGCGGGCATTTGCGCTAATTTCCATGTCGGGCTTCCCGATTTTGGGAATGTGCTGTCGCTGATTTCTGCAAGTCGTCGTTCTACGCCGGATCCCGCTTGCACCGAGAACGGCTTGCGCTCAAGAGATGATCCTAGCACCCTCGACAGATGTTTAAATTGAACTTGTGATCGGCTTTTTGCTGGGGTTGCTGCGCCGTGGGTGCACCGGGCTTTTTCGCAAGCTTGCTCTTGCCCTCTTCAATAAGAGTGGCAAATTTGACGGTCCCATCATCCGATATTTCGATGCGCGGCGTGGTCCCTCGAATCCCCATCGTTGCGACAGGGGTGTCGACCTTCATGTCGCCGGTCTTCGCTATGTTGCCGGCAACAAAGGTAAACGTTCCCTTGGTCAGGCTGAGCAAGCTCGAATTCGACTTCCCGTTTGGGTCGTACACGAATTCGGTCAAAGCCATGCGGGCGTTACTCGATAGGTTGAACGAGGTACCATCGGTAAAGTTGATCCCGACCCGGCCATCGGCCCCGGTCTGGACCACGTCGCCCAGATAGGCGAGATCACCAACCTTCGTCTGAACGGGTTGACCGGCGAGATTTGCCTGAATGACCACAGCACCCGCATGTTCGATTGTGACCGAACCCGCGGCGCTCACGACTTTCCCGATCGGTTTTGATGCAGATTCCTGAACGGCGGGTCGGGCAGACTCGGTTTGCGCTTGCCCTCGACAAGGCAAAAGACTGGCTAGCGCCAAAACGACACTTGCCACCAATACGCTAATCGTACGTGCGCGCATGATCCCCTCCTTCTCGAGAAGATCTTGTTTTGTGACAGCCCGATGGTTGCTAACCGCCGAGCCAAGACCGCAATAACTTCAATGCCTGGCAGAGTAGCTCATCCAGAGGCTGGCGTGCTGCCATTAAGAGGTAGACATTTCGGGGAGGTAGACATCTCGGACACAGACAATAGTATCTTTTCGTGGGGTCGCATATCGCGGCAGAACGACAGCAATCCTGCCATGTCGACGTCGCGCTGAACGCGTCTCCTTGCTGTTGGAATCAAATTGGATCAGGTCGTTTCGGCGGGCTAGCCCAGGGCTGCCAGCACGAAGACATTTTGACTGCGCAAGCCAAAAGCAAGGAAACCGCGGCACCACGCCGGGCCTGAGCTACTCAGCAGGCGAGGTCGAAGCCAATGTTAGTTGCGTCCGGCGTGGAATTCGGGGATGCGTGCATGGCCGCTCGGGGCCAGCTTCCCCAAGCGATCGGCAACATTCAGACGGCGATCGGTTGCGGCACCATCAGGGGCGCGAGCGGCATTGCCGTTCAAGTCATGGTTGGCGATCCTGTTTGCCTGGGTGACGTCATCGAGACCGCGGCCGACGGGCTGATCGAAATTCGCTTCGTCGACGGCACCGTGTTCAACCTGTCCCGCGACGCTCGCGTGGTGCTGAGCGAATTCGCGCGGGGCTCCGACGGCACCTTGCAGTCGGCCCTGTTCGCCGTAACCAGAGGCACTTTCGCCTTCATTGCCGGCAGGCTGGCAAAGCCCGGCTCGCTGACGGTGGACACGCCGGTTGGCAGCATTCGCAGCCGGGCCCAGGGCGGCGGTATTGGCATGCTGTCGTTCGCGGCACTGATCTTCTCAGCTATGAAAGAGGTCCAGGCCGCGGACCCGAACGTCACGTTCCTGGACGATGACACCATCACATACAAAGACCTCGAGCACGGCGTATTCGAGCTCATAACCAAGGAGGCGGTCCCGCGACACATCATTGTCGAGGATCCCGGAGAGACGGTCATCTTGAGCCCAAAAGGGTCCTCGGTCAGCGTGAACGAGGTCGCGAATTCTCCTAGTCGGATGCAGGAGTTGCAGGCGGCCCAACAGGACGTGCTCGCCAACTATGCGAAAGGGCTGGGACCAAGCGGGTCCAGCACCCCTCCCTCCGTCAATCCGCTGCCGGTGGAACCAATCAATTTTATTCAGACCGACTCCATCCACGCGCAAAATTCGCTCCCGCCGATAGAGTCGGCGGTCTTCACAGTCCCTGAGTTTATCCGGCTTCCGCCGACCCTGAATGCGGCGACGGGGCCGGTCGAAATCGACACGGTGGTGTTTGACACCTTCACCGCCGCCAGCGGAACTTTCTCTGCCAGCGGTGCCAACGGCAGACTGACCTTCGGCATCAGCGGGGGGACTGCCGGCAACACGACACTGGGCGGGGTGACGTACAATGTATCGAACACCGGCCCGTTTGGCACGCTCTACGTCGACAGCACGACCGGCGCCTACACCTTCGTCCCGAACAGCGGCGCGATCAATGCGCTGCAGGCGCCGACAACCGAAAGCTTCACGATCACGGTGTCGGACGGCACGCTCTCAGCCAGTCGGGCCTTCACGATCAACATCAACGGCGTCAACGACGCGGCCATCATTTCCGGCACCGCGACCGGCTCAGCGGTCGAGGCTGGGGGCATCGCGAATGCCGCGCCCGGCACGCCGACCGCGACGGGCACGCTCACCGACACCGACGTCGACAATCCGCAGAACACCTTCGCGGCGGTGAGCTCGCCAAAGGCGAGCGCGGGCGGCTACGGCACCTTCATGATGACGGCGGCTGGCGTGTGGACCTATACGATCAACGAAGCTAACAGCGCGGTGCAGGCGCTCAATGTTGGCGACACGCTGACCGACACCTTCACGGTGACCACCATCGACGGCACGCCACAGGTGGTGACGATCGTCATCCACGGCACCAACGACGCCGCCATCATTTCCGGCACCACGACGGGCTCAGTGATCGAGGCTAGCTGTGACACGCCCGGCGCGCCGACCGCAACGGGCACGCTCACCGATACCGACGTCGATAATCCGTCCAACACCTTCACGGAGATCACTTCCCAAACGGCGAGCGCGGGTGGCTACGGCACCTTCACGATGACGGCGGATGGCGTCTGGACCTATAAGCTCGACAACGACAACCGCGCGGTGCAGGCGCTCAACGTTGGCGACAAGCTGACCGATACTTTCACGGTGACCACCATCGACGGCACCCCACAGGTGGTGACGATCACCATCAACGGAACCAATGACGCCGCCATCATTTCCGGCAAGACAACGGGCTCGGTGACCGGGCCCGGCGATGATGCCGATGACGCGCCCGCCGTGCCGAGAGCGACGGGCACACTGACCGACACCGACGTCGACAATCCGTCCAACACCTTTATGGAGGTGAGTTCGTCGAAGAGCGAAGGCGGCTACGGCACTTTCACGATGACGGCGGCCGGCGTGTGGACCTACACGCTCGACGACACGAACTACACGGTGCGGGCGCTCCACGCCGACGACACGCTGACCGACACCTTCACGGTGCACACCATAGACGGCACCGCAGAGCTGGTGACTATCACCATCCACGGCGCCAGCGACGATGACGATTTCGCCCACCTGGCCACGGCGACGCAAGTTGCAACCGATCCGCCGTCCGTCGCCGCGATCCCTCAGCAAGACAGCATCGCGGTCGCAGGTACCGACGCCCAAATCATCCAGGTGGCTGCCGCCGGTAACACCGCCGACGGCACCGGCAAAGCGGACCTCCTCAGCGCAAGCTCCGGCAATGACACGATCAACGGCAATGACGGGGCCGATACGGTCCACGGAAGCTCGGGAAGCGATACGATCGACGCCAACAGCGGGAATGGTACCCTCCTCGCCGGACACGGGCCGGACTTTCTTACACGCGGCAATGGAAACGACCGCTTCGTTTTTTCGTCCGTAGCGGATTCTCGGGCGGCCCGGTTCGACACGATCTCCGATTTTAGATCGGGGTCCGACTGGATCGGTTTATCGGCCCTTGGCGCACTGGGCTTTGGCATTCTGGCATTGACCCCCGCGAGCACGTCTGTGCCGGCACATACCATTGCCTGGCTCTATGACAGCGCGGACAATGAAACCATTGTGTACGTCAATCCGACGGACCAGACCCTGCGCATCGGCGCTTCCGGTCTGCAGGAGATCCATGTCCAGGGGATTGCGACCATTCAGGCGTCGGATTTCGTCCCCGAGCCGACAGTGGTGGCCGTGGCGATCGCCGGTGAGCCGATCGACCATGGGCTGGCCGCGACGGCGGCAAACGACGCAACGATCGCCACGATGACCACCGCCCTCGTTTGGTCCGGCACGACCACCAGTGATGGCGCACTCCTCGCCGCCAGCGACTGGACGTGGCAAAAGACCGAGGGGAGCTTGAGCTTTAGCAGCTTCGACGAAGGTCGGACTCCCGCGACCGAACACACCGATGACGCCGTCGTTATTCTGGCTAGCGGACACTCAATCGAACCGCAGCGCGGCCCCGCCACGGCGCCCATGGAAAATAACGTCACGTTCGACAAAACGCCGGTGCACGACAGCGCCGGTTCGATGTCGATCGGCAACGGAGCCGTGACACCCCCGAGTGGCACGATCAACAATACGGACATCACCGCGCTGAAGACGGTCGCCGCGCCGTCGCATGTCGAAACTGGCGCGACGCCGGAGGCCGGAGGCCCACCATCTCACAGTGATGAAAATATCGCTTCTGAAACGAGCGACGCTGCCACGTCAAACAATAAAGTGCATTCGAAGGATCATTCTAAATTGGAGGAACATTCGGTATCAAAAGATCATTCCGATTTGAAAGAGCACTCGGAATTGATCGCGACAAACACCAGCCCGGTTAATCCTGCCGAGACTCACATGCATCGCTCGGAGACGACCGGCGAGCTCGTTCTTGGAGACTCATTCAAGTTCAAGGACGAGCTTCCCGGTCATAAAGGTTCAGACGTCATCGACCGCGGACCTGAGGACTACACCCCGGCATCGATCGGTCATCACGAAAATTCCGCTGGACCCCACAAGCTGCCGGAGGTTTCAGGGACGCAAACAATTGATCTGTCTCCGCCTGGGCAACATTCAGCTGACCATTTCAGTATCGTTCCGCACCATGCGGGGGGCGTTGTCGTTACCCACGTGCCGCACGATCTGATCGTGTGACGGACTTGCCCTGCTTTGGTGCGCAGCTTCATCTCAGGCGTGGCCGAAATCCCAAAGAGCGAGAGCGTGCCGAAGCCCGCGTCAGTGGATGAGAAGTCGCGAAGCATAACGGCTTCATTGTGCAACTCGTCACGCTTGGCACAGACGAGCGCCAGATCATCTTACTCTCCCGTTCCTTCTCAGGATTCATGAACGGGGGATGTCAGTGGCCGAGCGGTGGCCCTCTTAGTGCAAACCTGCCATCGTTTGTCTTGAACCTTCGTACGATCGGCGCAGCAGCGCGAACAGGCTGCCCCCCGTCACCGCGCCCAGAAGGTAGGCGATGGCGACCACCAGCGCGAGCGGTGCGCGGGCGTTGAAGCCGAGGAGCGACATTGTGACGATCTCGAAGTTTTGCAGAGCAAAAATGATCGTCGCGACGGCGAAAAGAACGATGATGCCGAGGTACATCCAGCGCATGGGCGCCTCCTTGATCGATCAACCGCTGTCTAAGTTAGCAGCAAAAGCGGCATTCATGCCAGTAATGTCGCGGAGGCACGAACGCCGGCCGATGCCGAGTGGCCCTGACAAGCGGACTATGGGTCAGCGACGGCAATGGACGGGAAATTACGCCGTTCGCTTTTGTCCGATCGCCTCGAACTGCGCCTTCTTCTCGTCGTTCAGCGTCGCGTAGAAGGCCTCGAGCGCGGCGCTCACCAGACCGACCGCTCGCTGCATGGCATCGAGCCGCCCGTCGATTGCGTCAAGGCGAGCGGGTGGAGTGGTGGCATCTTTCGGCTGGCATTCAGCGCTCAGGATGTCGAAGGCCCTGGCATTGGCGTCTAGCAGCCCTTTGAGAGCCGCGCGTTGAAGTTCGTTCGGGTGCAGCCTCGCCTCGATCTCGTCCGCCGGCCATTGCAACGCGGCTGGTTGCACCGCACCGCAACCCTGGGCAGGCGCTTCCGCGGCCGCGTTTGCGGCGGACATCTTGCGCCGGTCTTCGGCGAGTGCATTGAGCCTGGCTTCCTGCGCGTCATCCAGCAGGTCATAGAATTTCCCCAGCGGCTGCTGCACGGCCAACTCTGCCTTGATCATCGCCCCGATGCGCTGCTGCATGACCGCCAATCGCTCCGGCGCGGTGAACGC
>JBGPSI010000119.1:0-15057 GCA_041490045.1 Bradyrhizobium sp.
AATACAGGCACTTAGATAACAGCCGATTTGGACCGACTTTGGCGTCGCTCGTTCAGCGATCGTTGAAAAGGCTCGCGATTTTGATTGACGCCGCCATGCGGCCAAAAAATGTGTGCATGCCCTAGGGCTTTCGCCGGGACGACGTTGCGGCCCGCGCCAGGACGAGAAGATGCGACCTCACATCGCCGACAGCATCTTGTCCCCGCAATAATTCGCAAAAAACTTTCCGCCGCATTGTCGCTTGATGGCGGCGCAGCGGGCGGCGGGGGAGGCGTTGGCGGGGACGCTGAACGAGCAGCTCAACCCGTCGGCACTCTGGCCGGCGGCGAAGGCCGCGCTGGATGCGGTGATGCAGAACAACAGGAATGCGGCGGCGGCGATCTCGATGGTCAGCCTCATGGTCCGGTCCTCCGGGATATGCGACATCGGATTTCACGGATTGCATTCTATCACCGAACGGACGTCCTGCGGAGAGGAACAAAATCCGGCCCGGTCCTTGCATAAAAACCATGCATGCATTGCACAATCGGGACCCCCGGCGGGTTTCGATCCCGGCATTGAGCGCGTATGATTCAGCAGGCTTCGAGTTGAGGGATGCCCACTTTGTCCGATCCATCGCTCCCGACCAATTTTCCCACCCACGATCAGCCGATCGACGAACTGGCGCTGGCCGAAATCAAGAGCGCGATCCTCACCAAGCTGCGGCTCGCGATCGGCAAGGATGCCGGCATGGCGACCCGGCACGACTGGTACAAGGCGGCCGCGCTGGCGCTGCGCGACCGCATCGTGCACCGCTGGCTGACCGCCGACAAGAAGAGCTACGACGCCGGCGCCAAGCGGGTCTATTACCTCTCACTCGAATTTCTGATTGGCCGGCTGTTCACCGACGCCCTGAACAATATGGGGCTGTTGAAGGTGTTCGAGACCGCGCTCGGCGATCTCGG
This sequence comes from Bradyrhizobium sp., assembly GCA_041490045.1. Lineage (GTDB taxonomy): Bacteria > Pseudomonadota > Alphaproteobacteria > Rhizobiales > Xanthobacteraceae > Bradyrhizobium. The sequence continues at coordinate 945 of JBGPSI010000119.1, forward strand.
CGTCAGCCTGGCGGATCTGCGCAAATGCGAGCCGGATGCCGCGCTCGGCAATGGCGGCTTGGGGCGGCTGGCGGCGTGCTTCATGGACAGCATGGCGACGCTCGCCATCCCCGCCATCGGCTACGGCATCCGCTACGATTTCGGCCTGTTCCGCCAGGTCATCGCGCAGGGCTGGCAGCAGGAATATCCCGACGAGTGGCTGAGCTTCGGCAACCCCTGGGAATTCCAGCGGCCGGAAGTGGTCTATCACGTGCATTTCGGCGGCGGCGTCGAACATGTCGAGGACAAGGGCCGCGACCGCGCGATCTGGCATCCCTCCGAGACCGTGCAGGCGGTCGCCTATGACACCCCGATCGTCGGCTGGCGCGGCCAGCACGTCAACGCGCTGCGGCTGTGGTCGGCGCGTTCGCCCGACCCGCTCCGGCTCGACGTCTTCAACACCGGCGATTATATCGGCGCCGTCGCCGAGGAAGCGCGCGCCGAATCGATCTGCAAATTCCTCTATCCGAACGACGAGAGCCCCGCGGGCCGCGAGCTGCGGCTGCGCCAGGAATATTTCTTCGTTTCGGCCTCGCTGCAGGATCTGGTCAACCGGCATCTGGCGTCCGACGGCCAGCTCCGCAGCCTCGCGCAAAAGGCCGCGGTGCAGCTCAACGATACCCATCCGAGCCTCGCCGTCACCGAGCTGATGCGCATCCTGGTCGACCTGCACAATTTCCGCTGGGAAGAAGCCTGGAAGATCACGCTGGCGACGCTGTCCTACACCAACCACACCCTGCTGCCGGAAGCGCTCGAGACCTGGCCGGTCGAATTGTTCGAGCGGCTGTTGCCGCGGCACCTGGAGATCATCTACCGCATCAATGTCGGCCATCTGGCGCTGGCGGATGCACGCTGCCCGGGCGACGTCGATTTCCGCGCCTCGGTCTCCCTGATCGACGAAAGATCCGGCCGCCGGGTGCGGATGGGGCAACTGGCCTTCGTCGGCTCGCACAGCATCAACGGCGTCTCGGCGATGCACTCCGACCTGATGAAGGAGACCGTGTTCCACGATCTCAATCATCTCTATCCCGGCCGCATCAACAACAAGACCAACGGCATCACCTTCCGCCGCTGGCTGATGCTGGCCAATCCGAAGCTGACCGATTTGTTGCGCGAGGCCTGCGGCGAAGCCGTGCTCGACGATCCCACCTTGCTCGAGAAGCTCGAGACCCACGCCAGCGACAACGCATTCCAGCAGCGGTTCCGCGCCGCCAAGCAGCACAACAAGCTGGCGCTGGCGCGGCTGATCGGCGAACGCCTCAACATCAAGGTCGACCCCACCGCGCTGTTCGACGTCCAGATCAAGCGCATCCACGAATACAAGCGCCAGCTGCTGAACATCCTGGAAGCGGTGGCGGTCTATCACGCGATCAAGGACGATCCGCAGAAGGACTGGGTGCCGCGGGTGAAGATCTTCGGCGGCAAGGCGGCGGCAAGCTACCGCTACGCCAAGCTGATCATCAAGCTGATCAACGACGTCGCCGAAATCGTCAACAACGATCCCGCCGTCGCCGGCCGCCTGAAGATCGCGTTCCTGCCCGATTACAATGTCAGCCTCGCCGAGGTCATCATTCCGGCCGCCGATTTGTCCGAACAGATCTCGACCGCGGGCATGGAAGCTTCCGGCACCGGCAACATGAAGCTCGCGCTGAACGGCACCCTGACCATCGGCACGCTCGACGGCGCCAATATCGAGATCCGCGACCATGTCGGCGCGGAAAACATCGCGATCTTCGGCATGGAGGCCATGGACGTGATGGTGCGGCGCAAGCAGGGGCTGGATGCGACCGACGTGATCCGCAAATCGCCGCAGCTGTCGCGCGCCATCAATGCCGTCGCCAGCGGCGAATTCTCGCCCGGCGACCCGAGCCGGTTCGAATCGATCGCGCACGCGCTGCGCCATCTGGACCATTACATGGTGAGCGCGGATTTTGATTCCTATTACGGGGCCCAGCGCGGCATCGACGCGCGCTGGCAGGTGGTGCCGGCGTGGACACGCGCCCAGATCCTCAACGTGGCGCGGATGGCATGGTTCTCCTCCGACCGTACCATCCGCGAATACGCCGGCGAAATCTGGAACGTGCCGGTGCGCAGAGGCTTGCCACAGGCCGCCGATGCGCCGGGCGTGCAGCGCGGAGCGACGCGCTAGGGCCGAAGAACCATTACCTCCGGCGTCGTTGAATTTACCCGCGCAGTCATCATACTGCGCGGGTAAATGGGAACGTCATTGCGAGCCAACGGGTCGCGCGAAAGCGCGCCCGATGACAGGCTCCGCGAAGCAATCCAGAAATGGCTCCCCAAGCTGGATTGCTTCGTCGCTTGCGCTCCTCGCAATGACGGGCGACACACCAAATACGCGCAGAGGACCGGGATGCTCACCAGGACGCAACACCTTTTCGACGAAGCGACGCGGGTGACCGCCGGCGACAGCCGCTGGCAGGGCCAGACCAGCGAGGATTACTGGGCCTTCGTCGGCCCGTTCGGCGGCGCCACCGCCGCCACCGTCCTGCGGGCGCTGATCGAGCATCCCGAACGAGCCGGCGATCCGCTGTCGCTGACCGTCAATTATTGCGCGCCGATCGCGGAAGGCGGCTTCGATCTCGACGTCCGCCTGGTCAAGGCCAACCGCTCCTCGCAGCACTGGTGCGTCGAGCTGACCCAAAGCGGCGGCGAGGTGGCGACGCTCGCCACCGCCGTGTTCGCCGAGCGCCGGCCATCCTGGTCGCACCAGCCGGCGCAGTTTCCGGAAGCCAAGCCGTTCGAGCAGATTAAGCCCTATCCCAGGATCAAGGCATCGTGGGCCAACCAGTATGATTTCCGTTTCGTCGAGGGTTTTCCGGATCTCAGCGGCTCGAAACAGGAGGTGCCGGCGAGTGCCTATTCCAGGCTCTGGATTTCCGACCGCGCGCCGAGGAAAATCGACATGCTGTCGCTGATGTCGATGTCGGACGCGTTCTTCGCCCGCGTCTTTCATGCCCGGCGCGAGCTGATGCCGTTCGGCACGGTGTCGCTGACGACCTATTTCCACACCGCTGCCGAGGATCTCGCGGCCGAGAACATTAACCGCGTGCTCGCGGTCGCCGACGCAAAAATCTTCCACCGGAGTTACGGCGACCAGAGCGGCGAATTGTGGTCGCCGACCGGGCGGCTGCTCGCGACCACCACCCAGATCGGGTATTTCAAGGCTTAGCTCTGGGTCGCCGTTCCCTGGACCAGGCTGGTGCTGCCGGTCACGGGATCGGTCACGGCGTTGGCGACGGTGGCCTTGCCTGCGCCCGTGAGCAGGAATTTGGTGTCGCCGATGCGGAACGACGCTCCGTTCCCGATCAACACATTGCCGTACTGCACCGTCGAGCCGCTCTGGTATTTGACCTGGGCGCGGAAGCCGCTGATCTCGGAAATCGTGAGTTCGAATTTCTGGTTGTTGGAATAGCTGCCGGTCCAGCTGCCCTGAAAACTCGCCGGATCGACCGGGCTGTATTTGGTGTTGGTCGGTGTCGTCGGCGCCGATGCAAAGGCTGACTGGATAATGCTCATGATGTCCGACATGCCGATGCCTCGCGCTGCGAATTCCCTGGCGGCAGTACGGGCAAATCCGGTTAATCGGGTCTTAAGCGACCTGTCCGGACATTGCTGAGGCTCGCTCAGAAACAAACAGAAACAGAAAAGGCCCGGGCGAACCGCCCGGGCCTTGTATCACTCCGGAGTTTCCGGGTTCACGTCTTCGACGCGCCTCGGAATAGTCTGTTGCCTATTCCGCCGCGAGCTTGAGGTCGGGTGCCGCGGCGCGGACCTCGGCGTCGACCTGGGCTTCGAATTTCGCAAAATTCTTCTGGAACATGCCGACCAGCGCGCGCGCGGTCTTGTCGAACTCGGCCTTGTCCTTCCAGGTGTTGACGGGATCGAGGATCTCGCTCGGCACGCCCGGCAGCGCGGTCGGGACCGCGAAGCCGAAATATTTGTCGGTGCGGAATTCGACATTGCGCAGCGAGCCGTCGAGCGCCGCAGTCAGCAGCGCCCGGGTCACCTTGATCGGCATCCTCGAGCCCGTGCCGAACTTGCCACCGGTCCAGCCGGTGTTGACCAGCCAGCAATCGACATTGTGCCTGGCGATCAGTTCGCGCAGCATGTTGCCGTAGACGGAAGGATCGAGCGGCAGGAACGGCGAGCCGAAGCAGGTGGAGAATTCCGGCTGCGGCTCATTGCCCAGGCCCCGCTCGGTGCCCGCCACCTTGGCGGTGTAGCCGGACAGGAAGTGGTACATCGCCTGCGCCGGCGTCAGCCTGGCGATCGGCGGCAGCACGCCGAACGCATCCGCCGCCAGCATCACCACGTTCTTCGGGTTGCCGGCGCGGCCGGTGCGCGAGGCGTTGGGGATGAAATCGAGCGGATAGGCCGAACGGGTGTTCTCGGTTTTCGAACCGTCGTCGAAATCCGGCTCGCGGGTATCCTCATCGAGCACCACGTTCTCCAGCACCGCGCCGAAGCGCTTGCTGGCGGCGTAGATTTCAGGCTCGGCCTCTTTCGACAGCTTGATGCATTTGGCGTAGCAGCCGCCTTCGAAGTTGAAGACGCCCTCCGCGCCCCAGCCGTGTTCGTCGTCGCCGATCAGCGTACGCTTCGGGTCGGCCGACAGCGTCGTCTTGCCGGTGCCGGACAGGCCGAAGAAAATCGCGCTGTCGCCCTTGGGACCGACATTGGCCGAGCAGTGCATCGGCATCACGCCCCTGGCAGGCAGATAATAGTTCAGCGTGGTGAACACGCTCTTCTTCATCTCGCCGGCATAATAAGACCCTCCGATCAGGACGATCTTGCGGGCGAAATCGATCGCGACCACGTTCTCCGACCGCACGCCGTGGCGTTTGGGATCGGCGCGGAAGCTCGGGATGTCGATGATGGTGAGTTCGGGCACGAAATGCCGGAGCACCGCGGTCTCGGGCCGGATCAAGAGCGTGCGGATGAACAGCGAGTGCCACGCCAGTTCGGTGAACACGCGGGTCTTGATCTGGAAGCTCGGGTCGGCGCCGCCATAGAGGTCCTGCGCGAACAGCGTCATGCCTTCGGCATGCTTGAGGAAATCCTGATAGAGCGCTTCGAACTGTTCCGACGTGATCGACTGGTTGCCGGCCCACCACATCTTCTCGGTCGAGGCGTCGCGGACGGTGAACTTGTCCTTCGGGCTGCGGCCGGTGAAGTCGCCGGTATCGGCGCACAACGCGCCGTCGGCGGACAGCACCGCCTCTCCGGCCGAAAGCGAATACTGGTAGAGCTGCGGCGCTCCGAGATTCCAGTGCACCCGCTTGAGATTTTTTAAGCCGAATTTGTCGGCGCCGAAGGCACCGTTGCGTATACCCGTTTCTTGCACCGAAAAGACCTCCTCGAAACCGCGTATCTCGATCGCGCGATGCCGTTGTTAAGCGCGCCTCTGTCGCGGTGACCGTCGATGTATAATAGCGCTGCGACCCCGGTCCGGCGACCTAATACTCATGAACGCTGGGCTTGCCAAGCCGATCCCGTGATATTTGGTTTATTCCAAGGCGGGCGTCGGATGCTATTCAAATACTTGCTGCAGCGCAGGGGCTATTCGCCAGCCTTTCGAATCGCCGCGACACGGACTGACGCGACAATCGGCCGCGATTTGGCGCCGTAGAGGCCCGGAATCTTGCTGCGGCGCACAATTAACGAGGATCAGGCGCAGCGCCTTCGCCGATCAGCGCAAACGGACCCCAGAAGGCGGGATAGGCGTTTTTCGGCGACGAGGCGTCGTTGAGATCGGCGACATCGCTTGCTGCAGCCTGCACGGCCCCGCTTCCGATCATTCGCGCCGCGATCGGCGGCGCATCTGCGTTTCGTCCCTCGCTTTGATAGAGCGTCGACAGATTGTTGAGGGATCGTGCGATGTCGGGATGATCGTGCGGCAGCGAGTTCTCGCGGATCGCCGGCGCGCATTCGAACAGCGGCTCGGCATCGGCGTAGCGCTCACGGCGCTGATACAGCGCGGCCAGATTGTTCAATTCCGGCGCGACCTCCGCGGAGTCGATACCACGGACCTTTTCCATGATCGCGATGGCGCGCTTGTAGAGTGGCTCGGCCTCGGCGTCGCGCCCCTGGTCGGCATAGAGCAGCGCGAGGTTGTTCAGTGCGCCCGCGACATCGCTGTTGAAGAGGCCATATTTCTTCTCGAGGCTTTCCAGTGCCCCTGCGCCAGCGGAACCGCTTCGGCATATTTGCCGGCCCGGCTGAGTTCGGCGATTTTGGCGCTGGTGGCGGCCACCTCGCCCTTTTGCGCACATGACGGCGCGCTGAGGTCGGCGCTCATGCCAAGCGCCAACGCGAGAGCCCATCGATCGCCGGAATTCATGTTGGACTCGCCTCGCGTTTACCTGTCGCGCGGGCGAGGTCCGGCTATTCTTTCACCCGTGCCTCGTCCGCCAGCCTGACCAGCATCTTCCGCAGTTCCCCCGGGCTGGTCACGCGTTCCGGGAAATCCAGCCGCAAGGTCTTGCCACCGGCCTGAAGGTCGATCCCGTCGGGATCGCAGCCGGTGCAGCGCCAGTCTGCGGCCCCGGCGCCCAGCAGCCTCGTTGCGTAGAGGTTAGTCGCGTCACGATGATCGGCGTTCATGTGGTCGACGGCGCCCTGCTCGGCTTCCAGGAGCGCGGTCGCCCCGGAAATATCGGTCAGGAACTGCCCGGGCTTCAGGTCGACGATGCGCCCGAAACCGGCGACCAGATGAGTGCCGCTCGGCCGCACCAGGAAGAAGGAAAAATCCGCAAAACTTACAAAGGCTTCCGCGGACGGATGGGCGTTGAGGTAGCGCCTTCGCGCGATTTCCAGGTCGACGCCGTCGGCCTGCTCGGCCTGGCCCGACAGCATGATCCGCGCGCCCTCCAGCGGGTCGCCCTCGACCCGCTCGTCCAGCATCAGCGAAACCCTGGCATCGCCCAGGATATTTTTGGTGTGCACGGCGAGGCGCGAAATCAGCAGGATCGGCGAGCCATCGGCATGGCTGGCGACATTGACCAGGGAGCAATAGGGATCGCCGCTGCCGACCATCAGGGTCGCCAAAGCGCCTTGCCGGCTGCGTCGCAACAGCGACCGGGCGAGCCGGGAAGCGTCGAAATCAGGGGTGGGTTGCATCGGTCTTCTCGCCATATGTTTGCAATAAAGGCCTTTTCTGGGCAAAATCGATAGCTATATAGGCAGGGACACCGGGCTTGGCCCGGGTGTTTTGCGGAACTCGGTCACACTTCAGCCCAGCTTGCATTGCTCGTTGACCGGGTTCGAAGCTCACTTGTACGGCGCATCACCGAATCGCTCGCCGTTTCAGTCACCTCGTACCAGTATCTGAAAGCAGGCTCATGCCCACAATCGCCTTGGTCGACGACGACCGCAACATTCTCACATCGGTCTCGATCGCGCTTGAAGCCGAAGGCTATCGCATCATGACCTACACGGATGGTGCTTCCGCGCTCGACGGCTTCCGCACCTCACCGCCGGATCTGGCGATCCTCGACATCAAGATGCCGCGCATGGACGGCATGGAGACGTTGCGCCGGCTGCGGCAGAAGTCCGATCTGCCGGTGATCTTCCTCACCTCCAAGGACGAGGAAATCGACGAATTGTTCGGCCTCAAAATGGGCGCCGACGATTTCATCCGCAAACCGTTCTCGCAACGACTCCTGGTCGAGCGGGTGAAAGCCGTGCTGCGCCGCTCGGCGCCGAAGGACCCCACCGCTGTGCCGAAGGAAACCGACGCCAAGGCGCTGGACCGCGGATTGCTGCGGATGGATCCGGAGCGTCACACCTGCACCTGGAAGAACGAGCCGGTGACGCTGACGGTGACGGAGTTCCTGATCCTGCAGGCGCTGGCGACGCGCCCCGGCGTGGTGAAGAGCCGCAACGCCCTGATGGACGCGGCCTATGACGACCAGGTTTATGTCGACGATCGCACCATCGACAGCCACATCAAGCGGCTGCGCAAGAAGTTCAAGGTGGTGGACGACGATTTCGAGATGATCGAAACCCTTTACGGGGTGGGCTACCGCTTCAAGGAAACCTGATTTGCACGCCTCTTGCAGGCCCATTGTTAACTGACGCCGACGCCCGTCTGGGGTAGGATACGGGCAAGGCGTCTTTTCCGAAGGCGCCATCGAAAACAACCGGCAGTTTTGGCCATTGCTCGATCGAACGCAGCCTGATCCAAGCCTGAATGCGGAGGGCGTCTCGGCCTCTCTCGCGCTCGACGGCGTTGTCATCGACAGCCCGCAGCTGCGCGGCTGGCAGCGGCCGCTCGGCTGGCTGCGCCGCGCCGGCCAGTTCTTCTTCGCGCTCAGCTTCTCGAGCCTCACCCGCCGCATCGTTTCGCTCAACCTCGCCGGCCTGGTCGCGCTGGTGGCGAGCATTCTTTATCTCTCGCAATTCCGCGCCGGCCTGATCGACGCGCGGGCGCAGAGCCTGCTGGTCCAGGCCGAGATCATCGGCGGCGCGATCGCGGCGTCGGCCACCGTCGAGACCAACACCATCACCATCGATCCCGACCGGCTGCAGGATCTCAAGCCCGGCGAAACCTACGGAGCGCCGGACGAATCTTCGGGACTGGATTTTCCGATCAATCCGGAACGCGTCGCGCCGGTGTTGCGGCGGCTGATTTCGCCGACCAAGACCCGCGCCCGCATCTACGACCGCGACGGCGGGCTCATTCTCGACAGCCGCAGCCTCTACGGCCGCGGCGACGTGCTGCGCTTCGAACTGCCGCCGCCCTCCGTCGAGAAGCCGGGCTTCTTCGAGCGGATGACGATCGCGATCCGGACCTGGCTCAATCGCGGCGACCTGCCGCTCTATCGCGAACTGGGGCCCGAGAACGGCAACGGCTATCAGGAGGTCGCTGACGCGCTGAAGGGCCAGAAGAGCAGCATGGTGCGCGTCAACGACCGCGGCGAGGTGATCGTCTCGGTCGCGGTGCCGGTGCAGCGGTTCCGCGCCATCCACGGCGCGCTGATGCTCTCGACCCAGGGCGACGACATCGACCAGATGGTGACCGCCGAACGACTCGCGATCCTGAAAGTCGGCGGCGTCGCCTCCGCCGTGATGATCATGCTGTCCCTGCTGCTGGCGAGCACCATCGCAGGCCCCGTCCGCCGGCTCGCCGACAGCGCCGAGCGCGTCCGCCGCCGCATCCGCACCCGCGTCGAAATCCCCGATTTCACCCGCCGCCGCGACGAGATCGGGCATCTTTCCGGCGCGCTGCGCGACATGACGGAATCGCTCTATAACCGCATCGAGGCGATCGAGATGTTCGCCGCCGACGTCGCCCATGAACTGAAGAACCCGCTGACCTCGCTGCGCTCGGCGGTCGAGACGCTGCCGCTGGCGCGCAACGAGAACAGCCGCGCGCGGCTGCTCGAGGTGATCGAGCACGACGTCAAGCGGCTCGACCGGCTGATCTCGGATATTTCCGATGCGAGCCGCCTCGATGCCGAACTGCAGCGGCAGGACATGACGTCGGTCGATCTTCGCCGGCTGCTAAAGGCGCTGGCGAGCGTCGCCAACGAAACAAGGCGCGGCAACAACATCGCCGTGGACGTGCGCTTCGAAGGGCGAGGCCCCAACGACACCTTCTCGGTGCCTGGTCACGATTCGCGGCTGGGACAGGTGATCTCCAATCTGCTCTCCAACGCCCAATCGTTCTCCGAAGCCGGCGGCAAGGTGCGGATCGTCTGCCGCCGCCTGCGATCGGAAATCGAGATCGTGGTCGACGACAACGGGCCGGGAATCCGCGAGGACGCGCTGGAGCGGATCTTCGAGCGCTTCTACACCGACCGGCCGCATCAGGGCTTTGGACAGAACTCGGGCCTCGGGCTGTCGATCTCCAAGCAGATCATCGAAGCGCATGGCGGACGCATCTGGGCGGAGAATCGTCAGGGGCCGGTCAACGCCGATGGTGAGGCAACGGTCGCCGGCGCGCGCTTCGTGGTCAGGCTGCCGGCGCCATGACCCAAGGCGGCGCGAGCGTGCACGCGTCCGCCGTACGGGTGGGAAATCGCGCGGTGCTGATCCGCGGCGCCTCGGGGGCCGGCAAATCGCGTCTCGCCTTCGATCTCATCCTGGCCGGGCGCGCCGGGCAGATCGCTGCGGCCGTGCTGGTCGGCGACGACCGCGTCCATCTTACCGTGAGCGAGGGACGGCTGATGGTCCGCCCCGCGCGCGAACTGGCCGGGTTGATCGAAATTCGCGGGCTGGGGATTCGCCGCTGCGATTTTGTCGATGAGGCCGTAGTTGACCTGGTTGTCGATCTGGCCGCCGCCGATGCCGAGCGCCTGCCCTCGCCCGAAGCGCTCCAGACCCAAATTTCAGGTATCAAAATACCGCGAATTCCCGTAGGGATAGGCTTCGATGCATTTCCACTCGTGGTGGCTGCATTGACCATGACCGCGAGTTCATCATCTTCACGCCTTTCGGCCGATTGCTCGAAGGGGATTGGTAACCATATAACCCCCACTATCGCCACGGAATAACCGGCGCAGGCTCCCCCTCTACTGATAAATTTCCGGGAGAATCGCGAAGAACCCCTCTTGCGCGGGGGCTCTGGATGGTCAAAGTGGCGCGTTCGTGCGGTGCACCAAAAAGCACCCGCGAGGAGTTTCCGATGATTGGTCTAGTACTTGTGACCCATGGGCGCCTTGCCGACGAGTTCAAGGCGGCGCTCGAACATGTCATGGGCCCGCAAAAACAAATCGAAGCCGTGACGATCGGAGCCGAGGACGACTCCGATCTGTGTCGAAGCGACATCATCGAGGCGGTGAACCGCGTCGACTCTGGTGACGGCGTCGCTATCCTCACCGACATGTTCGGCGGCACGCCTTCCAATCTTGCGATCTCCTGCATGAGCCGTCCGAAGGTGGAAGTGCTCGCAGGCATCAATTTACCGATGCTGGTCAAGCTTGCGAAAGTTCGCGAAGAGCGCTCGCTGCCCGACGCCATCGCGATGGCCCAGGAAGCCGGCCGCAAATACGTTACGATCGCCAGCCGGGTCCTCGCCGGCAAATGAGCGAGGACGACGCCCCGCAGCCTGCAAACGAGGCCGGGCCAAGTGTTCCCGCGGGCGCGGTGTCTCGCGAACTTCCCATCATCAACAAACGCGGCCTGCACGCGCGCGCTTCGGCGAAATTCGTTCAGATGGTCGAGCGCTTCAACGCCGAAGTCTGGGTGACCAAAGGTGGCGAGACCGTGGGCGGTACCTCGATCATGGGCCTGATGATGCTGTCCGCAGGCCCGGGAACTTCGATCGTGGTCTCCGCGATCGGCCCCGAGGCGCAATCCGCCATCGACGCCATCACCGAACTCGTGGCCAGCAAATTCAACGAAGAAGGCACGTGATCTTATCTCGAGAATCCGGATTCGCGCTTCGCGCGCTCCGGAATGACTCTCGGCCTTTCGGCCTCGGTCACTTCGCCGGCGGCACGATGTAGACGTTCCAGCTGACCGCGGGACCCGGATGGCCGTGGAAGAAGCGCTGCGTGGTGACGGTCAGACGCTCGGCGTTGGCGGCGTTCGCTTCCATCCACGCGGTGCAAGGCTTGAACCGCCAGTCCGTGGTATCGCAGATGCCGATGAAGCCGAACCGCTTGGCCTCCTCCAGCGACGTCAGCCCCGACGACCACAATTCGCCGGGCGTGAACGGCGCCGGATGATCGGGACTGTAGAACGTCATGGGCTCGCCGATCTCCGTGGTGCCGGCGACCACGGCCCATCTGGTGTTGAAGCGGCTATGCCAGTCTTGCGTCAATTCGCGGGCCAGTTGCGAGCGCGCGGCATAACCTGAAGCGCCGTTCGGATTCTCGGCCATGTCGCGCACGGCGATGGCGGGCGAGGCGGCAAGGGTGGCGAGCGTGACGACGAGCCAGATCGCGACGATGTTGAACAACGCCATCCGTCGCAGGCGAAACGCGGGAATCGCTGCCAGCGCCAGCGGCGTCAGGAAGAACAGCGAGATGCCCCAATCGGTCTTCATGTAGACATCGAAGAGCAAGGCGCCGAGCGGCGGCCCGATCGCAACCACGAGCTGGATGATCCAGACGTTGAGCGCCTGCGACCGGTTCACGGCCGGATTCGGCCCGCGCGACCAGGCGCGACCGACCAATGCCCGCGGGGTCTTCCACCACCGCGGTACCAACGCCAGCGCAAGCAGCGCCAGCGCCACCGGCGCCAGCAACAGCGCCAGATTGTGGCCGACATAGCCGAGCACGAGCTGCGCAACCTGGGCGCGGTTCGACAGGCTGTAGACGTCGCCGGCATAGGTCAGCGGCACGAAGTCGACCTCTTTCAGCCAGACCAGATGCGGGATCATGGCGACGACGAGGGTGAGAATCGCAACCCATGGTGCCGGCGAGGCCAGGAATTTCATGCGGTCGGGATGAACCAGCGCGGCAATGCCGATGGCGCCGATCATGGTCAGCACCCAGTATTTCGTCATCAGCGCCAACGCACCGGCAAGTCCGAGCCACAGGCCCGAGCGCGCGCTGCGCTTCTCGAACGCGTTCAGATAGGCCAGCACCAGAAGCGGCAAGGTCACGAGCTGCAGCAGATCGGGATTATATTTGAAACCCTTGAAATTGAAGATCGGGTAGAGCGCGAGCATCACCACGGTGAAGAAGGCGCGGCGGCGATCGACCACGCGCAAGGCGATCAGCCAGCAGATCACGAGCCCGCAGCCGAGCGTCGCCATCGCCAGCGCGTAGGTCGACCAGTCGGCGACCGGAAATACCCTGAACCAGAGGCCCGCGATCCAGCCCGACAGCGGCGGGTGCTTGCCGTAGCCGAGCTGGAATTTCTGGCCCCACGCGAACGCCTCCGCGACGTCGGTATGGACGTCCTGCGCCGCCTTCAGATTGATCAGGATGAAGATCCAGAGCACGGCATGGGCTACCGCGAAGCCGGTCACCAGCAGCCATCCGGACTTCGGATCGCTGGCGCATGCCGCAAGCCAGGCCGCCAGCCGCCGGACGGACAGCTTGCGGCGCGCGCGCGAGACGGCAGGCAAAAACGACGTGCTTGTCATGGCCTGTGCGTAGCGCGTTTTGGGCCGAAGTGGAATCAGCTTGGCGTGAAGATGTGCCGCAAAAACAGCGCATTATGGTTGCCGCAGCGGGGTGCGAGTGCTATCTCGCGCCCATGACATCCATCCCTATTTCCAACATCCGCAACTTCGCCATCGTTGCGCATATCGACCATGGCAAATCGACCCTGGCCGACCGGCTGATCCAGACCACCGGGGGCCTGCAGGCGCGCGAGATGAAGGAACAGGTGCTCGATTCCATGGATATCGAGCGCGAGCGCGGCATCACCATCAAGGCCCAGACCGTGCGGCTGACCTATCCGGCCAAGGACGGCAAGACCTACATCCTCAATTTGATCGACACTCCCGGCCATGTCGACTTCGCCTACGAGGTGTCGCGCTCGCTGGCGGCCTGCGAGGGCTCGCTGCTGGTGGTCGACGCCAGCCAGGGCGTCGAGGCGCAGACGCTTGCCAATGTCTATCACGCGCTCGATGCCGGCCACGAGATCGTCCCGGTGCTCAACAAGATCGACCTGCCGGCGGCCGAACCCGACCAGGTCAAGCAGCAGATCGAGGACGTGATCGGCATCGATGCCTCCGATGCGGTCATGATCTCGGCCAAGACCGGTCTCGGCATCGACGACGTGCTGGAAGCCATCGTGCACCGGCTGCCGCCGCCGAAGGGCGACCGCGACGCCTCGCTGAAGGCGCTGCTGGTCGATAGCTGGTACGACGTCTATCTCGGCGTCGTGGTGCTGGTGCGGATCGTCGACGGCGTCATGAAGAAGGGCCAGCGCATCCGGATGATGGGCACCAATGCGGCTTATGACGTCGAGCGCGTCGGCTTCTTCACCCCGAAGATGACGCAGATCGACGAGCTCGGCCCCGGCGAAATCGGCTTCATCACCGCCGCGATCAAGGAAGTGGCCGACACCCGTGTCGGCGACACCATCACCGACGACAGGAAGCCGGTGACCGAGATGCTGCCCGGATTCAAGCCGGCGATCCCGGTGGTGT
>JBGPSI010000120.1:0-14951 GCA_041490045.1 Bradyrhizobium sp.
CTCGTGCTCGAACACGTCGAGGCCGGCGCCGGCGATCTCGCCGCTTTCGATCAACTTGGTCAGGGTTTCCTCGTCGATCACCTCGCCGCGCGCGGTGTTGACGATATAGGCGTCCTTGCGGATCAGCTTCAGCCGCCGCGCCGACAACAAATGGAACGTTGCCGGCGTGTGCGGACAGTTCACCGAGATGATGTCCATCCGCGCCAGCATCTGGTCGAGGCTTTCCCAATAGGTCGCACCCAGTTCGTCGGCGATGCGCGGCGCCACGGGACGGCGGTTGTGGTAGTGGATCTGCAGGCCGAACGACCGCGCCCGGCGCGCCAGGGCCTGGCCGATGCGGCCCATGCCGACGATGCCGAGCCGTTTTCCGCCGATGCGGTGGCCGAGCATCCAGGTCGGCGACCAGCCCGGCCAGTCCCTGCCCTCGGTGAGGATCGAAGCGCCTTCGACCAGCCGGCGCGGCACCGCCAGAATCAGCGCCATGGTCATGTCGGCGGTATCTTCGGTCAGGACCTTCGGCGTGTTGGTCACGGTGATGCCGCGCGCATGGGCCGCGACCACATCGATATTGTCGACGCCGTTGCCGAAATTGGCGATCAGCCGGAGCTTGCATTCGGGCTGCTTGAGTACTTCTTCGGTGATTTCGTCGGTGACGGTGGGCACCAGCACGTCCGCCGAGCGGACCGCATCCGCGATCTGATCCGGCGTCAGCGGCGTATCGTCGAGATTGAGGCGGGCGTCGAACAGCTCACGCATGCGGGTCTCGATCGAGTCCGGCAGCTTGCGCGTGACGACAACGAGAGGCTTTTTCTTAACCGACATGTCCTGCTCTCGTAAGGTCGTTCAGACCTCATTAACCCGCTTGTTCGACACTGCCGTTACCGCGCAGCCCCGGCGTTTGCTCAAGGTTTTCTCGGGTTCCCCGATCCTTCCCCTTGGGCCTTCGAAAAGGGGACTTCGGGCTCGTCTTGTTTCCCTATTCTGCCCTCTCTAGCAGAAGGCCGGGCCAAGACAAGAACCCCGGCAAGAACCCCGGGGAACCACAAGCCGAGGGGTAATCGGGGCGGTACGGGGATTTTGGGGGCGTTGGTGGGTGTTTCAGCCCGACGAATTTGAGTTGGATTCCCGGCGGGAGACGAGTGGATGGCGTTGCGGCGTTTCTGTTCTGTGGTGGTGCTGGCGGGGTGTGCGCTGGGCGCATCGATCACTACAGGATTTTCGGCCAAGGATTCGGCCGTCACATCAAGCGGTTTGCCGGTGCCGCGCTATGTCAGCCTCAAATCCGATCATGTAAATGTCAGGGCCGGTCCGACCAAGGATAACGACGTCGCCTGGGTCTATACCCGCTCGGGCCTGCCGGTCGAGATCACCGCCGAATTCGAGAACTGGCGCCGGGTCCGCGATTCCGAAGGTGCCGAGGGCTGGGTCTATCACTCCCTTCTGTCGGGCCGCCGCACGGCCGTGATCACGATGAAGAACAAGGATGATCTCGCACAGCTCTACGATCGCGCCGATCCGACCTCGGCGGTCGCCGCCCGCTTGCAGGCCGGCGTCGTGGCCCAGGTCAAGCACTGCGCGGCCGGCTGGTGCCACATCAACGGCACCGGCTTCGACGGCTGGATCGAACAGCAGCGTCTCTGGGGCGTCTACGCCGGCGAGAACGTGGATTGAGCTTCGCGATCGGCGGCGTTGAGTGAAAATGACAGTCACTTGTCGTGGCCGGGCAGAAGCGCGTCTTCGCGCTGGGTGTCCCGGCCACCCACGTCTTTGGCGCACGAAAAGGCAAGGCGTGGAGGCCCGCGACCAGTGTGGGCCTGACGGCCTGGCTCGGGTAGGTGGCGTAAAGGCTCAGCGCTTCTTGCGCAGCCGCACGACCATGTCGACCCGGGCGATCTCATAGCCTTCGGGCACCTCGGGCATCTTCTGCAACACCAGATGCGGGTCCGGGATGTCGACCAGTTCGTGGTTGTTTTCGAGATAGAAGTGGTGATGCGCCGACACGTTGGTGTCGAAATAGGTTTTGGTGCCGTCGACGCTGACCTGGCGCAGCAAGCCCGCATCGGTCAGCTGGTTCAGCGTGTTGTAGACGGTGGCAAGCGAGACCGGAACCTTGGCCAGCGTCGCTTCCTCGTAGAGCATTTCCGCGGTGAGATGGCGCGCGCCCTTGCCGAACAACAGCCAGCCCAAGGCCATGCGCTGCCGGGTCGGACGCAAGCCCGCCGTCTGCAGCATTTCATTCACATCATGCCAAGGGCAACCGGTCAGGGCCGGCTGACGCCCGGCCTCGCGGGCTGCCGGGCTGACAGCATCATCGTTCAAAACCGAGGCGTCGAAGCTTATTTCCACGTCAGGCACCGCGCTCACATAATCATCCACTATCGCCTCGGAATATAAGAAGGAAATCCATCAGATGCAAGTTTTTCGCAACTAGAACCGGTCCAAGGCCAAAGGGAACTGTCGCCTTGCGCGGCGTTTTGCCCTGTCGGGGCGCTTTGCCGCCTGCGGGGCCTATGATAGAGAGCGCCCGGACTTGGGCTTTGCGATTTCGGTAAAGGCGGGCGCCGGTTGCCGCAGGGCTGCGGTATTCGCGCCGATTTCCGGCAATTGGCGCGCTTCCAACGCAAAGCGGGTCCATTTCGCTCGAAAACGCTCCATCGGGATTTGAAAGAGGCTAGGCATCATGCTGGATCGGCGCAGCGGCTATGAATATGAGGATTTGCTGGCATGCGGCCGGGGCGAGCTGTTTGGCCCGGGCAACGCCCAATTGCCGCTTCCCCCGATGCTGATGTTCGACCGCATCAGCGAGATCAGCGAGACCGGCGGCGAATACGGCAAGGGCGTGGTCCGCGCCGAACTCGACGTGAAGCCGGACCTCTGGTTTTTCGGCTGCCATTTCAAGAACGATCCGGTGATGCCCGGATGCCTCGGCCTCGATGCGATGTGGCAGATGGTCGGCTTCTTTCTCGGCTGGACCGGCGGCGCGGGCCGCGGACGGGCGCTGGGGCTCGGCGAGCTGAAGTTTTCCGGGCAGGTGCTGCCGAACGTCCGCAAGGTTGTGTACAACATCGACATCAAACGGGTGATGCGCTCAAAGCTGGTACTGGGCATCGCCGACGGGTGGCTTTCTACCGACGGCGATATTATCTATCGCGCGAAGGATTTGAAGGTCGGGTTGTTCAAGCAGGACGCCCCATTGCAGCCGGGAACATGAGATACGTGCTCCGGCCATTGAAGCGGGTTTCGGTTTGACCACGGGCAGCATCACACAAGAAGACAACGACAGGGCGAGGCGATCATGAGGCGGGTTGTCATCACGGGGATGGGTATTGTCTCGTCCATCGGAAACAACACCCAGGAAGTGCTTGCGAGCCTCCATGAGGCGAAGTCCGGAATCACGCGCGCGGACAAATATGCCGAGCTCGGCTTCCGTTCCCAGGTGCAGGGCGCCCCGACGCTCGATCCGGCCGGCCTCATCGACCGCCGCGCGATGCGCTTCCTCGGCGAAGGCGCCGCCTGGAATCACGTCGCGATGGAGCAGGCGATCCAGGACTCCGGCCTCGAGCTGTCGGACGTTTCCAATATCCGCACCGGCATCATCATGGGCTCCGGCGGACCGTCGGCGCGTACCATCGTCGAGGCCGCCGACATCACCCGCACCAAGGGGCCGAAGCGGGTTGGGCCGTTCGCGGTGCCGAAGGCAATGTCGTCGACCGCCTCGGCGACGCTTGCGACCTGGTTCAAGATCAAGGGCGTGAACTATTCGATCTCGTCGGCCTGCGCCACTTCGAACCACTGCATCGGCAACGCCTACGAGACCATCCAGATCGGCAAGCAGGACATCATCTTCGCCGGCGGCTGCGAGGAGCTCGACTGGTCGCTGTCGGTGCTGTTCGACGCGATGGGCGCGATGTCCTCGAAATACAACGATACGCCCGCGACCGCTTCGCGGCCCTACGACGTCAGCCGTGACGGCTTCGTCATTGCCGGCGGCGCCGGCGTGGTGGTGCTGGAAGAACTCGAACACGCCAAGGCGCGCGGCGCGAAGATCTACGGTGAAATCGTCGGCTATGGCGCGACCTCCGACGGCTACGACATGGTGGCCCCCTCGGGCGAGGGCGCCGAGCGCTGCATGCGGATGGCGATGGCGACCGTCGACACCAGGATCGACTACATCAATCCGCACGCGACCTCCACGCCCGCAGGCGATCCGCCGGAAATCGAGGCGATCCGCAAGGTATTCGGCACCGGCGAAAAGTGTCCGCCGATTTCCGCCACCAAGGCGCTGACCGGCCATTCGCTCGGCGCCACCGGCGTGCAGGAGGCGATCTATTCGCTCCTGATGATGCAGAACGGTTTCATCTGCGAAAGCGCCAATATCACCGAGCTCGACCCGGTATTTGCGGACATGCCGATCGTGCGCAAGCGCATCGACAATGTGAAACTCGGAACCGTGCTTTCGAATTCCTTCGGCTTCGGCGGCACCAACGCCACGCTGGTGTTCAAGCGGATGGATGCGTAGAGTTCTCAGTCGGTCATGCCCCGCAAAAGCGGGGCATGCGGTACTCCGCGGCACTCGTCAATCATCGCAACGTTTCGCAAAACTGGACGATCCGCTTTCGCGGGTGATGGCAATATCGGAAATGAGTGGAGCAAAGCGGGCATGCAGGACCTGATGAAGGGCAAGCGCGGGCTGATCATGGGCGTCGCCAACGATCATTCGATCGCCTGGGGGATCGCCAAAGCGGTCGCGGCGCAGGGCGCGGAGCTTGCTTTCACCTATCAGGGCGAGGCGCTGGGCAAGCGCGTCAAGCCGCTGGCTGAGCAGCTCGGTGTTCCCCTGGTGCTGCCCTGCGATGTCGAAGACATCGCCAGCGTCGATGCCGTGTTCGAGGCGTTGCGGGCCAAATGGGGGCAACTGGATTTCCTGGTCCATGCCATCGCGTTCTCCGACAAGAGCGAGTTGAAGGGCCGCTATGCCGATACCAGCCGCGAGAATTTTTCGAAGACCATGCTGATCTCGTGCTTTTCATTCACCGAGCTTGCCAAGCGCGCGGCCGAGTTGATGCCCGCCACCGGCGGCAGCATGATCACGCTGACCTTCGGCGGTTCGATTCGGGTGATGCCGAATTATAACGTGATGGGCGTTGCCAAGGCGGCATTGGAGGCCTCGGTGCGTTATCTTGCCTCCGATTTCGGTTCGCGGCGCATCCGAATCAACGCGATCTCGGCGGGTCCGGTGCGGACGCTCGCGGGATCGGGTATCGGCGATGCGCGGGCGATGTTTTCCTTTCAGCAGAAGCATTCGCCGCTCGGCCGGGGTGTGACGCTGGACGAGCTCGGCGGCTCGGCCTTGTATCTGCTTTCCGACCTGTCGGGCGGCGTCACGGGCGAAATTCATTATGTCGATTCCGGCTACAACATCATCTCGATGCCGCGGCCGGAGGAGCTGAAGAACAGTGCCGAGTAGCGCTGGAGCATGATTCAACGGAGTTGAATCATGCTCGTCGTCCATCTTCTTTTTTGAGCACGATCTGTTCGGAAAACCGGTGGCTACTTTGCACTAACGTGCCCCTCCAGGTCCGGATCATGCTTTATCCCGCCGCGATGACGCCCGCGCGCTGGAAGGCCGGGCGCGCCGCGCAGCGGTCGATGTAGCGGTCGAATGAGGGCCGCGCCGGCACCATCTTGAACAATCGCACCGCGAAATTCAGCCCCGATCCGATCGCGATATCGGCGGCCGAGAAGTTCTCGCCGAGAATCCACGGTCCTTTTTCGAGCGCCGCGTCGAGCACGTCGAACACGCGCTGCGCTTCGCCCCAGCCGGCGGCGACCGGATTCATCTCGATCTTGGTCGCGACCTGCACCATGGCGGGCTCGATGCAGCCGGGCGCGAAGAACAGCCAGTAGAGATATCTGGCGCGCAGGGGATCGCCGACCGGCGGCGCCAGGTTGGCTTGCGGATAGCGCTCGGCGACATAGGCGCAGATCGCCGCGGCCTCCGCCAGCGTCGCCTCGCCGTCCCGCAGCGCCGGCACCTTGCCCATCGGATTGATGGCGAGATATTCCGGCGTCTTCTGCTGGCCCTTGGAGATATCGGTGAGCACGCGCTCGTAAGGCTGTCCGGTTTCCTCCATCAGCCACAAGGCCGAAAACGACCGCGAACGCGGCGACCAGTAAAGCTGCATCATCGGACGGTTTCCTCTTTCTTCCAGCGATAATATTTCATGACAAACCCGGTCATGGGTTCTACCGCTTCCTTTTCAAACACAAAACCCTCGCGCTCATACCAGTGCCAGGCTTTTGCATTCTCGCGCACGCAGCGCAGCCGGATTTCAGCGGGCAGAAGCTGCCGGGTGAAGCCGAGCAGCTGCCTGCCGATATTCCGTCCCTGATATTCCGGGGCGACGAACAGCTGGTCGAGATAGATTTCGGGCAGATGCAAGGCGAGCATTGCTGCGATCGCGCCGTCATCATCGGCGACGAACAGGCTCCAGCCTTTCTCGATCTCCTGCGGAATGCGCGCCCGCAACTTGGCCAGCAGGAAATTGCTGGCATCCTCGAGCCCGGTGGAAGCCCAGCTGTTCATCCAGACGCGGGCGATCTCGTCATATTCCTCCGGCCGGGCGGGACGGATCATCGTGGGCGCCATCGAAAGGGGTCCTTCGGCAGCAAGCTGCCTGATGGTGAACACAGAAAAGCCCCCGCGATAATATCGCGGGGGCTTCTTCAACTTCAATCGAAAGCGGAAATTTGTTCCGCTGCCGGGCGGATCAGGCGAGGTCGAAACGGTCCGCGTTCATCACCTTGGTCCACGCCTTGACGAAGTCTTTCGCAAACTTCTCCCTGGCGTCCGCGCTTCCATAGACTTCCGCGATGGCGCGGAGCTGGGAATGCGACCCGAAGATCAGGTCGACACGCGTGCCGGTCCACTTCACCGCCTTGGTCTTGCGGTCGCGGCCCTCGTACTCGCCATCCGAGCCCGCCGGCTGCCACTCCGTGCTCATGTCGAGGAGGTTGACGAAGAAGTCGTTCGTCAGCGTCTCCGGCTTCTTGGTGAAGACACCGTGCTTCGAGTTGCCGGCATTGGCGCCGAGCACGCGCAGGCCGCCGACGAGCACCGTCATCTCGGGTGCCGTCAGCGTCAGCAGTTGCGCCCGATCCAGCAGGGTCTCCTCCGGCTTCATGAACTGCATCTTGCCGCCGATATAGTTGCGGAAGCCGTCAGCGCGGGGCTCGAGCGGTGCGAAGGACGCAGCGTCGGTCTGCTCCTGCGAGGCGTCCATGCGGCCGGGCGTGAACGGGACCGTCACGCTCAGACCGGCGTCCTTCGCAGCCTTCTCGATCGCGGCGCCGCCGCCGAGAACGATCAGGTCGGCGAGCGACACCTTCTTGCCGAACTCCTTCCGGATCGCCTCGAGCTTCGAGAGGGCCTTCGCCAGCTCAGGCGGATTGTTCACTTCCCAATCCTTCTGGGGGCTAAGGCGAATGCGCGCGCCGTTGGCGCCACCGCGCTTGTCGGAGCCGCGGAACGTGGAGGCTGACGCCCAGGCCGTCGAGACCAGCTGGGAAACAGACAGGCCGGATCCGAGGATTTTTGCCTTCAGGGCCGCAATGTCCTGCTCCCCGATCAGCGGATGATCGACGGCGGGAATCGGGTCCTGCCAGATCAGCGTTTCCTTTGGCACGAGCTTGCCGCGATAGCGCACGATCGGCCCCATGTCGCGGTGCGTGAGCTTGAACCAGGCGCGGGCAAAAGCGTCGGCGAACTGGTCCGGATGCTCAAAGAAGCGCCGCGAGATCTTCTCGTAGGCCGGGTCGAAGCGCAGCGCGAGGTCCGTGGTCAGCATGGTCGGAACATGCTTCTTTGACTTGTCATACGCGTCGGGGACCGTGGCCTCGGCGCCTTTCGCTTTCCACTGCTTCGCGCCGGCCGGGCTCTTGGTCAGCTCCCATTCGTACTTGAACAGGTTCTCGAAGAAGTGGTTGCTCCATTTCGTCGGTGTCTGCGACCAGGTCACTTCCGGGCCGCCGGTGATCGTGTCGGCGCCGA
Organism: Bradyrhizobium sp.; assembly: GCA_041490045.1. Classification (GTDB taxonomy): domain Bacteria; phylum Pseudomonadota; class Alphaproteobacteria; order Rhizobiales; family Xanthobacteraceae; genus Bradyrhizobium. Next base: position 8,051 of record JBGPSI010000120.1, read on the forward strand.
TGCCGGTGCCATGCTTGCTCTTCCAGCCGAGGCCCTGATCCTCGATCGCCGCGCCTTCGGGTTCGACGCCGATCAGCGATGGATCGCCCGCGCCGTGGGTCTTGCCGAATGTATGACCGCCGGCGATCAGCGCCACGGTCTCTTCGTCGTTCATCGCCATGCGGAAGAAGGTTTCGCGGATGTCCTTCGCGGAAGCAACCGGATCCGGATTGCCGTTGGGACCTTCCGGATTGACGTAGATCAGGCCCATCTGCACCGCGCCGAGCGGTTCCGCCAGCTGACGTTCGCCGCTGTAGCGTTCGTCGCCGAGCCAGGAGCCCTCGGGACCCCAATAGAGCTCTTCAGGCTCCCACACATCGGCGCGGCCGCCGGCGAAGCCGAACGTCTTGAAGCCCATCGATTCGAGGGCGACATTGCCGGTGAGAACCATGAGGTCGGCCCAGGAAATCTTGCGGCCGTACTTCTGCTTGATAGGCCAGAGCAGACGGCGCGCCTTGTCGAGGTTCGCGTTATCGGGCCAAGAGTTGAGCGGCGCGAAGCGCTGCTGACCGGCGCCGGCGCCGCCGCGGCCGTCGGTGATGCGGTACGTACCGGCGCTATGCCACGCCATGCGGATGAACAGTCCGCCATAGTGACCGAAGTCGGCCGGCCACCACTCCTGCGAGTCCGTCATCAAGGCACGCAGGTCCTTGATCACGGCGTCAAGGTCGAGGCTCTCGAATTCCTTGGCATAGTCGAACGCTTCGCCCATCGGATCGGCCGCGGGCGCGTTGGTATGGAGCACGCCGATATCGAGATGCTCCGGCCACCAGTCGCGGTTCCTGTGTCCGTGGGTGCCGCCGGTGAACGGGCACTTGCCGGCGCTATCGTCAGTCTTTGCGTCCATGTTTTTCTCCTATCGCGTTTCTCATTTCAGGACGAAGCCGTGCAGCTTGCACGCCGCATCGGCCACAGCGGGTTCGCCGGCCGCCGTTTAGAAGTGCGCCGCGGCGCCGGTCGTTAATTGGGGCGGTCAGCCATGGCTGTTGTTCCTTCCGGCAGGTGGGGCAGGGCGCAATTGACGAAGGGGGAGACCGCAGACGCATTGACCTGGAACAACCACGCCGTCCCGGATCCGCAGGGTTGGTGCCTCTCGCCAAATTCGCTGGACCCCCACATTGGAAGATATCCAGCATCAGGTCCAGTCGATTTGTCTTGAGCTCTCGATCAGTTTATCTTATCGGAATGATCACGCTGCGACAGCTTCGCTATCTCTCCGCGCTCGCCAAGCACGGCCATTTCGGCCGCGCTGCCGAGGCCTGTGCCGTGACCCAGCCCGCTTTGTCGATGCAGATCCGCGACCTCGAGCGCACCCTCGGCGTCGCGGTGGTGGAACGGCGTCCGGGCGAGGTGATGCTGACCGATGTCGGGCGCGAAATCGCGCGGCGCGGCGAAGCGGTGCTGACGGCCTCCCGCGATCTCGTCGACTTCGCCCGTCATCGCAGCGGTCTGTTGACCGGCCGGCTGACGCTCGGCGTGATTCCGTCGCTGGCGCCCTATCTGCTGCCGCGGATTCTTCCGCTGCTGCAGTCGCGGTTTCCGGAATTGCGGCTCGAGCTGCGGGAAACCCAGACCCGGCAGCTGGTCGAGGACATCAAGAGCGGCGCGCTCGATGCGGCGATGCTCGCTCTGCCGGTGGCTGAGCCGGATATCGATGCGATCGCCCTGTTCGAGGATCTGTTCCTGCTGGCAGTGCCCGCGAACGATCCGCGCAAGGAAAACGCGCGGGTGGCCGCTGCCGACATCGATCAAAGCCGGCTGATCCTGCTCGAGGACGGCCATTGCCTGCGCGATCAGGCGCTCGCGTTTTGCGCGACCGCGGCGCGGGGCCAAATGCCCGGCACCGGCGCGGGCACCGTGTTCGGCGCCTCCAGCCTGAGCACGGTCATGCAGATGGTCGCGAGCGGCTATGGCGTGACGCTGATCCCGCAGATCGCCGCCGACGTCGAGCGGCGCGATGACCGGGTGAAATTCCTGCGCCTTCAGAATCCGCAGCCCGGCCGCAACATCGGGCTGGTGTTCCGCCGCACTTCGCCGCGCAAGGCCGATTTCGCGGCGCTGGGCGAGGTGGTGAAGGAGAGCCTCGATGTGTCGCCCGCGAGCACCGCGGACCGCAAGCGGGGCTAGCTGCTATCGCCGGAGAGCCGGCAAAAAGAGGTCCTTTGGCCCGGAGCGGGCAAACAAAAAAAGGGCGGCTCAAGCGGCCGCCCTTTTGCAACAATTTTCGAGAAACGAATTACTCGCCAGCGGCTTCGCGCGGCGGGGCTTCGGTCTTCTGCTTGGCCTCGAGGTCCTCGCCGGTCACCTGGTCGACCGCCTTCATCGACAGCCGCGTCTTGCCGCGGTCGTCGAAGCCGAGCAGCTTGACCTTGACCTTGTCGCCTTCCTTGACGACGTCGGAGGTCTTCTGCACGCGGCTGGAGGCGAGCTGGCTGATATGGACGAGGCCGTCCTTGGCGCCGAAGAAGTTCACGAATGCGCCGAACTCCATCACCTTGACCACGGTGCCGTCATAGATCTGGCCGAGCTCCGGATCGGAGGCGATCGACTTGATCCATTTGATCGCCGCCTTGATCGATTCGCCGTCGGCGGAGGCGACCTTCACGGTGCCGTCGTCGTCGATGTTGACCTTGGCGCCGGTCTTCTCGACGATCTCGCGGATCACCTTGCCGCCGGTGCCGATCACTTCGCGGATCTTGTCGGTCGGGATCTTGAAGGTCTCGATGCGCGGGGCGTATTCGCCGAGCTCGGCGCGCGCCGCGGTCAGCGCCTTCGACATTTCGCCGAGGATATGGATGCGCCCTTCCCTGGCCTGGCCGAGCGCGACCTTCATGATCTCCTCGGTGATGCCGGCGATCTTGATGTCCATCTGCAGCGAGGTGATGCCCGTCTCGGTGCCGGCCACCTTGAAGTCCATGTCGCCGAGATGATCCTCGTCGCCGAGGATGTCCGACAGCACCGCGAAACGCGTTCCCTCGAGGATCAGGCCCATGGCGATACCCGCCGTCGGCCGCTTCAGGGGGACGCCCGCATCCATCAGCGCCAGCGAGGCGCCGCAGACGGAAGCCATCGACGACGACCCGTTGGATTCGGTGATCTCGGAGACCACGCGCACCGTGTATGGGAATTCGTGATGCGGCGGCAGCACCGGGTGGATCGCGCGCCAGGCAAGCTTGCCGTGGCCGATTTCACGCCGCTTGGTGCCGCCCATGCGTCCGGTTTCGCCGACCGAGTAGGGAGGAAAATTGTAGTGCAGCAGGAACTGCTCCTTGTAGGTGCCCGCAAGGGAGTCGATGTACTGCTCGTCTTCGCCGGTGCCGAGCGTGGTCACGACCATCGCCTGCGTCTCGCCGCGGGTGAACAGCGCCGAGCCGTGGGCGCGCGGCAGCACGCCGACTTCGGCGATGATCTGGCGCACGGTCCTGGAATCGCGGCCGTCGATGCGCTTGCCGGTGTCGAGGATGTTCCAGCGAACGATCTTGGCTTCCAGTTCCTTGAACACGCCGGCGATGCGCAGCTTGTCGTATTTCGGCTCCTGGCCTTCCGGGAAATAGTGCGCCATCACCTTTTCCTTGGCCTTGCCGACCGCGGCGTAGCGGTTCTGCTTGACCGGAATGGCGTAGGCGGCGCGCAGATCGGTCTCGATCAGCGCCAGGATTTCCTTTTCCAGCGCGCTTTCGTCGACGATCTTTACTTCGCGCGGCTCCTTCGCGGCCTTCTCGGCCAGCTCGATGATCGCGTTGACCACCGGCTGGAAATGCCGGTGTCCGAACATCACGGCGCCAAGCATGATGTCCTCGTTGAGCTCCTTGGCTTCCGATTCCACCATCAGCACGGCGTCGGCGGTGCCGGCGACGACCAGATCGAGCTGGGTCTCGACCATTTCGTCCAGGGTCGGGTTGAGCACGTATTCGTCGTTGATGAAGCCGACGCGCGCAGCGCCGATCGGGCCCTTGAAGGGAGCCCCTGACAGCGTCAGCGCCGCGGAGGCGGCGACCAGCGCCAGAATGTCGGGATCGTTCTCCATGTCGTGCGACAGCACGGTGACGATGACCTGGGTCTCATTGCGCCAGCCGTCGACGAACAAGGGGCGGATCGGGCGGTCGATCAAGCGGGAGACCAGCGTCTCCTTCTCGGTGGGACGGCCTTCACGCTTGAAATAACCGCCGGGAATGCGGCCCGCGGCGTAGGTCTTTTCCTGATAGTCGACGGTGAGCGGCAGGAAGTCGACGCCTTCCCGGGCCGTCTTGGCGGCGACGACGGTGGCGAGCACGACGGTCTCGCCATAGGTCGCCATGACGGCGCCGTCGGCCTGACGGGCGATTTTTCCGGTTTCAAGCCTGAGGGGACGTCCACCCCAATCGATCTCGACTGAATGAATGTTGAACATTGTATGCGTCTTTCATTGGTTCACGAAAGCACGGACGCCGAAACGAAAAGACCATGCGCAAGATTGCGAGACACTGACCGCGAGAGTTTCTCGGTGCCAGTATCCGGCGATCCTGCCATGGTCTTTATGTTTCGAATGGCGTCCATCCTTCCGATGGTACGGGCATCTTACCCGTTACGCCCAGCTGCCGGATTGCTGCTGGACACGCCGCGCGGACGTTACAAGGTCCGCGCGCTGGTAGGCGCATGATCTGATCGGAAAACCGGAACACCACTTTTCCGGATCATGCGAAAACACGCGCGAGATGCGCGCGTGAACTTGGCTCAACGGCGAATGTTGTGCTTTTCGAGCAAAGCCTTGTAACGCGCCTCGTCCTTCCGCTTGATGTAATCGAGAAGCGAACGGCGCGTGGCGACCATTTTCAAAAGTCCCCGGCGCGAATGATTGTCCTTCACGTGGGATTTGAAATGCCCGGTCAGGTTGTTGATGCGTTCCGACAGGATCGCGACCTGGACCTCGGGCGAGCCGGTGTCCCCGGCCTTGTTGGCATTCGTCTTGATGACTTCCGCTTTGCGTTCGGCGGTAATCGACATCGTCAAACACTTTCATTGTTGCGAGCCGGACTGGCAGTCAGTCCGTTCAGGTTGAACACGCGCTTGGGGATGAGTTCGCCATTGCCAATTTCGGCGAGGGCCAGAAGCCGGCCTGCCACCGTGACATAGACTGTGCCGCTACAATTGGGCGCATCCCGTCCGCGCAACAAAACGGCCTGGCCCCGATGGAGCCTTGCCGCATCAGCCCGTGTGACGGCCAGTGCCGGGATGTCGTCCAGCGCGGTCTCAACGGGCAAAAGCGCGTCGGCGAGGCTGCCCTCGCCAGACGCGGCTCTATCGCACAAAGCCTCCAGTTGTTCCAGCGGAATCATGTCCTTCTCGCCGAATGGACCGACCAGGGTCCGCCGCAGCGCGCAGATATGGCCAAAGCAGCCCAGCAGCCGGCCGATATCGCGCGCCAGGGCCCGCACATAGGTTCCCTTGCCGCACTCGGCCTCGAACACGGAATGTCCGCTATCCGGTTGTTCTACAAGGGATAATTGATGGATCTCGACCGGCCTCGGCTTCAAATCGACGGTCTCGCCGTCCCGCGCCAGATCATAGGCCCGCTCGCCCTGAACCTTGATCGCCGAGTATTGCGGCGGGGTCTGCTCGATCAGGCCGGTGAAACGCGGCAGGAGCCCCCGGATGGCCTCGGCGGAGGGCCTGAGTTCGCTGGTTTTGACCACCCGGCCCTCGGTATCGTCGGTATCGCGTTCCTCGCCCCAGGCGACCGTAAAGCGGTAGCGCTTGCGGCCATCCATCACGAAGGGAACCGTCTTGGTGGCTTCGCCCAATGCGATCGGCAGGCCGCCGGAAGCGAGCGGATCGAGCGTGCCGGCGTGGCCGGCGCGCTTGGCCTGGAACAGCCGCTTCACCACCGCGACCGCCTGCGTCGAGGTCATGCCGATCGGCTTGTCGAGCACGACCCAGCCGTGGACGTCGCGCTTGTCGCGCCGGGGCTGGTTCTGGCGTTGCTGCTTGCCGCCGCGCTGACCCTGGTCGCGCGGGTCGTTGTTGGCGCGGCGAGGCTCGGCGAAATTATTTTTTTCAGCCTCATGCGAATCGGCATCCGGCGGCTCGAACGCGGTGTTGGCGGTGGTCACGATCATCAGGATTTGTCCGAATCTGGTTCGAGGTCTCTTTGCACCGCAGGTGTTCGCAATAATTTCTCTATTCGTTCCGCCTCGTCGAATCGTTCGTCAACGCGGAAGCGAATATCAGGCGCAAATTTTAAGTTAACGCGGTGCGCGATCTCGCCGCGCAGGAACTTCTTGTTCCGCTCCAATGCCGCGATCACGACGTCGGTATCGCGGCCGCCGAGCGGCATCACGTAGATGGTTGCGAGCTTGAGGTCCGGCGACATCCGCACCTCGGGCACGGTGATGATGTGCCCCTCGAGTTCCGGGTCGTGCACGCTGCCCTGCGAAAGAATGTCCGCGATCGCGTGACGCACGGTTTCGCCGACGCGCAACTGACGCTGCGAGCCGCCGGGGGCGGAGTCCTTTTTGTGGTGGCGGGGCATTGGTGTCTCTCGAAAACAATTCGTCGTGGCCGGGCTTGTCCCGGCCATCCACGTCGGAGCTGATTCAACAAGAAAGACGTGGATGCCTGCGTAGCCAGGTTTTCGCAGCCTTCCCAAAGTTGGCTGCGGCGCGGGCATTCAGAGCGATCTCGAGAGACACCAATGCCCAGCCACCACAAAAAGGATTCCGCCCCCGGCGGCTCGCAGCGTCAGCTGCGCGTCGGCGAAACCGTGCGTCACGCGATCGCAGACATTCTCTCGCAGGGCAGCGTGCATGACCCGGAACTCGAGGGCCACATCATCACGGTGCCCGAGGTGCGGATGTCGCCGGACCTGAAGCTTGCGACCATCTAC
>JBGPSI010000121.1:0-14867 GCA_041490045.1 Bradyrhizobium sp.
CCGCAGCGCCGGGATTTGCAGCCTTCGTGTCCTCGGTGATCGAGTCCGGCGTCAGTCCTTCCGAAATGGACGGGATCAGATCGCGCCTCAAGGAACTCGGGCTAGAACCCTATGATTGCCTGTCGCCGGCGCTGATGGATGTGATCGCCACCCACGTGGCGAAGTCGAAACCCAAGGCGGCCTGATCAGGCTGCATCCTGCTTGGCTCGGCTGGTGCAATCCACCCGCCGAGCTATAGTTGTGTCCGACACATGTGATCCCGCTGGCTTGCCGGCACTGGAGCCCTAGGCCTATGGCGATCGAAACCGTTTCGACAAACCGCTCGTTTGACGGCGTCCAGGGCGTGTACAAGCACGCGAGCCGCGAGACCGGTACCGGCATGACCTTTTCGGTCTACGTCCCACCGCATCAGGAGGGCGCAAAGCTGCCGGTGGTCTGGTATCTGTCGGGTCTGACCTGCACCCACGCCAACGTCACGGAAAAGGGCGAGTTTCGCCAAGCCTGCGCCGAACTGGGCCTGATCTTTGTCGCGCCGGACACCAGCCCACGCGGCGAAGGCGTACCCGGCGATCCCGCCGGCGCCTATGATTTCGGACTGGGCGCCGGCTTTTATGTCGATGCCACGCAGGCGCCGTTCGCGCGCAATTACCGGATGTGGAGCTACGTAACGGAGGAACTGCCGGACGTGGTCGCCGAGCATTTCCCCGTCGATCAAAAGCGGCAATCAATCCTCGGTCATTCGATGGGCGGACATGGCGCACTCACCGTCGCACTCCGACTTCCCGGCCGCTATCGCGCCGCCAGCGCCTTTTCCCCGATCGTTGCGCCGTCGCAGGTACCGTGGGGAATCAAGGCATTGACCGGATATCTTGGCAACGAGCCCGAAGCCTGGCGCAAGCACGATACGGTCTTGCTGATCGAGGATGGCGCGCGGTTTCCCGATTTGCTGGTCGATGTCGGCGATGCCGATCAATTCCTGAACGGACAGCTCCGTCCCGAACTCCTGGAGCGCGCCTGTTCTCAGGCCGGCATCCCTCTTCTTCTTCGTCGCCAGCCCGGCTACGACCACAGCTATTATTTCATATCGACATTCATGGCCGATCATCTGCGCTGGCACGCCGCGCGGTTAAAGGCGTGATTGATCGGCGCAGACCGCCGCAACATTCGGGAGAAGCAGGAAATGCCCAGGGCGATCGCGTTGATGGTCTTTGTCTTAGCCCTCATTCCGCTTGGCGCATCGGCAAAGGACACACGGTTCTGGAACCTGACGGCCAACACGATCACCTCGCTGCAGCTTTCCCCGGCCGGCAAGAACGATTGGGGCCGCAATCAGGCCGACAACGACCGGGATCATACCGTCGATCACGACGAGCGCCTTAAGATCACCGACACGGCGCCGGGCATGTATGACGTCAAATTTGTCGACAAGAGTGGGCGAACCTGCGTTGTGCCCAATATCGAGGTCAAGACCGGCGCGGTCTTCACCATCGAGGAAAAAGCTCTGAAGGACTGCGCCAAATAGAGACGGACAGCTTGCGCGTCCGCGCGAGGCCGCGATCGCGCGAAACCCGCTCAGAAATTCACGCCGAACAGCAGACGCGCCTGGTGGCGTTCGAAATTGACCAGATCAAGCGAGCCAGCCGATGTCGTCGCCCGGCCCGCCGCTTGCGCACTCCACGCCGCCGCCAGCCAGGCTTTCTCGGAGAGCTTGAAATAGATCGTAGGGCCGATGAAAAACGCCTGCCCGGCAAACATGTCCAGCCCTGCACCGTCGTATTTGCGCAAGTAGCGCGCTTCGCCACCGACAAAAATCCCGGAACGGACCTGCGCCATCACGCCTAACGCAACGCCGGCCACGGATTCCTGCGACCAGATACCGGTGATTTTCGAACGCATGGTGTCGGGCTGATAGAGCAGATTGAAGGCTGCGACGACGCGATCGGGAACGATCTCCCAGTCGGCGGCCGCGACGAAGTCGACGCCATATTGGTTCGCGGGCTCGCCGGTGATCTCGTCGGCCCGGCCCCAATGCGGCTCGGCGCCGATCGCAAAGCCGAACAGCGCGATCGCGCGGTCAAGCAGCCGGTAGCGGATGTCGGCGGAAAAGCCGCCAAATGCCACATAGTGCTGATCCAACAGCCCGCTCACGCCGGCGATGTCGTAGGAGATCACCGCTCCGGTAAATTCGGTTCGAAGATTTGCCATCGGCACGAATTCCACGGACATCGTGCTGGCGGTCGCCGCATATGTTCCGTTCTGCTTTGCAAATCGGCCGGTGACGGACCCCTCCAGCTCTCTTTCCCCCACGTCGCCGACATCGCTTCCGATGGTGAAGCCGAACAGATGTTCTCGATAGTTCCGCAGCGGGCGCCGGTTGGAGATATCGCAAGCGCGAGCAGCAGGCAGGATTCCACCGCCCGTCTTGTCGCCACAACGAAGCGGTTCGATGCCCTCAACCCCGCCATGACCGCATCCTAGCCCCACCTTGAGCGGCTTGCGTAGCCCTTCGCGGCACTGCATTGAGAAACCATCAGTCTTTGCTTCTGCGCCGTCGCGTGACCCCCGGAGTTCCGGCTTGTAGTGGTGGATGATTCTCGCGAGAATAACGGAGTTGGAAGCTTTTCTCGAACCCGCGATCTTTTGTGCTTCGCAGCAAAGTCCGGTCGCCTGGAAGAGTCGTGAATGTTGAGAATTTTCGTGACGCTCTGCGTCGTGCTCGCGGTTACCCCGACGCTGGCCAACGAGACCTTGCGCATCGGCGTGCAAACCACCGGGACGTTCGCCTGGCAACTTGACGTGATCCGCCGTCACGGCCTTGCCGCCGCCGCCGGCCTGGATTTGAAGATCGGCGAATACGCTTCGCCGGATGCGGGCAAGCTCGCTCTCAACGGCGGTTCGGTCGACCTCGCCGTGGTCGATTGGCTCTGGGTCGCGCGCGCCCGCGCGCTCGGCGCCAAACTGTTGTTCTATCCCTATTCCAGCGCGGTCGGCTCCGTGATGGTCAAAAGCGATTCACCGGTGCGGAGTATGGACGACCTCAAGGGCAAGGTTCTTGCAGTGGCAGGCGGCCCGCTCGACAAAAGCTGGCTTATTATCCAGGCCGCCGCACTGCGCCAGGGCATCGATCTCAAGCGCGAGACGACGCTCGAGTACGGCGCGCCGCCGCTGATCTTTCAAAAATTGCAGCAGGGCGAAGCCGCGGCCAGTCTCAATTTCTGGAATTTTTGCGCCAGGCTGGAGGCGGAGGGCTATCGCCGCATCCTCGACGTACGCAAGGCGCAGGCGACCCTCGGGCTGAACGAACCGGTCGCGTTGATCGGCTACGCGTTTTCGGAAGAGTTTGCCGCGCGTCACAAGAGCACGATAGACCGCTTCATCGCGGTCGCGCAGGAAGCCAATGCCATCATGCTGCGATCCGATGAGGAATGGGATGCCCTGCGCCCTCTGATGAACGCCGGGGATGAATGGACCTTCAGGGCGTACCGGAACCGGACCAGAGAAGGGATGCCACGGCGGCCGCTAGCCGCGGAGGAAGCGGACGCGCGCGCCTTGTTCCGCACGCTCGCCGGCATCGGCGGCCCGGACCTCGTAGGTCCCCTGCAGGAGCTTGATCCAGGCCTCTACTACCAGCCCAGCGCGCCGCCCGGAGACTAGACGTTGCCGAGACTCTTATCGCTGGCTGCGCTGATCGCGGCCTGGGCTCTTGCGGCGGCACTGGCCCATTCGCGGCTGCTGCCGGGCCCGCTGGCCATCGGCACGACGATCCTTGCCGACATCCGTTCCGGGGAGTTGCCGTTCCAGATGGGCTGCACGCTGGCGCGTGTCATCGGCTCGTTTTCCATCGCGATGGCCCTCGGCATTGCCGCAGGCTACACGATGGGACGCTCGAAAGCCGTCGATCGATATGCCGATGCGTGGCTGGTCGTGCTGATCAACATGCCGGCGCTGGTGACGATCATTTTCGCCTATATCTGGATCGGCCTCAATGAGACCGCCGCCATCCTCGCCGTGGCCGTCAATAAGCTGCCGAACGTCATCGTCGTCATGCGCGAGGGGGCGCGCGCGATCGATCCCGAACTCGACGAAATGGCGACGGCCTTTCAGTTCACCTGGCTCTCGCGGATCCGCCACGTCGTGATCCCGCAACTCGCCCCGTATCTGGCGGCCAGTTCGCGTTCCGGCCTCTCGATCGTCTGGAAGATCGTGCTGGTGGTCGAGTTGATCGGGCGTCCGAACGGCGTGGGATTCGTGCTGGGTTCGGCATTCTCGCTGTTCGACATGAACAAGATACTGAGCTATGCGATCTCCTTCATCGTGCTTATGCTGGTGATCGAAAGCCTTTTGGTACAACCACTTGAACGACGTGCAATCCGCTGGCGACGCCGCCCCGTTTGAACTTCGCATCGATGCGAAGACCTTCCTGTCGGCCGACGGCACGCCGGTCGAGGTCGTGCGGGGCCTGAACCTTCGGCTCGAGGCGGGATCGTTCGGGGCGCTGATCGGCCCTTCCGGATGCGGCAAGACGACGATCCTGCGGATAGCGGCAGGCCTCGATACGGATTTCCGTGGTGAGCTGCGTACCCCCGGATCAGGTCGGCTTGGCATCGTATTCCAGGAACCGCGCCTTCTGCCCTGGCGCACGGTGGAGCAGAACATCCGGCTGGCAATGGCGGCTCGCAATGCCCCCGCCGATCTGACGGAGCTGGTCGAAATACTCGGCCTCGGCGCGCATCTGGCGCGCTATCCCGGCGAATTGTCGCTCGGACTGGCGCGCCGCGCAGCCATTGCGCGGGCCTTTGCGGTTCGTCCGGACTTTCTACTGCTCGACGAGCCCTTCGTATCGCTCGACGAAGCCGTCGCCGTCCGGCTGCGCGACGAACTCGTGGCGCTGACGACGCGGACAAAAGTGACAACCCTGTTCGTCACCCATGACCTCGCCGAAGCCATCCAGCTGGCAGATCATTTGTTCTTTCTGTCCGACCGGCCGACCCGGATCATTGCCGAGAGGTCGCTGCCGCCGCCGCGGGGAATGCGCAGCCGAGACGTCATTGCAGCGATCGGCGATGAAATGCGGGCGTTGGTGGCGCGCAGAACCTAGCCTTTCACACCAACCGGCTCTCGATCGCAAAACGCACGAGCTCGGAGGATGAGCGCAAGCCGAGCTTCTGGCGCATGATGGAAGACGTGTTTGCAATCGTCTTGTAGGACGAATGCACCAGCCACGCGATCTCGGAAAGACTCTTTCCCGCGCCCAGCAGGCGCAATATCTCGATCTCGCGCGCCGTCAGTTTCGCAAGCCGGTTTTCGGCCAATCCCGGACCCGAAAACGCGATGCTTTGAGCGATCGCGGCGGGCAGGAATACCCCGCCCTCGCCCACCTTGCGTATGGCTTCGATGAGGTCGCCGGGGTCGCCGGCTTTGGAAACGTAGCCCTTTGCACCGGTTTCGATGGCGCGCGCCGCGAATATCGGATCATCGTTCATGCTGAACATGACGATCCGGGCCGCTCCGTCGCGTGCCAGAATTCTCCGCGCCAGCTCGAAGCCCGAAACCCCCGGCAGATTGATATCGAGGACGCAGATGTCGGGCCGCTCCGTGACGAACGCCGCCTCGCCGCTTTCGGCGTCGGATGCTTCCAGAATGGCGATATCGGGATCGCCAGCCAGCAGCGCGCGGCAGCCCGAGGCAACGATGGGATGGTCGTCAACGATCAGGATACGCATCGACATCGATCGGAAGGCCCCATCGCCAGGTCCCTGGCCCAGTCGCCGAAATTGATTTTGCAGCGCAACAGGAGCGGCGCGGAAAATCCCCCGTATTGGACGCGGCGTTCACTTGCGGTGCCTGTCTCCCGTTGCTTCGCGCTATGTCCTTCCGGAAGAAGTGCGGTACGGTTCAATTAGATAGCCCACGTTTTTGGCTGTCAACGTTTAGCAGCTTACACAGGAATTGAGAGGCCGGAGTCGGGCATGGCAATGTGGCAGAAGCTCTCCTTGCGAGCACGGCTGAATACGCTCCTGGCCCTCGTCATGGTGCTTGGGCTCGTTATCAATATTGCACGCCTGGTTTTGGAGGCTGCCCCGCGCGTCGCGGCCGAAGACCAAAGTGTGGTCAGGCTTGCGCGCGGCTTTGTCGAACCCCTGGTGTCGGATCTCAATGACGCCTCCGATCCCGAGGCAAGGCTCGACCGGATTGTCGAAGGCCTGAAGCAACTGCGCCACGTCAGCATCACCCGTGAGCATGATCCGGCCAGGAACGGCGCTCCGGCAACGCCAACGTCATCGGGCGACAAAGGCGAGCCGCCGCAGGTTCCGGAATGGTTTGTCACGCTCATTCACCCGGAGCAGACGACGGTCGTCGTGCCGATTGCCGCAAACGGCCGATCCCTTGGATCCCTGGTCATTACCTCGCACCCGACCGACGAAATTGCCGAGATCTGGGACGGCATCGTCACCCAGATCGAGGTCGGGTCCGCCATCGCGGCGGCGCTGCTGTTGATCACGATGACGGTCGTCAACCGCGCGCTGGAGCCGATCAAGTCGCTCGCGGACGGGATGAGCGCTATCGAGGCCGGCCGCTATGATACGCGCGTCAAGCCCGGTGGTTCGCCCGAATTGGCCGCAATTTGCTCGAAATTGAACCACCTCGCCTCCGTTCTTGAGACGACGGTCGAGGAAAAACGACGGCTCGCCGAGCGGGTCGTCTCCCTGCAGGATGTCGAACGCAAGGAGATCGCGCGCGACCTGCACGATGAATTTGGCCCCTATCTGTTTGCGCTCCGCGCGCACGCCGCCTCGCTGACGCGACTGGCCGGCATGCCCGATCCCGGTCTTGACGCCTTGCGTAAACATATCAACGCGATGTCCGATCAGGTGAATGCGCTGCAGCAATCCAATCGGCGCGTCCTTGAGCGACTGCGGCCCGTCGGCCTTGCGGAGCTCGGCCTTGCCGATGCGCTTGCCGCGCTGATGCGCCTTTGGCGCGAAACCTACCCCGATGTCGTGATCGAAACCTCGATTTCGCCCGACCTCGACGCGCGCGGCGAAACGGCGGACCTGACGATCTATCGCATCATTCAGGAGGCTCTCACCAACGTCTTTCGCCATGCCCGCGCGACCCGTGTCGATGTCCGCGTCGAACCGGCAGCAACCCGGCCGGCGGGAACCACCGAGACCGGGGCGATCAAGGTCAGCGTCAGCGACAACGGCGCCGGCCTGCCGGCCGATCACAAGCAGGGATTCGGCATGATCGGCATGCGCGAGCGGGTACTGGCGCTGGGCGGCAGCATGACCGTGGCGTCAACCAACCATGGCGTGACCGTGGAAGCCCTGGTTCCCTGTGGAGTCCGGCAGCCCCGATTATTCGAGCCAACGTAAGCCATCATCAGGGCATCGGGATTTTTTCCCGATCACGCGACCGAACTTTCCCGGTGTCGATCACCCCGCAATCACCTAGCATTCCCGGACCAACCGGCCGAAAGAGCCGGGCTGGAGGGGGATGAGACAGGTGGGCGCTCGATCGCTATTGATCGCGACGGTATCGATCGTATCGATATCGCTCGACCCGTTTTCCGGGCGCGATTACGCACATGCCCAAGACGCGCACGACGCGCCGGAACCCCAGAAGCTGCCCCCGATCGTCGTCACTGGCACGAAACCCGGCGTCAAGCGCGGTCGCGCCGAAACTGCGAGGCGCACCGCCCGGCCTGCAACCAGGGTCGTGGTCTACCCGACCACGCCCATTTCCGGCGCGGGCATCAATCCCGATAAGGTCCCCGCGAGCGTCAACCTCGTCGACGCCGATCAGATCAAGCAAACCGGCTCATTGAACGTCAGCGATGCGCTGCAAAAATACGTGCCGGGTATCGTGGTCAATGAAGTTGCCGGAAACCCATTCCAGCCCGACGTGCAGTTTCGCGGCTTCGTCGCCTCCCCCGTTGCCGGCACGCCCCAGGGCCTTGCGGTGTACCAGAACGGGGTACGCGTCAACGAGGCGTTCGGCGACACCGTCAACTGGGACCTGATTCCGACCGCCGCGATCAAATCGGTCACCGTGGTGACCAACAATCCCGCCTTCGGCCTCAATGCGCTGGGCGGGGCCGTCAACGTGCAGATGAAGGACGGCTTCGGCTATCATGGCGCCGAGATCGATACGATGGGCGGCTCATTCGGACGTATCCAGAGCTCGGCGCAGTGGGGCAAACAGGTCGATAATTACGCCGTCTACGGTGCACTCGAACGGCTGCATGACGACGGGTTTCGGAACTTTTCGGCGTCTGACGTCCGCCGCTTCTACGGCGATGTCGGGCTCAAGAGCGACAGCAGCGAATTTCATCTCAACATGGGCGCGGCCGACAACAATTTTGGCGCCACCGCGACCGCGCCGGTCGAATTGCTCCAGCAATATTGGGGCGCGACCTACACCACACCACAGACCACCGAAAACCGCGTTGGCTATTTAAATCTGACCGGAAAGGTGGAAGCTACGCCGACCTGGACGATCGACGGCTCCGCCCATATGCGCGTTTTCGATCAAAAGATGCTGGACGCCAACCCCACCGGGACCCAGCCCTGCGCGGCCGACCAGACGCTGCTTTGCTTCGGCGACGGCAGCACGCCCGCAAATGGGCTCAATGGCGCCCAGCTCGCCAATCCCTTCGATCCCGCGGCGGTACTGGGAGAGAATGACCGAACCACGACCCACTCGACGACAACGGGCGTGTCCTTGCAGGCGACCAATACCGATCGGTTGTTCGGCCATAACAATCATTTCGCGGTCGGCGCCAGTTTCGATTCCAGCGTTACCCGCTTCACGGCCAGCGCCGAGCTCGGCACCATCGGTCCGAACTTTGTCGTCAGCAGCAGCGGAATATTTCTCGGCCAATCCGGCGATCCCGTTTCGATCGGCCCGGTTGCGCTGCGCACCACCAGTCAGTACAGCGGACTTTATGCGCTCGATACCTTCGACGTCACCAATGCGTTTTCGATCACCGGCGGCGGCCGCTTCAATGTCGCCGATATCAGGCTGGAAGACCAGATCGGCAGCGCGCTGAACGGCCAGGATACCTACACGCGCTTCAATCCGATCATTGGCGGCACCTACAAGATCACGTCCGGACTGACGGCCTATGCCGGCTATTCCGAAGCGAACCGGGCACCGACCCCGCTGGAACTGGGCTGCGCGGATCCGGCGCATCCCTGCATCATCGCGGCCTTCCTGGTCTCCGATCCGCCGTTGAAACAGGTCGTGTCCCGTACCGTAGAGGCCGGCCTGCGCGGAACGAGGGATCTCAACATCGGCACGCTCGGATGGAAGCTTGGAGGGTTCCGCGCCACCAACAGCGACGACATCCTCGCCATTCCGAGCCCAGTGCTGCAGGGGTTTGGCTATTTCCAGAACGTCGGTTCGACCCGCCGCCAGGGCATCGAGGCCGAGGTCACTCTGAGGTCGAGCGCGTTGCAGCTCTACGCCAGCTACGCGCTGGTGGACGCCCGATTCCTCGACGCGCTGCAGGTCGGCTCCAACAGTCCCTTCGCCGACGGCAACGGCAATGTTCAGATCCTCCCAGGCAATCGGATTCCGGCCATTCCACGCAACCGGATCAAGGCCGGCATCGATTATTCGGTCACCGACGCGTTCAAGATTGGCGGAGACGCCCTGTTCGTCGACAGTCAACACTTTGTCGGCGACGAATCCAATCAGGCGCAGCGGCTGCCGTCCTACGCGGTCTTCAACCTGCACGCCTCGTATCAGATCGACAAGACGTTCCAGATCTACGCGCGCGCGGACAATGTCTTCGATAACCGCTACGCTACCTATGGAACCTTCTTCGATACCGGCGCCGTCCCCAATTTCGCCAATGGCGGCGCGCCGTTCACGGATCCGCGTTCGATCAGTCCGGCGCGGCCGCGCGCCCTCTATGTCGGCCTGAAGGCCACCTTCTGAAATCCCTCAAGCTGCCGGACCGCCGCGGCGCGCCAAGAAGCCGCGCGCCGGATCGTAAGCCAGGATCGCGCCGAACAGAAACACGACCGTACAGCCGACGACGACCGCCAGGGAAACCCATGCGACCTGCTCATAGAGCGCGAACCGGATCAGCTCGGTCGCGTGCGTGAAAGGATTGGCCTGGCAGATATAATACAGCAGCGGGCTGGATTCCTTGACGCGCCATAGCGGGTACAGCGCCGAGGATGCGAAGAACATCGGGAAAATGACAAAATTCATGACGCCGGCAAAGTTCTCGAGTTGCTTGATCAGCGACGAGATCAGCATTCCCAGGGCGCCAAGCATGAATCCGCTCAGCAACAGCGCCGGCAGCAGCGCCAGATAGCCGAGCGGCGGCGCCTCGATTTCCCAGAACCAGGCGATCAGCAGGAAAGCATAGGCCTGCAACACGGATACCAGTGTGCCCGCCAGGAGCTTCGAGGCGAGCAGCCACCAGCGCGGGAACGGACTCACCAGCAGCGTGCGCATTCCGCCGGTTTCGCGGTCATAGACCATCGTGAGCGACGATTGCATGCCGTTGAAGAGCTGGATCATCGCGATCAGCCCGGGCGTAATGTAGACCTCGTAGAGGACATAGGTCTCGTAGGGCGGGATGATGGAGACGCCGAGCACCTGGCGAAATCCGGCGGCAAAAATGAAAAGCCAGACCAGCGGGCGCACCAGTGCGGAAACGAAGCGTTCGCGCTGGTGGATGAACCGCAGCGCTTCACGCCACACGATGCCCTTGAGGCAGATGAAATATTGCGCCAGCGAAAAATGATGCCTGTCCGTGGCTTCGGAGATCGCGGTCATCTGGCGGCTTCCAGTTCGTTCTGGTCGGCTGCCCCGGTCAGCCGGTTGAACGCGTCGCGCAGATCGGCGCCGCCGGATCCGCCGACGACGTCGCCGATCGCGCCATGGGCGAGGACCCTGCCCTTGTGCAGGACCACCACGTCATCGCCGCTGCTCGCTTCATCGATCAGATGCGTCGCCCACAGCACGCCGATCCCCTGCACGGTCGACAGCCTGCGAACATGATCGAGAATGTCGGCGCGCGCCTTGATATCGAGGCCGACCGTCGGCTCATCCAGCAACAACAGCCGCGGCTGGTGCAACAGCGCGCGGGCAATTTCGATGCGGCGCATCTGCCCGATCGATAGATTGCCGACCCGATCCTGGCTGCGATCGGCCATCGCCACGCGATCCAGGACCTGCGCGATCAGATCCCTGGCTCGGCTGCTGGCGATACCGTGCAGCGCGGCGTGATACATCAGGTTCTGGCGCACCGAAATGTCGATATCGAGCGCGCGGGACTGAAAGACGACGCCAAGCCTGCTCAAGGCCGCCCCCGGTTCTCGCCCGACATCGTGACCAAAGATGCGGATTTGACCGGATCGTATCGCATAGAGACGCGTGACCAGCGAAAACAGCGTCGACTTCCCGGCGCCGTTCAATCCCAGCAACACGGTAAAGGACGACTGCCTGACGGTCAGGCTGACATCGTCCAGCGCCACTCGCGCACCGTAGCGATGGCTGACGTGATCGATCTCAAGCGCAGGGGTCCGAACGATCTCGAATGGCTTCATCACCATTCCCGAACGGCCCGTTCCGATCCGTGGGACCGACAGGCGGATGTTTCGGAACCTGGTGCGCCGTATCGTCGACCGCCGATGAAATACGTCATGCTGGTCATTTTCGACGCGCAGACCTTGGGGTTCACTGTCGGCGATTTAGCCTACCGCGTTGCCCGCGGCAAGCTCCACCGTCGCAAGCTTGACCCGGATTGGCGACCCTGACAAATTATTTGAGCTGCTACTCGTGTTGCAGCGCACCGAACATCCGGCATTGCATTGGATGCATCACTCCTGGATAGAGCCAATGACAAATCTTGGGGTTTACGTTTCCGCCGCCTCTGGACCGCCCCGGCCGGCACGGGACAAGGGTTCGCGGCTGCAATGGCGGCGGTGTGAAAGGCATTGACGATGGCTTGCTTGTCCAGCCTGTTCCGATCGAGCGCCCTTCTCGCGGCATCAATCCTCGCCGCGACGGCGAGCGCAAGGGCCGCTGATCTCAATGACTATCCGACATCGGCGTGCGCCGAGTATGTTTTCGCGTGCATGAAAGCCAATGGCGAAACCCAGGAACTCCTGCAGAAATGCTCCTGCTCCATCGACGTGATCGCGTCGATTATCCCGTACGACCGCTATGTGGCCACCGAGACAATTCTCTCGATGTCGCAGGTCACGGGGCCCGTCGGTTCTGAATTTCGATCGACCGAGCAAGCCAAGCTTACGCTGCAGGATTTCCACCGGGCGCAGGCGGAAGCGGAAGTCCGCTGTTTTTGATCCGGCCTCTTCAGGGCCGCGCCGCTACAGCATCGATTTCTCGATCGACCATTCGTCCTTGAAAATTTCCTTGCTGGTATCGACGGCCTCGACCCGAAACTTGCCGGCACCATTGGGCTTGTAGTTGAAACGGATATTCGGATCTTCCGAGATCGCGATGCCGCCGTCCATCGCCACGACGAGATCGTCGCCCTGCCAGATCTTGAGGTTCTCGATGAAGAACGGCGGGATGTAAAGCCGCGTCAGCTGGTCCATCTGCAGACCCGAGTTCTGCGGGTGGCGCAGCATGACCTGGGCTTCGGGCGATGCATCGGAGCCGGGCCGGAACGTGCGGAACTTCATCTGCCCGAGCATCGCCTTGGTGGCGTCGCTGTTGGACGCTGCCGGAGCCGAGCAGCCGCCGGACGCTTTCACGAAAGTCTTGACGCCATAGAGCTGGCCATCGCTGAGTTCGGCGACGAGTCGTACATAGGAGTAGGAGTTGACGCGGACCCGCGTCGAGATCGAGGTCACGCCGGAGTGTGGGCCGACCGCAAACGTACCCGCGACCGGCGCGGGATTTTCATCGATGACAAGCGTCAGGGATTTGAGCGTGCGCTTGTCGTCGCCGGCGAGATCGACCCGCATGCCGATCGGCACGATGGCGGAATCCTCCGCTCGCTTGGGCGCGTCGAGCACCACCAGGCCGGAGCCATCGAGAATAGGACGATCCTTGAAGATATCGCCCTTGATGCTGTTCCAGGTTTCCTCCGAAGGCTGATCCTGGCCGGCCCCGGCTGCCTGTGCATGCGCCGCCGCCGGCGTCGCAAGATAAACCGCAACCATCAGGGCCGGAACGATCACTCTGGACAAAATCGACATGGTCGAATTCCGTTTCCACAAGGAAGCAGCGGGAAACTTATCTGAAACGGCTGCGCGCAGCAAGCTGCGCAACCAAGCGGGGATCGTCATTCCCATTCAAGCTCGCCGAACGCAGCGATGACATTGCGCGAACCGTATTCATCGAACAATTTCCACCGCGCCTGTTCGCTCCTGCCGGCCTCTCTGGCCGCCTCGGTCAGTGGTATCCCTTTGTGGATCAGGCTCCTCACCTCCGTAACGAGTCCTTCGAAATAGCGTTGCTCGTCCCTGACGGCGCCTCGCCAATCACTCACGATCGGGCCATGCCCGGGAACAACGCGCGTCGCCGGCGTGCGCTGCAGCACTTCAAGATCGGCGAGAAAGCCGCGAATGCTGCCATCGAGCACCGGAACATGTTCGACGAACAGGAGATCGCCGGCGAACAGGGTGGAACTTGCGATGTCGAGGACCGTCAAGTCGTTGTCCGTATGCCCGGGCGGCCAGGCCTTCAGAGTTATGGGTCGCCTTCCGAGATCAATCTGCATTTCGCCGTCGACGAGCAGCGTAGGCGGCACGATTCTGACTTCGTCGATGAGCGCATCGCCCAGGACCGGGCGAAACGCCTTCAGGTAAAACTCGCCACGCGCCGTCAGCGCGCGCGGCAAGTTCCTGTGCCCAACGAAGATGGTTCCCTCCGCCACGAATGCCGCATTGCCAAAGATGTGATCGGGATGAACGTGGGTGTTGACGACATAGCGAACCGGCTTCGGTGTCACCGCGCGGATCGCGGCAAGCAGGCGGGTTCCTTCGAGCGCGCTGCCGCCGGTATCAATTACCGCAACCGTTTCGTCGCCGACAATGAAGCCGACATTGGCGGCGTCGCCCTGATTGGCCGTGTTCATCATATCGATGTTGCCGATGTGGACATAGACCCCAGGCGCGACCTCGGTGACGGACAGCGGTGTTGACGCTTGCTGCTGCGCGCGGCCGTCGCTGGGGTACAGGATCAAAACCAAAATCGTCCCGAAGAAGATGCCCACGAAACGCATTGCCCACTCCGCAGATACAAGAAAATGGGCGCGCGAAATTCTCAAGTGAGACAGCGGGCTTCGACAAATAGCCACGTTCTCGCGTTTCATTTTCCCTCGGAGCGATGAAGGTTTGTTCCCGTCAGTTGTATGTCCGGTCGATTCCGCTTCTCTCGCTTACGTTGCACTGCGATAGAATGCAAATCAAACTTGCTTATGCGTTGGGAGTTACATAAGCTTTTTTTGCTTCAGACTTCATGAGCGACGGCAGGGAGTCCGTTGCAACGAAGACTCGGGTGGCACTGTTCGCCGCACTTTCGACTCATGGCTGGTGATACCTTTCACATGCCGTGACACGGTGTCGAAAAAAAATCATCCAAGAGAGGGCGGAAGACGTCCCGTGGAGAAGCTTTGTTCCAGGGAGCGTCAGCGACCCTCTAGGTTAAAACCCCAGGGAGGAAGCTAATGAAAAGATTCTTTGTCGTTACGACTTCGATCTTCGGCCTCTTGGCCATACAAGGTTTTGCCGCGCGTGCCGACGAGGCCTTGGATCAATTGGCCAAGGATCCGAAGCAGTGGGTGATGCAGCAAGGCGACAACGCCAATACGCGCTTTTCCAAGCTGAACCAGATCAACGCATCCAACGCCGGCAAGCTGCAGGTCGCCTGGA
>JBGPSI010000122.1:0-14832 GCA_041490045.1 Bradyrhizobium sp.
ACCTCCGCCAAAGCCGAAGTGCCACAATAGAAATCACACGAATTCCCGATTCTGGAATCCCCTAGACGGCCCCCGAGTCAATCCGTCGCACCAGATGTGTGCATGCCCTAGCGCGTTCGCCGGGACCCCGGCGTGAGCGCAATTGCGCTCATCGCTATCGCCGTGACGTCTGTTGGGAAACACGCTGTGGGACGGTTTTCGCAAAACAATCAATGCCTGTGGTTATGGGTCCCGGCTTTCGCCGGGACGACGACTGAAAATGCGGCACGCCCGTTTTTCCAATCGTCATTGCGCCGCGCATCACTTGCCGTTGGCGAATTGTACCCAGGCGGCCTGCTGCGATTGCAGCAAATTCCTTCTTTCCTCTTCCAGGGCGACGACGCGTTTGGTGGCGGCGGTCATCGCTGTCGCCGCGACGTTGTAGCGGTCGACCGTGCCCTGGAGCGGGAAGATGAACTGGCCGTCGACGACCTTGTAGGTGCCGAACGCGCCGGCGATGACGGCGACGTAGCTTTCGTAGGCGCGATAGAACTCGGCGCGCGCCGCCATCATCTTCGAGGTGAACGCCGTCATTTCCGCCTGCCGCCTGTCGAGGGTCTCCATCAGTTTTCCGATCATCTCCGTTTCCACATGCAGCGCGAGCGCGCCCTTTTCGATTCCATCGCGTTCGGTCTTGAGCAGCGCCGTGTAGCGCGGCATGAAGGCCGACGCGTTGGCCTCCGCCGTTTTCAGATTGCGGCGGAACGTCTCGAGTTGCTCGCGGTTCATGGCGCCGAGATTGACGTCTCTGGGAATCGGCGGCTGCTCGACTTCAGCCGCCAGCTTTTCGGCCGCCGCGCTGGTGTCGTCCGCGGCCTTCATGGCCATGGCCAGCATCTGGAGCACCCGGCTGGAGGGGTGCTGCCTGAGCGCGGCGGTGATCTGCGCGGGCTCGGTGATGCCCTGCAGCGCCGCCAGGCTTTCGCGGGCGGCGACGCTGTCCTGACGGCTGGCGAGGCCTGAGAGATACCGGGCTCCGTACGAAAGCGCGACAAAGACGACGAACAGGCACGCGAAGGCGACGACAATTCGGGTCGTTGCTTTCCGGTTTGAAGGCACCTGCAATCAGCCTCCTGTCGCTGCTCCCGCCGCGCGGCGGGCCGGCGGCCAGTATAGCCCAACGGGACCGCAGCGGCGCGGCCCGTTGACAGGTTTCGGCCTCTTTCCAATCGCGGCAAAATAATTCAGTTTCGTCATGGCCGGGCTTCGTCCCGGCCATCCACGTCCCTTGTGCGGGGGTGGCAAAGACGTGAATGCCCGGCATGACGCCGGGCATGACGAGATTGAGGGAGATCATCCATGCGTATTGCGGTTGTCGGCGCCGGCGGGGTCGGTGGGGGATTCGGCGCGGCGCTGGCGAAGGCGGGCGCCGATGTCACCTTCATCGCGCGCGGCGCGCATCTCGCCGCCATGAAGAGCAATGGCCTGAAGGTCACCGGCCCGCTCGGCGACACCCATCTGGTGCCGACCCAGGCCACCGACAATCCGGCTGAGATCGGCAAGGTCGATATCGTGCTGTTCTGCGTAAAACTGTGGGACGTCGAAAGCGCTGGGATGCGCATAAAACCGCTGATCGGCCCCGGCACCGCCGTGATCCCGCTGCAGAACGGCATCGACGCCCATGAGCGGCTGATCCCGATCCTCGGGAAAGACGCCGTGATGTGCGGCGTGGCGCAGATCTCGGCCTCGATCACCGCGCCCGGCGTGATCACGCAGGTCGGCACCTTCATGCGCATGATCTTCGGCGAGCTCGACGGCCAGCGAACCAGGCGGGCCGAGGATTTTCTGGCGCTGTGCCTGAAGGCCGGCTTCGCCGCTACTTTAAGCGAGGCGATCATCACCGAGCTCTGGATGAAGTTCATCCTGCTCGCCACCAATGCCGGCATGACCGCGCTGGCGCGCCAGCCGATGGGCCCGCTGCGCGACGATCCCGATATCAAGCCGTACTTCGCCCTGGCCTGCCAGGAGACCGCCAGTGTCGCCCGCGCCAAAGGCATCGCGCTGCCATCAGATGCGCTCGAGAAAGTTCTCGACCTGGTCGCTCACATGCCGCCCGACATGAAGGCCTCGATGGCGCTCGATCTCGAGCGCGGCAACCGGCTGGAGCTGCCCTGGCTCAGCGGCAAGGTCGCCGAATTGGGGCGCGCACTCGGCGTGCCGACGCCGACGCACAGCATGATCTATGCGATGCTGAAGCCGTATGTGATGGGGAGGAGGGGGTGAAGGAGAAGGATCGTCACTTTGTAGGGTAGAATCACAGCGTAACAAAGCTCTTATCGCCGGTAGATCGCCGGATCACGCTTCGCTATCAGCGTCTTTGCGGCTCGGAAACCCTTGGGCCAAGCGGGATCCAAATGTCGCCTTTGAGTATGCGTCGGGATATAGTTTTCTCCCCGCAGGAAGGATCAAATGGCATTCGTAAAGCCAGCATACCCGAAGGGCCGGGTGAATCGAGCCGGGACCGCGATTCGCGACGGGAATCCGTCAGCTTCCGATATGGAGGTGCTCGACAATTGGCGAGCGTCCCACAAATACATTTTGAACACCTTTCAGGCGACTCTGCGAAACCGCTCACGCGGCACAGGTATCGTCGTTGCTCAGCGCCTCAAGTGAATAAAGACCATCTTCGAAAAGCTTTCCCGACAGCCGCGCATGGAATTGGCGCGCATGCATGACGTTGCGGGATGCAGATTGATTTTTGGAGACTTAAAGGAACTTGCCGATTTTCGGCGAAGTTTTCATGCTGCTCGCTTCGCACACGTACTTCGGAATAAGGTAGACGACTATAATTACATCAAACATCCGAAGAGCGACGGATACCGAGGGATTCATGATGTCTATAAGTACAACGTTGGTTCCGTGGGGGGAAAGGATTGGAATGGACTGCAACTAGAGCTGCAGTATCGCACGATCTATCAGCACGCATGGGCGACCAGCGTTGAAGTGGTCGGTCTCGTGACCGAGCATCAACCCAAATTCAATGCAGGCGATGAGCGGCACAAGGAATTTTTCCGGCTTACAAGTGAGATCATCGCACGCACATGTGAAGGAAGCACGTCGTGCTATTCTAATCTTTCGCCGGACGAATTGGTCGATCGTTTTGAGGCGGTCGAGGCCGAGATAAATCTGCTTCGAACTCTGAAGGGCATCAACAGGGTAAATAAAGAAGTTCTGTCAGGCAAGAACGTTATTCTAGTTTTTCGGCAAGAAAGCCAGCTCGATATCTTCACGTATGCGCGCTCGAAAGACGCGATAGATGAATATTTCAAGTTGGAGAAGACGGGTTCTGGCGAAGATATTGTATATGTAAGCGCGGACTCCGGCGAGGATGTACGCTCAGCATTTCGAAACTATTTCTCCGATACGCGCGACTTTGTGATCTACGTTGAGCAAGGTCGTAGAATCTTGCGAGAGCGGGGCCTTCCGAAGCTAGGGCGGGTTGGCCGTGAGCGTAACCCGCCTATTTATCGTCGATGAACGCCGGATTACGCTGCGCCGGTGCGCCCTACCCGCTGCCCGCCAGTCCCGCCAATTGCCTTAGCTCGCTGACGACAGGATCCGTGCGCCAAAACAACAATTGCATGCGCCATTTGGGCATGAAGGTCGCCTTGCCGCCGAACTCGGTGGCGTCCCTGAAATAGATCGTGATCGGCCGGGAATTTATCCAGCGGTTTTGCCTGACATCGGTTATCTCGCTGAAGGGTACAGAAATCTCCCTGATGTAATTGGAAACATAGAGTTGCCGGTCGTCCATTCGCACCCGCTTCAGACCGGCGCTGATCCGCAAGACGAGCGTCGTTACCAGAATCCACGTACCGAGAAACACGAACTTCGTTTGAGGCGGCGGCATTGTATTGCTTCTATCGTTCAGGCCGCCGAACGAAATAAGGATGGCCACTATTCCGAAGCCCGATATCCAGATCGCGGGGAAGACGAATTTCATCCAAAACGTCCAGGCCGACGATAGGGTTCTTTCCTGCATGACTTCGCCCTGCCTGAACCGGGTGCAAACGACGTTAGAGCCCGGCGGTGAATGGCGGATTACGCTGCGCTCATCCGCCTCCCGGATTTTCGGCATCGCATCCATCCTCACTACCACCCACGAACACAACCTCCGATATCACGCAGAGCATGCTGTTTTCGTTCAGAAAAATCGTCCATTCGGCCCGCGTTTATCGCGGCTTCAGCGCGGATCACGCTTCGCTGATCGGCCCCGCCCGCCCTGTTAATGTTACGCTTTAACTAACAATTAAGTACGTGTTTGCGGGCACGGAAAGCCCGGCCTAGCGTTTCCGACGGGGAGTGCGGCTTTGTAACCAAAGAATGGTGCGCGCCATGAAGTATCGAGTATTCGGGGCGCTTGTCGCGTCCCTCAGCGTTGCAGCGCTTGCGTTGGTCCCGAACCCGGCTTTCGCGAGGTCGCCAGCGGCGCAGGGCGGAAGGGTTTCTTCCGCTCATCCGGCTTTCCATCCGCCGGGGGTCCGCGCCTTCCGGCATCACCGCGGAAGCGCGATCTTCTGGCCCGGCGTCGACGCCTTCGACTACGGCACGCCGTCCGGCGAGCCGCTGGTCGACACCACGCCGCCGCCATCGGGCGACGTGCATTACACCTACAAATATGACGTGCCCTGGGATTGGGCGCATCGCTATCCGCCGGCGGTCACCCCTTCCGACCGGCCCTATGTGTCGAGCTGCCCCGAGGAGACCACGACGTTTCCCGGACGCGACGGCAAGGACCGGACCGTCAACGTCATGCGGTGCTATTGATCGCCGCGTAGACGCAGAGCAGCTTTGCGAGGCGCGGGTTAGCGAGAGCGCAACCCGCCTTTTTTTGTGCGCATGAATGGCGGACTGCGCGTCGCTGATCCGCCCCACGGGCGTCGCAGTTTGGGGATACAAGAATCTGCCCGGCGTGCGGTGCGGGAACAAATCAGGTTGCGGCGGCTTACCCCAGACGTGCCTAAACCTCGGAGGCTTCCATGAAGATTGCGAAGATCGCGTTGGCGAGTTGCGCGGCGCTCACCCTGATCGGCTCGGCGGCCTTTGCCCAGCAGGCGACGACGGGAACCGGGATGGTCACGATCATTGACCGTCTCAACAACACTGTCGCAATTCGCCCGACCCAGGAAGGCACCGTCGGCGCCAATACCGGCGGCGCCGCCATTGCGTTCGGGGTCAAGGGTGTCTCGCTGGAAAATGTGCATGCCGGCGACAGGGTGAAATATACCGCCACCGAGTCGGACGGCACCAAGACCATCACCAAGATCGAGAAGCAGTAAGGCGGCACGAAGCGCGGGCCTCGTGATTCTCCCGGCGATGCGAAGCATCGTCCGGAGACGCGCGGCGTTGCCGCGTTCCTCGCCGTGAGAGTCTGAACTCGTCGGGCCATCCGCTCAGGCCGGATCGGAATCCGAACCGGCAGCGTGACCGCGAACCTGGACCCATTTTTCGAAAACGACGCCGATGCGGTCTTGATGCCGCCAGACCAGCCGGCATTTGGCAATCGTTCGAAAGGTGTCGAACGTGACGTAGAAATCGATCGGGACAGGTCCGAGTTTATCCGAACGGATTCGGGCGCTGGTTCGCGTCACGTCGTAGGCGACACAGGCGTACAACTCGCGAGCGCCGCGGAAGAACAGCAGGCCATCCCTCGATCGTTCGATCATCTGCAGTCCAATCCTAAAGTACATCGCCGCGCTGGCTTTGGCACTTCGAGGAACTACATCGTCGATCCCATTGCGGCGAAGATATCGCTGCCCGCGCAGAGCTGACAATCGCGAACCCGAATTACGATTAACGTGGCCGGCGCTGTTATCGAACGGCGGCGTTTTTCGGCCCTGCTTCGCGTCGCGAACGCCACGGCTGGCGGCATTTCACCCCTTGCCCAAAGCAAACGTCTGGGATCAAATTCGATTACTGGAGCCGTTCAAACAGGGAGAGAACCATGCTCAGGAAGATGATGCTGGCCGCACTGGTCGTGACATTTGCCGGCGGTGCCGCCTTCGCCCAGGAAACCTGCGATGCCAAAGCCGTCGGCAAGGACGGCAAGCCGCTCGCGGGTGCCGCAAAGACCTCCTTCATGAAGAAATGCATGGCCGACACCTGCGCGACCAAGGCAGTGAGTGCGGACGGCAAGCCGCTCGCCGGCGCCGCGAAGACCAGCTTCATGAAGAAGTGCGAAAAGGGCGCGTAGCGCGCCCCCAAATGACCCGGGGAAAGGCCGCCTTGGGCGGCCTTTCTTTTGGCCGGTACTGAAGCTTTCGTTTCGGCGGCGCCAGGAAGCGCCTCACCGCGCCAGCGACTTCCACCGCTCCGCCGCCGCGATCGCCGGCGCCCACAGCGCTTCCGCTGGCTGGCCGCGATGCAGCGCCTTGCCGACTTCGCAGATCGCCATGAAGGCGCTCGATCGCGCCTCCTCGACTTCCAGCGGCTGCTCGCCCTCGCCCTGCACCAGCCCGGCCAGCTCATTGAGCATCGGCAGCGCGGCCAGCGGCGGCTCGCGTTCGGCGGCCTTCAGGGCTTCGATGACTTTCACGGCTTTTTCTGAATCGGTCATGTCTGACATCTACTCCGCCTTGATGCCGGCCGCACGGACCACCTTGGCCCATTTCTCGGTTTCTTCCGCGATGCGCACCGGCCGCGCCGGATAGTCGAGCGCGGACGCGAGCCGCGGCAAGGCCGGCGCCGATGCAACGGCCGCGGCGAGCTTGAGGAATTGACGGCGGAGAAGTTTCATGATGCGCCCCTTCGTGGCAGCCACCCTATCCCAGGTCCGGTGGCGCGGTTAAGCGCCCGTTTTTCAGGTCACCGCACCCGCGAAATGTTGCGAAGCGAAAAAAATTCCATGTCGTCGTTTTTCGTGCAAAGTTCCGCCGCGATCGACGGACTATATGCCGTCACCAGCGCCCGAGAATTTGTGTCTCGTATTTCGGGGGACGAAATGAAGCCGACCCGCGTTCGCTTGCCTAAAAATACGTTGTTTCAAGGTGATGCGTTTCAACGCGGCGCGCCGAGACCGGATCTCGAAGCGCTGGCAACGGCAAAGGCGCGGCAGGACGCATCCCACCGGAAATTGGACAAGTTCATCACCGCAGCGCTCGCCGAGCTGAGCGGAGATGACCGCACGGCCTAGCGAGCATGACCGGTTCTGATTTAATCAGAACCGAAGCGCAAGGTTGTTGTTTTGATGCGTTTTCTTCACGCGAACCGCTATCCGCCCCGGATTAAGTCCGGGGCAAGCTTTCGCTCGAAAACGCGTACCGCGCGACCGCCGGCCCGCCGAAGCGGCGCGCGCCTCACCCATTGCCTTCGATCGCCTCCAGCACCCGCGGCGGCGACATCGGAAGGCTGTAGAAGCGTTTTCCGAGCGCGTTGTGGATGGCGTTGGCGACCGCGGCCATCACCGGCACCAGCGGCACTTCGCCGACGCCTTTCACCCCTTGCGGATGTTTCGGGTTGGGCACTTCGACCATCACGGTGTCGAGCATCGGCAGGTCCGAACACACCGGCATGCGATAGTCGAGGAATCCGGGGTTATCGACCTTGCCGTCTTTGTTGTAGATGTACTCCTCGTTCAGCGCCCAGCCGATGCCTTGCGCGACGCCGCCCTGCATCTGGCCCTCGACATAGCCGGGATGGATGGCGCGGCCGACATCCTGCACGGCGGTGTAGCGGATCACGCGGACGATGCCGAGTTCAGGGTCGACCTCGACGTCGCAGATGTGGGTGCCGAATCCGCCCTCGGCGCCTTCGGTGTTGAGCTGCACGCCGGCGCCGATCGGCCCACCCATCTGCGGGGCCTTGGCCGCTAGCTCGGCCAGGGTCAGCGGCTCGAACTTTCCGGCATTGGGGCTCGCCGGATGCGCCGCGCCGTTTTCCCATTTCACGGCCTCGGGATCGATCTCCCAGATCTTGGCGGCGCGCTCGCGCAAGGTCGTGATGATCTTGTCGGTGGACTGCGTCACCACCATCGCGGAGGCAAACAGCACGCGGCTGCCGCCGGTCAGGTTGGAGAAGCCGATGGTTGCGGTATCGCCGATCAGGACCGAGACGCGGCGGTAGTCGATGCCGAGCAGCTCGGCGCAGATGTTGGCGATCGCCGCGCGCGAGCCGCCGATATCGGGATGGCCGGTGGTGACGACGACGTTGCCGTCCTCGGTGATGTTGACCTGCGCCGAGGATTCGCCGCCGGCGTTGAACCAGAAGCCGGAGGCGACGCCCCTGCCCTGTAGCTTCTTGAGCGGCGCCTTGTAATGCGGGTGCGCCTTCGCGGCTTCCAGCGTCTCGACATAGCCGATGCGCGGAAACACCGGGCCGAACGCGGCTTTTGTCCCCTGTTTGGCGGCGTTCTTCAGCCGCAGCTCCAGCGGATCCATCTTCAGCGCCTCGGCGAGTTCGTCCATCACGCACTCCACCGCATAGGCGCCGATCGGCGCGCCCGGCGCGCGATAGGCCGCGACCTTGGAACGGTTGGACAGCACGTCGTAGCCGACCGACAGCACGTTCGGGATGTCATAGGGCGAAAAGCTGCAGCCCACCGCGCCGCGGATCGGCGAGCCCGGCAGCGCGCCGGCCTGCAGATAAAACGTGCCTTGGGCGGCAACGATGGTGCCGTCCTTCCTGGCGCCGATCCTGACCGTGCTCTTGGAGCCCGACGTCGGTCCCGTCGCCCGCATCACCTCCTCGCGGGTCATCACCATCTTCACCGGACGGCCGGATTTTTTCGCCAGCAGGGTCGCGAGCGGCTCGAGATAGACGATGGTCTTGCCGCCGAAACCGCCGCCGATCTCGGCCGGAATGGCGCGAATGTCGCTCTGGGGAATGCCGGTGAGATACGCCACCATCGCGCGCACCATGAACTGGCCCTGGCTCGAGCTCCAGATCGTGGTCTTGTTGTCGGGCGCGACGCTGATCAGGCAGGCATGCGGCTCGATATAGCCCTGATGCACCGGGCGGGTGGTGAAGGTGCGCTCGACAATCACCTCGGCCTGCTTGAAACCTTCGGCGACGTCGCCCTTCTTCACTTCCAGCCGGCCTGCAATGTTCGACGGCTTGCCTTCGAACTTGATGAACTCGTGCAGGATCGGCGCGTCCGGCTTTATGGCGTCGTCGATCTCGATCGACCACGGCAGCACCTCGTAGTCCACTTCAATAAGTTCGCAGGCCTTTGCCGCGATCGCCTCCGTGGTGGCGGCCACGGCAGCTACCGGATGGCCGGGGAACAGCGCCTTGTCGCGCGCCATCACGTTGCGGCACATCCAGCGCATGTCCTGGATGCCGAGCATCACAGACTTGTCGACCGGGAAGTCCACGATGTCGCGCGAGGTGACGACCGCCTTCACGCCCGGTAGCCGCTCCGCCCTGGAGGTGTCGATCGATCGGATGCGCGCGTGCGGATGCGGGCTGCGCAGGATCTTGCCCCAGATCATGCCGGGCATGTTGGTGTCGGCGGCGAAGGCCGCGCGGCCCGTGACCTTGTCGGCGCCATCGGGGCGAATGGTGCGCTGGCCGATCCACTTGTTGTTGGTGATGATATTCATTGCGCGGCCTCCCGCATTTCAGAAGCGGTTTCGAGAACCGCGCGAACGATCTTGTCATAACCGGTGCAGCGGCAGAGATTGCCGGCGAGCCAGAACCGCACCTCCTCCTCGCTCGGCTTCGGATTCTTTCGCAAGAGTGCGTCAGAGGCGACCAGCATGCCCGAGGTGCAGATGCCACATTGCAGCGCCGCCAATTCTAGGAATTTCTGCTGCAGGGGATGCAGGTGCTCGTCGTTCGCCATGCCCTCGATGGTGCGGATCTCGCGGCCCTCGGCCTCGACCGCGAGCATCAGACAGGAGCAGACCAGGCGATCGTCCAGCGTGATGCTGCAGGCGCCGCAATCACCGGACGAACAGCCTTCCTTCGATCCGGTCAGGGCAAGCGGTCCGCGCAGCGCGTCGAGCATGGTGTCGCCGGGCTCGCAGAGAAACTCCATCGGCTCGCCGTTGATGGTCGTGGAAACGTGCAGTTTTGCCATGGTCTGAATTCCCAACCTCAGTTTTCGCGGGCACGCCGGGCGGCGATCGCAGCCGTGCGCCTGAGCAGCACGCCGGCGATTTTGGTGCGGTAGGCGATGGTGCCGCGCTTGTCGTCGATCGGACGGCAAGCCGCGGAACACGCGGCGGCCGCGGCATTCAACGCGGCATCGTCGAGCTTGCTGCCGATCAGCGCTTTCGCCGCCGCCTCGACCAGCAGCACGGTCGGCGCCACCGCGCCGAGGCCCACTCTAGCTGCAGTACAAACGCCATCCTTCAGCGTAAGGCTGACGCCGACGCCGACCACGGCGATGTCCATTTCGGTGCGCGGGATCATCCGCAAGTAGGCATCGCCGGAGCCTTTTGGCCGCGGCGGCAGCGTGAAGCTGACGAGAATCTCTCCCGGCAGGAGGTTGGTGCGGCCGGGGCCGGCCGGCACCTTCTCGACCGGCAGTTCGCGGCGGCCATTCGGCCCCTGCAGCGTGACGACGGCGCCGGCGGCGACCATCGCCGGCACGCTGTCGCCGGCCGGCGAGCCGTTGCAGAGATTGCCGCCTGCCGAGGCCCGCCCCTGCACCTGCGTGGAGCCGATCAGATTGACGGCCTCCAGCACGCCGGGCCAGACTTGGCCGAAGCGCGGGTGCTCGGCGAGTACCGCGCCGGGGACCGCGGCGCCAATGCGAAAGCCGCCGTCGGCGGTCTCCTCGATCGCGCTCATCTCGGCGATTTTCTTGATGTCGACGATCAGGCCCGGCTTGACGCTGCCGGCGCGCATCTGCACCAGAAGATCGGTGCCGCCAGCCAGGATGCGCGCGGCACTTCCGCCCGCGGCAAAGGCGCTGATCGCTTCGTCGAGCGTGCCCGGCGCCAGATATCGGATATCGGTCATGGTCGTTCCGCCGTCTCCCTGATCGCCCCCGGGTGATGTCGGCTCACCTTTCTCGGGCCTTGCGTGAGGCGGCAGCCTACACGGGCGGGAACGATTGGAACAGGCCTCCAGGGCCGGTACAAACGGCGGGCTCCCATGCATCGCGAGCAGAAAGCGCGAGCCGGGCCGCCGTTCAAATCCGCTGGGGACCAAATGGCGCACGGCCGGCCGCTTGTTTGCAAAGCCGTCGGCTCAATTGCATACTCGATCGCACGAAATGTTCTTTTGGCACTTGAGGAAGATAGACAATGGCGGACGCCGATCTGGATGTCGTAATCCGGCAGCTTGCGAAGCAACAACACAAAAGCCTGATGGCGGCCGCAAAGAGCCGGCGTGATCGATATGTCAGCCTCGCCGCCAAGGCGAAGGACAAGCCGACCACGGATCGCTACAGGCAGATCGCGAAGGATACGATGGAACAGGCGACCTTCGCCGCCAAGCGGCTGCAGATGTCCGCCGACAACGCCGCCGACAGTTACGCCCGCGCCATGCGAAATGCCGCAGCCGAGCACGCCGCCAAGAAGGCCGTGGAGAAGAAGACGACCGAGAAGAAGGCGGTCAAGAAGCCGGCCAAGAAGGCGAAATCCTGATCAGCCGCCGGCGCTGCAAGGGCGGATTCCACTCGCGCTGATCCGGACTTGTGAACCCGTAACGGGATTATCTGCAGGAAATCGATGAGCGCTCGCCGCGCCGCGGGGGTTTTCGGGTAGCCGGCGGCACTTTCGGTGCTGGCCGCCGCGAAGGCGCGGGAACGCTTCGCCCGCATCCGCATTTGTTCCCTCGCGGAAACGAGGGAGCGCGGATCGTGAAGCGGACCTTCTTCACCGTTATCATCTGCCTTGCCGCGATTGCGTTCCTGGCGCTCTACCTTGCGGATCGGGAAATTCAGGCGGGCATTCGAAGGCTCTCCAACTACCACTTCCCGCCGCACTCAGCTCTCGAGGCAGACCCAGATCTGTGGTTCGTGACCAACCACATTCGTCCCGCGACTCCGCCGGCGCCTATTTGTCAATATGCCGCGACCCATCCCAGTCCAGCGGCGGTGGGTCCGCCCTGAGGGTGTCGATACGCTCGAGCAGGGCCGTCGACGGTCCGTCGCCGGGCGTGGCCTCAAGCGAGGCATGAAGCGCGCGAAGCGCGTCATCCCATCGCTGTGCGCGGTAGGCTTCGAGCCCTTCCTGGTACCAGTCCCGTGATGACAGCAGTTGCGGCGTGAGCTCGCCCTTGCGTCCAAGGATCTCGAAAATGACTTCCGAATGGGTGTGACCCGCTACCACGACCCGATCGATCTCGCGGACCTCGAATACGTCGCCCGTCGCGGCGATCGTTCGCTCCGAGACCAGATTGCGGGTGCCATACGCCTTGTTCGCGCCTTCCAGACGCGAGGCGAGATTCACCACGTCGCCCATCACGGTATAGCTCATCATGACATCGGAGCCGATACTGCCGACCAGCGCCTCGCCGGTCGCAACGCCGATCCGCAAATCGCATTTCTCCATGGGAGTGTCGCGCACGCCAAGCAACTCGGGAATTTCCCGGCGCAGCGTCGCGATCCGTTCGATCATTTCCAGGGCGGCGAGACAGGCGAAGCGGGCGTGATCGGCCTCGTCGACGAACGGGGGCCCCCAATACGCCATGATGCCGTCGCCGATATATTTGTCGATGATCCCCCGGTTGCTCCGGATCGGTTCGGACATGATCGAAAGATAACGGTTCATGACCTTGACCAGACCTTGCGGCGTCATGCCTTCGCTCAGGCTGGTGAACCCTTTGAGGTCGCAGAACAAGACTGTCATCACCCGGCGCTGGCCTTCCGCCGCGGTCAGGTTGGGGCGGTCGATCAGCCCTTCGACGACGCGCGGATCGATATATTTGCCGAAAGTCTCCCGGACACGCTGGTTGTCGCGCAACTGCACGACCATCCGGTTGAACGCGGCGGCCAGTTGCCCGATTTCGTCGCCGGCCACGACATCGATGGATTGATCGAGGTCCCCCGCCTCGACCGCCCTTGTACCCTCCAGCAATTGCCGGACGGAGCGGATGATGCCGCCGCTGACGAGATTGGCGAAAATCAATCCGACGATCGCGGCAAGCAGCGTCGCGATCGCCGAAATCAGGACCGCCTGCGTCTGCTCCGATCTGATCGTAGCTATGGCGCCATAGCTCGCCTTCACCATCTCTGTGCGGGTGGCGTCGATTTTTTCATTGAGCTCGTCGCGGAGCGAATCGACCCGCGCAAGGCTGCGTCTGACGGCTGCGAAGTCCCGCGCATCGAGTTCTGAAAGTAGTTCCCCCGTCTCCTGCGCCAGGTGGCGGCGGGATTCGCTCATCAGGCTGTCGATCCGGCTGTCGATCCGCGCCAGCGCGGCGTTGTCAGAGGGCGTGCTGGTGTCGTCGATGATCGCATTGATGAGCTTGCGCGCGGCCTGCGCCTCGCTGCCGACTTCGGCGTCCTTTGCATCGAACAGCTGCTTGCGAAGCTTGTAGCCGATCTCGTCGGGCGGCTCCTGCATCTTCGCGATCACCATGCGGCGAAGCGCGAGCGCCCGTTCGAGCGACAGTAGATTGATCCGCGTCAGATGTGCGTTGGCGGGAATGTACCTTGTGGTCAGTTCATCCAGCAGATGGCCGACCCGCCCGACCATCACCATCGACAGGACGGACGTTGCCACCATCAAGACGATCAGTCCGACAGCGATAGCGACGATCCGCCGCCTGATCGACCGCTTGATCATCGATCCGGAGAATTTCCTTAGATTCTGGAGAGAGAGGACACTTGAAATGGCTCTTCCTCCATGCAGAAGCGCTCTGGATAGCGCCCGGATCCTCAAATCCGCCGGTCGATCATCATCGGTCAGGAACGGCCGCCCGCTCTTGATCCACGTCAATGGGCCCGGCGGGCGGCCTTCCGTTCAACGTCCGGCCAGGCGATAGCGCCGCGCTCCACACAATTCAGTCCTGGGACAACAAGGGGTTGGGCCAATTTGAAAGGGCCGCCGGGAATATGTTCCGACGGCCCTCCGGGCTCAAAATTGATTGGGAATGGCAACCATGCTCAGCCCCGGTACTTCAGTTAAGCGGCTCTCTTCGCGTTTGTGGAGTCGAAAATGCAATTCCGCCCCTGGAAACCGAAAAGTTTTTTGCAGCAACACCCCGGGATTCCGGCCCTGCCCCGGCAAAACCTGCCCCTTTATCGCCGGGCAACGGCGGATTACGGTGAGCTTTCGCCGAACGGTCGGGAGCTCGAATGCGGACCAAACTAGCCCTCGCGACCCTGGCCGTGCTTCTTGCCACCGCCAATAGCCGTGCGGAGGACAACCGAGCTTGTATCCTGAAGGCCACCGAAGCGCTGCCACGCATCTCCGGCCTCTTGGTCAAGAAGACCCGGACCCGCCCGGTTCCCGCGGAGATCATGGCGACCTGGCGCGGACAGACGCGGCCCGTCATGGTGGACGTGGATATCGTCGCGGCGGGCACGGCAGAAACCTATTCCTATATCTGCGTGCTGACCAACAAGTCGGCGTTCGTGCGCCGGGTCATGAGCTAGCGCTGATTATCGTCGTTCCGGCCAACCCCGGGCTCCATAACCGCAGGCATTGATTGTTGCGCGAAAGCCGCCGAACAGCGCCTGTCATAAGGAGCGGCACGGCATGTGGGTCCCTGTGTTCGCCCTACTGCATGCACACATCTTTTGGTCGCATGGCGGCGTCAATCAAAAATCGCGAGCCTTTTCAACGATCGCTGAACGAGCGACGCCAAAGTCGGTCCAAATCGGCTGTTATCTAAGTGCCTGTATTTGAGTCGGTTTTCGAGATGTGTGCATGCAGTAGTGTGTTCGCCGGGACGACG
>JBGPSI010000123.1:0-14726 GCA_041490045.1 Bradyrhizobium sp.
CCGGGCACCACCACGAGATCGGTACCCTTGGGCAGCGCGGTCTCGGCGTGCCAGACCATCTGGGGCTCATGGCCCGAGATCAGCTTCAGCGCGCGCGCCATGTCGCGCTCGCGATTGATGCCGGGGAAGACGAGAATGGCGGATTTCATCGATGGACGTGCCTAGCTCAGAACCTCGACCCGGTAATTCTCGATCACCGTGTTCGCCAATAGCCTGTCGGCGGCGGCCTTCAGCGCCGCTTCGGCCTTGGCCTTGTCGGAGCCGGCGAGTTCGATGTCGAACACCTTGCCCTGGCGCACGCTGGCGACGCCATCGACGCCGAGCGATTTCAGCGCCCCTTCGATGGCCTTGCCCTGCGGATCGAGAATGCCCGATTTCAGTGTAACGGTAACGCGCGCTTTCACGTTTTGCCTCAGCTCTTGACCAGCACCGGACCCGAGCCCGCCGGCCGTTCGTTCTCCATCAGGATGCCCAACCGCTTTGCCACTTCGGTATAAGCCTCCAGCAGGCCACCTAGATCCCTGCGGAAACGGTCCTTGTCGAGCTTCTCGTTCGACTTGATGTCCCACAGCCGGCACGAATCGGGGGATATCTCGTCGGCGACGATGATTCGCATCATCTCGTTCTCGAACAGCCGCCCGCATTCCATCTTGAAGTCGACCAGACGGATGCCAATGCCTAAAAACAAGCCAGTGAGGAAGTCGTTGACGCGGATGGCCAGCGCCATGATGTCATCGATTTCCTGCGGCGTCGCCCAGCCGAACGCGGTGATGTGCTCTTCCGACACCATGGGATCGTTGAGCTGGTCGTTTTTGTAATAGAATTCGATGATCGAACGCGGAAGTTGCGTGCCTTCCTCGATTCCGAGGCGCTGCGACAGCGATCCGGCCGCCACATTCCGCACCACCACCTCCAGCGGCACGATCTCGACCTCGCGAATCAGCTGTTCGCGCATGTTGAGGCGGCGGATGAAATGGGTGGGCACCCCGATGTCGTTGAGGTGCTGAAACAGGTACTCCGAAATCCGGTTATTGAGGACACCCTTGCCCTCGATCACCTGGTGTTTCTTGGCATTGAACGCGGTCGCGTCGTCCTTGAAGTGCTGGATCAGGGTACCCGGCTCCGGTCCTTCGTAAAGGACCTTGGCCTTGCCTTCATAAATGCGGCGCCGGCGGCTCATTGGGATGTACCGTGTGTTGTTGAAATCCATGAATTTGGTGTGCTCCGGATGACCTAGGGTTGCGACCCACGACGGAGCTGCCGTGAAGGCCTGGGACGGGAAACAGAACGAGAACCGGGCCTGGAATCCAACCTATCTGATTGGCCTACCCAGCACAATCGATCCGGTCCCCCTGGAGCCTAGTTTTACAGTGCTGCCTGCGGCTTCGAGGCTGTTGTTTTAACCATTTGCTCCCGTTATCTAAGCGCGCAGCAAGGCTGTCGCAACGAGGCGGCCATCACCATTTCGGCTGAGGGATCGGAACCCAGAAAATGACCACTTTCGACAAGCGCGAAGAAGGTTTCGAGAAGAAGTTCGCTATGGACGAGGAACAGAAATTCAAGGCCGAAGCGCGCCGAAACAGGCTGCTCGGGCTGTGGGTGGCGGAAAAGCTGGGCCTGTCCGGGGAAGCCGCCAGCACCTACGCCAAGGAGGTCGTCGCCGCCGAGTTCCAGGAAGCCGGCGACGCCGATGTGGTCCGCAAGGTGATGGG
Source organism: Bradyrhizobium sp. (assembly GCA_041490045.1). Taxonomy (GTDB): domain Bacteria; phylum Pseudomonadota; class Alphaproteobacteria; order Rhizobiales; family Xanthobacteraceae; genus Bradyrhizobium. The sequence goes on from JBGPSI010000123.1 coordinate 1,713, forward strand.
CGACCTCAAGGCCAAGGGCGTCGCCGTCAGCGAACAGCAGCTTCGGGTGAAAATGGGCGAACTGACGGCGCAGGCCGTCGCCGAGGTGAAGGCGGGCAAGTGACGCACAGCGTCATTCCGGGATGGTCCGGAGGACCAGACCCGGAATCTGGAAAAACACCTGCGAGATTCCGGATCGTCGCTTCGCTCCGTCCGGAATGACGTTTCCGTCGCCTTGCGACGGCAACCTCACCCCTCCTTGAATCCGTATTCCGGCACGTTGCCGCTGGCGCCGTAATATTTGTACGGCAGGAATTTGCCCGACATCGTGATCTTGACGCGGTCGCCCTTGGGATTGGGCAGGCGCTCCATCACCATGTCGAAATCGATCGCCGACATGATGCCATCGCCATATTCCTCCTCGATCAGCGCCTTCCAGGCCGGACCGTTCACCATCACCAGTTCGTAGAAACGGTAGATCAGGGGATCGGTCGGCGGCATCGGCGTGCCCTCCCCTCGCATCGGTACCTCGTTCAGCATCGCGATCTCGGATTTGGACAGGCCGAACAGTTCGCCGGCATTCGCCGCCTGAGGTTTGGTCAGCTTCATCTGGCCGAGGATGGCGCCGACGATCAGCACCTCGGAATAGCCGCCGATCTTTTCGCAGATGTGCTTCCAGCTCCAGCCCTTCTCGCGCTTGATGTCGAGCAGCTTTTCGGTGAGGTCAGATCGTTTCATGGGTCGTCTCCCTTTCACTCGTCATGCCCGGCCTCGTGCCGGGCATCCACGTCTTGGCCAAATCTAAGAAGACGTTGATGGCCGGGACCCGTCTACGCCGGAGGCTTCGACGGGCTTTGGCTGCCTGTCCGCCGAAGCTTTAGCGTAGGCGGGCAAGCCCGGCCATGACGTCTGCATCGAATCATCGTGCGGCATGCCCGATGTCGACGCGATCACCAATTCCGGCTTGCCGATCCGCACCGTCGGCACGTTGCGCGGATCGTGGCCGGGCACCTCAGAGGCAAACGTCTTGCTACGGCTGACCAGAAAATCGACGATGTGGTTCCGCAGCGCGTAGTAAAGCGGATGCCGGTGCAAATCGGTACGGCCGCGATCCTTTGGCAGCGGGTTTTCGACGATCTCGGCCAGCACGGCGCCGGGGCCGTTGGTCATCAGGAAAATCCTGTCGGCGAGATAGATCCCCTCGTCGACGTCGTGGGTGATCATGAAAGCGGTCTGCCCGGTCTCCAGGCAAATGCGGCGGACCTCATCCTGCAGCGTGCCGCGCGTCAGCGCATCCAGCGCCGAGAACGGCTCGTCCATCAGCATGATTTTCGGGGTAATCGAGAGCGCGCGCGCGATGCCGACGCGCTGCTTCATACCGCCGGACAATTCCGACGGGCGCTTGTGCTCGGCGCCGGTCAGGCCTACCAGATCAATGAAGGTCTGCGCGTGCGCCTTGACCCTGGCGCGGTCCCAGTTGCGCCATTTCGAGGTGACGGCATAGGCGACGTTGCCGAGCACGGTGCGCCACGGCAGGAGCGCGTGGCTCTGGAAGATCACGGCGCGGTCGAGGCTGGTGCCCTCGATCGCCTGCCCGTCAACGATCACCGTGCCTCCGCTCGGCTGGTCGAGGCCGGCGAGAATGTTCAGGACCGTGGTCTTGCCGCAGCCGGAATGCCCGATCACGCAGCCGAACTGGCCGCGTGCCATCGACAGCCAGAGATCCTCGAACACGGCGATCTCGCCGCCGCCCGCGCCCCGATAGCGCTTTGCGATGCCCTCGATGGAAATGAATTTGTCGGTCATCGCTTCATTCCGGGAACGTGACCATGTGCGTGAAGCGCGCGAGGATCTGGTCAAGCAGCATGCCGACGAGGCCGATCAGGAAGATCGCGATGATGACGTTGGTGATCGAGAGGTTGTTCCACTCGTTCCAGACGAAGTAGCCAATACCGGTGCCGCCGACCAGCATCTCGGCGGCGACGATGACGAGCCAGGCAATGCCGATCGAGATCCGCATGCCCGTGAGAATCGTCGGGGCTGCCGCCGGCAGGATCACGGTGAAGGCGCGCCGGATGGTGCCGACTTCCAGCGTGCGGGCGACGTTGATCCATTCCTTGCGCACCGCGGCGACCCCGAACGCCGTGTTGAGCAGCATCGGCCACACCGAGCAGATGAAAATGACGAAGATCGCCGACAGCCCGGAATCCTTGATGGTGTAAAGCGCGAGCGGCATCCAGGCGAGCGGCGAGATCGGTTTTAAAATCTGGATGAACGGATCGAGCGCCTTGTTGATCAGCGGCGACATCCCGATCAGGAAGCCGAGCGGGATCGCGACGATCACGGCGAGAAGATAGCCCAGGCCTACGCGCGCGATCGAATAGCCGAGCTGGATGCCGAGGCCCTTGTCGTTCGGGCCGTTGTCGTAGAACGGCCGCTTGAGGTGCTCCCATAATTTGGCGCCGACATCGAGCGGGCCCGGCATCACCGACTTGCCCTGGGTCGCCGTCAGGCCCATCAGCTTGGCGTATTCCGGGCTCATCGTGGCGGTGGCGCTGGTGCCGCGGGTGGCGAGATGCCAGACGCCGAGGAAGGCCAGGAACAGCGCGACCGACACGATCGCCGCGCGAAAACGTAGCGAGGCGGTCATGGCGTGCTCCTCCTCCTCAGCGAGTCGTCCCGGCGAAAGCCGGGACCCATACGCCGTGAAGTTTCGTTGGGCAGAGTAGGATAGACCCTCTTCATCAAACTTTGCCGGTGGTTGGGTCCCGGCTTTCGCCGGGACGACGCATGTACATGTGGCGCCATCTCACCCCTCACGACGCCTTCCTGATCTTGAAGCTGTTGACGTAATCCTCCGGTTTCGCCGGATCGAACGTCTTGCCCATCACCGAGAACGACTTGTAGGCCGTCGCCGGCGGGGCCAGTCCCATGTCGGTCATCACCCTGGCCGTGTCGGTGGCGAGATAGACCTGTTCGGCGACCGCCTTGTAATCGACATCGCCCTTGATCTGGCCCCAGCGCTTCATCTGGGTGAGCATCCAGACCGCAAAGGATTGCCAGGGGAACGGATCGAAATCGACGCGCTTGGCGTCGGTTTTCACCCCGCCCAGCCCGTCGGCATAGGTCCCGGTCAAGACCTGCTCGAGCACGGTGACCGGCGCATTGATGTAGTTCGCGGGCGCGATGGCCTCCGCAATCTGCTTGCGGTTCTCCGCCTTGGAGGCGTAGGCGGTCGCGTCGACGATCGCGCGCGTCAGCGCGGCAAAGCTGTTCGGCGATGTCGTGATGAATTCGCGGCTCGCCGCGAAACTGCAACAGGGATGGCCGTCCCAGATTTCCTTGGACAGCATATGCATGAAGCCGACGCCGTCATAGATCGCGCGCTGGCAGATGTTGTCGGGCGCGAGGAAGCCGTCGATGTTCTCGGCGCGCAGATTGGCAACCATTTCCGGCGGCGGCACCGAGCGCAACTGCACGTCGGTGTCGGGATCGAGGCCGTTCTCGGCGAGATAATAACGCAGCAGGTAATTGTGCATCGAATAGTCGAAGGGAATGGCGAACTTCATGCCTTTCCAGTCCTTCGGGTCGCGCTTGTCCTTGTGCTTGATCGCAAGCGTAATGCCCTGCCCGTTGACGTTCTCGATCGCAGGCACCGTGAACGGAACCGCATTCGCACCCAGGCCGAGCGAAATCGCGATCGGCATCGGCGCCAGCATATGCGCCGCGTCATATTCCTTGTTCAGGGTCTTGTCGCGGATCACCGCCCAGCCGGCGGTCTTGACCACCTCGACGTTGAGGCCGTGCTTGGCGTAGAAGCCGAGCGGTGCCGCCATGATGATCGGCGTCGCGCAGGTTATCGGAATGAAGCCGACTTTCAGGTCCTTCTTCTCCGGTGTGCCCGCGTCGGCGAAAGCTTCGGTCGCGGTCTTGATCGGGAAGAACTGCGAAATCGCCGCGAGCGCGGTCGACGCGCCGACCGATTTCAGGAAGGCGCGGCGGGCGACATCCCTGGGAAACATCGCGCGCATGACGGCGGAAGCCACCACGCCCTCGTAGCGTTCTTCTTCCGAGGGCGCCGGCTCGCAACGCAGCGTCAGCGCTGCCCGCTCATGCTCTGCGGCGGAGCCATGCTGGCCGCAAACGCAGCCCGTTCGAGAAAGCCTGCGGTCAGCGTCAAACGGATCGTCGAAAGTGGACATGCCCCATTCCCCTGCGTGTGCCGAAACAACCCAAAGGCAAAACCGCCTCCGGCGGATTCACCGCCCGGCCGCGTGAGCACGGCCGGGCGGTGAAAAAACATGCACTTTTTATGCCGCTTTGCTCGTCACCTTGGCGTCGACGGGCAGGCCTTCCTCGATCGGCAGCGAAGGATCGCGCGACCATTCGTTCCACGATCCGAAATACATCCGCACATCCTTCACGCCGGCGTTCTTCAGCGCGAGGAAGGTGTTGGACGCCCGCGCGCCCTTGAAGCAATAGAGGTAGACCGGGGTGTTCTGGGTGATGCCGACGGTCGCGCATTCCGCCAGAATCTCGTCCCTGGACTTGAAGCGCGGCCCCTCTCCGGTCGGCTTCATCATACGGTACCATTCGAGCCAGACAGCGCCGGGGATGCGTCCCTTGCGCGGGCAGAAATCCTTGCCGTAGGGCGAGGAGCTTTCGCCGATCCACTCATCGACATCGCGCACGTCGAGCAGCGCGATGCCGGGCTTGCCGACCGCCGCCAGCATGGTCTTGGCATCGATCAGGATATCGCCGGCCTCGGGCACGATCGCGAAGGCCGCCGCCGGCGGCTTCGGCACGGCCGTGGTGACCGGCAGGCCCGCGGCGGCCCAGGCGTCGAAGCCGCCATGCAGCACCTTGACCTTGGGATAGCCGAGCATGGTCAGGAGATAATAGCCGCGGCAGGACTGGCCGAAGCCGGAATTCATCGACTGCTCGTAAATGACGGCGGTTTCCTTGCCGGACAGTCCGGCCTTGCCGAACGCGTCGGCGAATTTCGTCTTCAGCTCCTGCATGCCTTCCGGCGTCGAGGTGGCGAGATAGGTGAAGATCTCGTGCACATTGACGGCGTTCGGGAGGTGTCCGGCGGCGTAGGCATCCGGGTTTCGCGTGTCGATGATCACGCAAGGTTCTTTCGAGGTGAGATCGGCGAGTTCGCTGGCAGAAATCAGAACGTCCGTCATGGCAGGCCTCTCCTGTTGCGGTTGAAGGTTAGGGTCGATCCGGGGTCCGTTAGAAACTCACATCTCTGCCAGCATCATCCGCAGTTGCTTGGTGGCCGGCGTGACGATGGCGACGAAATAGGCCTCGCGCAGCCTGCGCTGGGCGCGGTGGCCCATCAGGTAACCGCGCGCGCCGCAATGAAGCATCGCCGCATGCGCGACGGCGACGCTGGCATCGCCCGCCTCGAGGCGAAGCTCGACGACGGTGCGCCAGTAGTCGTCGTCCGGGTTGTAGGGATCGCGCGCCAGTTCCATGGTTTCCGCTTCAAGGGCGGCCAGCACCTCAAAGAAGTCGGTCGGCTGTTGCGGCAGGAAGCGGTTGACGTGGCCGAGCGAGCTGTCGACCTCCTTCATGATCGCGATGCAGTCCCTGATCAGGCCGATCGCCATGCCGGCCTGCAACAGGATGAATCCGGCGCGGATCTTCTTGACGAACGGGCGGGCCTGCTCTGCCAGGATCAGGGCGTCGGGAACGAACACGTCGCGGAACTGCACGCCATAGGTGCCGGTGCCGTCCATCGCCAGGAACGGCTTGCACGGTTGCAGCGTGATGCCGGGATCGGCGCAATCGGCGAGAAACATCACGATCTCGCCTGGTCTGTCCTCGACCTCGAAAATCGTGCCGAAGAAATGGTCGGGGCCGAGATTCGAGACCCAGGGCAGCGCGCCGCGCACGACGTAACCGCCCTCGACCCTGCGGCCCCTTAATTTCAGCTTCTCGATACCGAAGAAGCTCTTCATCGGATTGGAAAGTCCGGTGCCGCCGAGCACCCGGCCCGCCGCGACGTCGTCGGCGAAGTTCGCCAGCGCCGGATTGGGCGAATTGAACGCATACCAGGCCAGCGTGTTCTGGCACCACGCCATGAAGGCGGTGGCCCCGCAGACCTCGCCGATCGCCGCCATCGACTGGATGGCGCAGCCGAGATCGGCCCTGCCATTAGCCGGCCGGTGGCTGCCCCAGGCCCCGGCATCGCCGAAACGCCGCAGCAGTTCGGCTGGATAGACCGAGCCGCTGTCGATCGCACCTGCCAGCGGCGCAAGCTCCCGCCGCGCGATGGCAGCGACCGCATCGGCGATCTCCGTCGGCGAAAGATCGCTCTTCTCGTCAACCGTGAAACGCGATGCGGCCACTGGATTCATCACACTCTCCGAACGAAGCGTTTTGGAAGGAGCAACATGGTCGGCGACGGTTAGGCGCTCACCTCGAGATTCACGGGGCGCGTGAAGGTGTTGGCGACCGGCGACCACTTCTTGACGTGCGTCACCAGCGCGTCGATTTCAGCTTTGGGAACACCCTCGCATTCCATGTCGACCTTGACCCGCACGTCGGTGAAGCCGACCGGCTTCTCGCTGACGTCGCCGGTGCCCCACACAGCCGTGATGTTGAGGTCGCCCTCGAGTTCGAGTTCGAGCTTGTTGACGGTCCAGCCGCGATGCACGGCGTTGGCGTGCAGGCCCACCGCAAGGCAGGAGCCGAGCGCGGCGAGCGAGGCCTCCGACGGATTGGGCGCGGTGTCGTCGCCCAGAAGGCCCGGCGGCTCGTCGACGATGTAGGGCTGAAGGTTGCGGATGTAGTTGGCGTGGCGGAACTTGCCCTCGGCCACCGTCTTGCATTTCAAGGTCTTGATGACCTTCGGATTGGCTTTGCCGTTCTCGATGAGCTTCTCGAGGCCTTGCCGGTCGATGGGGGCAAGGCAGCCAGTAAGCACTGTTTTTTGAGCGACCGCGGTCATCTGTTTTCTCCCTAGGGGCTAGGATACCGAACGGTCTGTTTCCTGCACGAAGCGTGCCAGAGACGACCGGAGAGAAAAGCCGAAGTGTTGAAGCCGCTTAGCGCGCGCTGCCCTGGAATTAGCCAGCCACGAACTGCTCAATCGCGATGCAAATGCTGTTGGCCAGCGATTATTTTGCGCGCAGTTGCGGGACAGGATGAGCCAATGAAGATGTCACTTGATGATTGCGCCGCAGTTCGATTAACTTGGCCCGTATGGGCAAATCATCCACGAAGAAACGGCTCGTCGCGGACAACGTCGCCGGCGGCGATGAGGAGTCCGCGCGCGGGCGTTTGCTCAGCGCGGCGACGCGGCTGTTCTGCAAGAACGGAATCAACGCCACCGGCATCGATGCCATCATCAACGAAGCCGGCACCGCCAAGACCACGCTCTACAAATTGTTCGGCTCGAAAACCAATCTGGTGCAGGCGGTACTGGAGAGCGAAGGCAAGCAGTGGCGCGAATGGTTCATCGCCTCCGTCGAGGCCGGCGGCGGCAGCGCGCAGACGAAATTGACGCGGATCTTTCCGGCGCTGAAGGACTGGTTTCGCGAGGAACGCTTCTACGGCTGCCCCTTCATCAATGCGGTCGGCGAGCACGACAAGGATCTGAAGCAGTTCCGTGCCATCGCGATGAAGCACAAGAAGGTGGTCCTCGCCTACATCGAAAAGCTCGCCGGCGAAATGGGCGCGGCGGAGCCGGAAATGCTCGCCCACCAGCTCGGCCTTCTGATCGACGGCGCCATCGTCGCCGCCATGGTGTCGCGCGATCCCGGCGTCGCCGACACCGCGGGATTGGCCGCCTGCTCGCTGTTGCCGTCGTCGAAGGTGAAGAAGCCGAAACGCGCTGCGGCTGCGCCGGTGCAGTTGATGGCGGTCTAGGCGGCGCGAGCCACTGCGGCAAAAGTTCTGCCTTACGCCGTCATTGCGAGCGCAGCGAAGCAATCCATGGAGTCGCAAAGCAAGTTGGATTGCTTCGTCGCTTCGCTCCTCGCAATGACGACTTAATCAGCGCCGCTCCAGCACACCCGATTCCAGACGGTCGAGCTGCGTCGCAAGATCGGCCTCGACATCTCCGACCTTCATGTCGATAACCCGGTAGCCGCGCGCTTCCAGCCATTGCTGCCGTCCCGCGCGATCTTTCGCGATCACCTCGGTCTCGTCCGGATTAATCAGTTCGATCGCGATCCGGTGCACGAACGAGACGAAATCCGGAATGTGGCGGCCGACCGGGGTCTGGCGCTTGAACTGGCCGGCGAAGCGGCGGTCGGAAGTCAGGGCTTGCCACAGGATGCGTTCGGCGTCGGTCGGGTTTCGCCGCAACAGCCGCGCCAGTCCGCGCACGGTGCCGCTCTCCGACGGAAGCGCCCCCTGCCCGTGTTCGGCGAGCAGCGCGCGCAGCCTCGTGGCCTGTCCGCCGTCGAGCACGCCGCCCTTGGCCGGCCCCTTGCGCCCTTCCGCGATCGCCATCACCACGCCGTGCAGCGTGTGCATATCCTGCTTGGTCGGGTCCATCCGGGTGAAGATGTTGCGCAGATTGACCAGCATGGTCTCGCGCTTCTCCGCCGGGCGCAGAAATTCGACCCGATCGAGTTCGCGCACCAGATTGTCGAAGAAGGCCTGCATCTGGTGCTGCGAGGCCGGCTCGGAGCGTTCGGGCATCGCGAACGGCAGCGCGCCCGCGGTCTGTAGCTTGAACCATTCATAGCCGATCAAGAGCACCGCCTGCGCCAGATTGAGCGAGGCGAAGCCCGGATTGACCGGGAAGGTGATGATGCGGTTGGCGAGCGCGACTTCCTCGTTCTGCAGGCCGTAGCGCTCGCGGCCGAACAGGATCCCGACGGTGCCGCCACCTTGGAACTCACCGGCCATTTCCCGCGCGGCGGCCTCCGGCGCCACCACCGGCTTGGCCTGGTCATGGGCGCGGGCGGTGGTCGCGAACAAGAGGGTACAATCGGCGACCGCCTGCGCCACCGTGTCGAACAGCTCGACCCGGTCCAGGATATGGTCGGCGCCGGAGGCCGCCCGCTGCGCGCTGATATTCGGCCAGCCATCGCGCGGGTTGACGATGCGCAGCCGCGTCAGGGCGAAATTGCCCATCGCGCGCGCGGCCATGCCGATGTTCTCGCCGAGCTGCGGCTCGACCAGGATGACAACGGGTCCGGTCAGCTCAAAGCCTGTCTTGGTCTTGTCGGTGCCCGAACCGGACATCTCACTTCACTTTCTGCTTCGACATCTGAATGGCCTGAAGCGGGCTCCGAAGAGCCAATTTCAACGCCGCACGTCCCTGCCGGCATTCGATGGCCGGACCGGCAACGTTTCTCAAGCAATATAATCGGCTTAGCAATACTTCCTGATTTTCGGTTGAAAGCTGTGGCAACACAGCTTGCGCGCGTTCGAGTTTCGGATACGGTGTCAATCACAAATAAAACGAAACCGCAAAAACGAACTCACGGGCTGGCGCAACGGCCCGGGGATATGGGGAGGCCGGCATGCGTCGCAGATGGTCCTTGGCGATTGCCGGGGTGGTTTTGATTCTGGCTGGCGGCCTGCTGGCGTGGCTGACGCAGACTTCCGGCGGCATCCGGATCGAGGACATCCGTTTCAAGGGCGCCAAGGGCAACACCATGAGCGCCCTGCTCTATATCCCCAAAAACGCGACCGCGCAGATCCCCGCCCCCGGCATTCTCGCCGTGCACGGCTACATCAATTCGCGCGAGACCCAGGACGGCTTTGCTATCGAATTTGCCCGCCGCGGTTACGTCGTGCTGGCGCTCGACCAGACCGGCCACGGCTACAGCGACCCGCCGGCCTTCGCCAACGGCTTTGGCGGTCCCGATGGGCTTGCTCATCTGCGCAGCCTCGACTTCGTCGACAAGAACAATATCGGGCTGGAAGGCCACTCCATGGGTGGCTGGACCGTGCTCGCCGCGGCGGCCGCGATGCCGAACGACTACAAGTCGATGGTGCTGGAGGGCTCGTCCACCGGCAAACCGTTCGCCGCCGACGGCACGCCGGCCTGGCCGCGCAACGTCGCCCTGGTGTTCGCGCAATACGAGGAATTTTCCAATTTGATGTGGGGCGTGGAACGCGCCCGCGACGTCGCCCAGAGCCCGAAACTGTGGGCGATGTTCGGCACGCAGGGCCCGGTCGAACCAGGCAAGGTCTATGGCGACATCGCGCAAGGGACCGCGCGGGTGCTCTTTACGCCCGCGATCACCCATCCGGACGAGCATATTTCGCGTCAGGCAATCGGTTACAGCCTCGACTGGTTCGCCAGGACCCTGCAGGGCGGCACGCCGCTTCCTTCCGACGACCAGATCTGGTTCCGCAAGGAAATCGGCACGCTGATCGCGCTGGCAGGCTTTGTCGCGCTGCTGCTCGGGGTGTTCGACGGCCTGCTCGAGGCGCCGGTGTTTTCACATTTGCGCCTGCCCGCGATCGCCGACGGCACGATGCCAGCTCCGACCGCCGCCTCCGGCCGGCGCTGGACCGCAGCCTTCGTCCTGTCCGCCTTCATCCCCGCGCTGACCTACTACCCGGCCTTCGCGCTCGGCGGCACATTCGTCACGGCGTCGGCGTGGTTGCCGCAAAACATCACCAACCAGATCATGGTTTGGGCCATGATCAACGCGCTGATTACGCTCGCCCTGATGCCGTTCGCGCCCAAGCGGGCCAGCCGAAGCGGTATCATCGGGCCATCGATCCTGATCGCTCTCCTGACAGTCATTGTCGGCTATGCCGCGCTGTGGCTGGCCGACCTCGCCTTCAAGATCGATTTCCGGTTCTGGATCGTCGCGCTGAAGCTGATGAGCGCCAGGCAGTTCCTGATATTCCTGATCTACCTGGTCCCGTTCACCGCGTTTTTCGTGATCGCCCTCCACGTGCTGCACCGGAATTTTTCCACTGTGGGTGCCGGGCGCGGCGCGCTGTATGTCACCAACATCCTGGCGCTGACGCTCGGCTTTATCGTGCTCCTGGTCCTGCAATACGGCACGCTCTGGCTGTCCGGCAAACTGTTCAACCCGCTGCCCGATCCCGGCTTCGTGCCGCTTTCCACCATCGTCGCCATCCAGTTCGTGCCGCTGCTCGGGATCTGCGCAATTATCGCCACCTTCACCTGGCGGCGGACCGGCTCCAGTCTGCCCGGCGCCCTGATCTGCGGGCTGTTCGTGACCTGGTACGTGGTGGCGGGCACGGCCACGCAGGCGGCGTTCTAAGGATGGGCTGAAAGTGCATAGCGCCTTGGCTTTCGCCTGGGCGCTTGCGGTGCTATAGCGCGCTATCTCACCCCTCCGTCCACCGCGCTATTTCCAAAAAGGCCCTATCTCCATGGCAAAAATCAAGGTGACCAACCCCGTCGTCGAACTCGATGGCGACGAGATGACCCGGATCATCTGGCAGTACATCAAGGACAAGCTGATCACCCCGTTCCTCGATATCAACCTGATGTATTTCGACCTCGGGATGGAATATCGCGACAAGACCAACGACCAGGTCACCGTGGACGCCGCCAACGCCATCAAGAAGGTCGGCGTCGGCGTCAAATGCGCCACCATCACCCCCGACGAGGCCCGGGTGAAGGAATTCGGCCTCAAGGAAATGTGGAAATCGCCGAACGGCACCATCCGCAACATCCTCGGCGGTGTGGTGTTCCGCGAGCCGATCATCTGCAAGAACGTGCCCCGCCTGGTGCCGGGCTGGACCAAGCCGATCATCATCGGCCGTCATGCCTTCGGCGACCAGTACCGCGCCACCGACTTCAAGTTTCCCGGCAAGGGTACCCTGACGATGAAGTTCGTCGGCGAGGACGGCAAGGTTATCGAGCGGGAGGTCTACAAGTCCCCGAGCGCCGGCGTTGCGCTGGCGATGTACAATCTCGACGATTCCATCGCCGATTTCGCCCGCGCCTCGCTCAACATGGGCCTTTCGAAAAACTATTCGGTCTATCTGTCGACCAAGAACACGATTCTCAAGGTCTATGACGGCCGCTTCAAGGACATCTTCCAGGATATTTTCGACAAGGAGTTCAAGTCCCAGTTCGACGCCAAGAAGATCACTTACGAACACCGGCTGATCGACGACATGGTCGCTGCCGCGATGAAGTGGTCCGGTGGCTACGTCTGGGCCTGCAAGAACTACGACGGCGACGTGCAGTCCGACACCGTGGCGCAAGGCTATGGCTCGCTCGGCCTGATGACCTCGGTGCTGATGACGCCGGATGGCAAGACCGTCGAAGCCGAGGCCGCCCACGGCACGGTGACGCGGCATTACCGCGAGCACCAGAAGGGCAAGGAGACCTCGACCAACTCGATCGCCTCGATCTTCGCTTGGACCCGCGGCCTGTCGCATCGCGCCAAGCTCGACAACAACGCCGAACTGGCGAAGTTCGCGGACACCCTGGAAAAGGTCTGCGTCGAGACCGTCGAGGCCGGTTACATGACCAAGGACCTCGCGCTTCTGGTCGGCGCCGAACAGCGCTGGCTCTCCACCACCGGCTTCCTCGACAAGGTCGCCGAAAACCTCACCAAGGCGATGGCTTGACGTCATTGCGAGCGAAGCGAAGCAATCCATACCCGCACGCGACGCCGGGTTGCTTCGTGGCGGAGCTTTTCATCGGGCGCGCATTCGCGTGACCCGTTGGCTCCTCACAACGACCGGAGAATCGGCGGGCGCGATGCCGAGAGGAACATTGGCCTTGCTCCTGCTGCTGGGCACGGTGACGAGTGCGCCCGCCGCCGCAACATCCCTTCCCGACGCCATCGCGGCGCCGGGAGAGGCGATCGTGCTCACTGCGCACGCCGAGGGCGCGCAGGTCTACGAATGCAAAGCGGGCCCTGACGGCAAGCCAGCCTGGGCGTTCCGCGAGCCGATCGCGACGCTTCTGGTCGACGGCAAGACGGTTGGGCGTCACTATGCCGGACCCAACTGGGAACTCAGTGACGGCAGCGCCGTCGTTGGAAAGGTCGCCGGCAGCGCGCCGGGCGCGACCGCGAACGATATTGCCTGGCTGAAGCTCGATGTGGCTTCCCACCG
>JBGPSI010000124.1:0-14634 GCA_041490045.1 Bradyrhizobium sp.
GCCGGGAGCCATCTCTCAGCGATCTCAGAGTAGATAGGACAGGTCCCTCCGGCCGGGATGCCCTTTTTCGATCAATCCTTCAGCTGCTTCTCGCGCGCGATTGAGATCCCAAACGCGGCGCCATGGGTCCCGGCTTTCGCCGGGACGACATCTTGAGTCGCGAGCCCACCTCACTCCTCAACTAAAACTTCGGCGGCCGCTTTTCGGAAAACGCCTTGATGCCTTCCTTGATCTCGGGCCCGCGCATGCTGTCGCGGTGGCGGCGGTCGGCGGCTTCTTCGTCGAGTTGGCCGCGGGCGAATTCGTTGATGGCGCGCTTCATGCCGCGCATCGCGGCAGGGGCGTTTACGGCAAGCACAGCCGCCAGGCGGTCTACCTCTTCGTCGAGTGCTTCCGGCGGCGCCATCGCGGTGAGATAGCCGATCCGCAGCATCTCCGCGGCGCCGATCTTCTCGGCGGTGAGGAATAGACGCTTGGCGTTGTCGACGCCGAGCCGCGACACGTAGCGCCTGATGCCGCTCTTGTAATAATGCAAGCCCAGCCGCGCGGCCGGCATGAACATCTCGGCGGTGTCGACGCCGATGCGGAAGTCGCAGGCCAGCGCCAGATCGGTCGAACCGCCATAGACGCCGCCGTTGAGCCGGCAGATCGTCGGCACCGCGAGATCTTCGAGCCGGTTCACGACGACCTCGAAGGCGGATCCCGCGGTCTGCTCCTGCGCATTGGCCGCGCGTTCGGCAATTGAGCCGAGATCGTATCCGGCGGAAAAGGCGCGGCCGGTGCCGGTCAGCACCAACACCCTGATCGCCGCATCGGCCTCGATCCGGTCGAACAGTTTCAGCAGCACCTCGAGGTCGTCGGGCTGCAGCCGGTTCAAATGCTTCGGCCGGTTGAGGCGGATGGTAGCACGGGCGCCGTCGATATCGAGCAGCGGCGTGCTCGCCGGATCGGCGGCAAGGGCGGAATGGTCCTGCATCATTTGTTCTCCAGGGCGCGCCGCGTGGCTTCGGCATCGATGGTTTCGGCGAGATCCGGATGCCGCGCCATCAAGAGACGGAAATCCACGAGGTCGAGCACCAATAGCCGCGACACCCGCGTGGTGGTGATGTTGGCGGAACGCGAATTATTGCCGAGCAGCGCCATCTCGCCGAAGAACGCGCCTTCGCCGAGCCGCACCTTCTTGCCCGGCAAATCCACCTCGACTTCGCCGGAGGCGATGAAGTACATGCAGTCGCCGGCCTGGCCCTTGCGGATGATCATGGTGCGCGCGGGCAGGTCCATCGTGCGCAGCATATGCGTCACGTCGGCGATCGCCGCAGGTCCCAGCGCGGCAAAGAACGGCACCTTGCTCACCGATTCCCAGGTCTTCAGGAAATTGTCGCGGCGGGTCTCGGCGGCAAAGCCGGTGGCGAGAATGCCGGTCCACAGACCGAACACGCCGAGCCCGCAGATCATCACGAACGCTGCGACCACGCGGCCGAGCAGCGTGATCGGGACCACGTCGCCATATCCCACGGTGGTCAGGGTGACGACCGCCCACCACAACGCGGCGGGGACGCTGCCGAAGGTGGCCGCCTGCACATCGTGCTCCAGGTAATATTCCGCCACCGAGGCGAGCGACAGCACCATCAGGAAGATCACCAGCACGCTCAGCAGCGGGCCGGATTCCACCACCAGCACCCGGCGCAATTGCCGCAGTCCGGGCACCCCCGGAACCACCTTCAGCACCCACAAGGCGCCCAGCAGCCATGCCGATTTGGGATCGGCCCCAAGCACCAGCGCGAGTGGGATGGCTAACGCGGCAACCGCATCCACCAGTCCGCGCCCCGACAATGCGTAGGCCCAGCCGCGTTCCGACATGAAGGCGTGGCGCAGCCGCACCGCCCATTCGAAGATGAAGAAAGCCAGGCACGCCCACAGCGTCGCATCGACCCAATAGTGAGCTGCCTCATAGGCGGGGGCGACGGTCAGCATCAACATCATGACGAAGCCGATCGCGATCGCCACATAGGCCGCTTTGGTCATGTTGCGGCCGGCGGTGGCGGCCGCAAACTGCGCCAGAGCGGGGAAGAAAAGCGGCTTGGACATCGGAAGGCGGCGGCCTGTTGCTGGACGAATTCTTAACGGTCATGCCATGCGGATCGGCCCCAAAGTGCCCAAGCGGGGGGAGATCGTCAACGAGATGCGGAAAACAGCGTTATCGCCGGCGGCAGGTTGCGAGGCGCGGACCGCCGGGCCTGGGAATTTTTTGGCCGGGATTAGATAGAATACCCGAGAAAACGCTGATTTTTCTCCGTATATCAAGTGCCGTCGCGGGCATTATGATGCCGGGAGCGCACTGCAGCACGGCCCGCGTAACCATTCACCCTGGAAAATTGGTTAGCCTCCAATGGATACCTCACATCTCGCAGAACACGCCGGCACGGCCGGGCAACTGTTCGCGTCCGTTTTCGTCGTTGCGACGATCTCGATGCGGACCATGATCCCGTTGCGGGTGTTCGCCATTCTCACCAACATCGTGCTGATCTCGACCGCGATTCCGAGCCATAATTATCTGGTGATCGTGGTGCAGTCGGTGGTGCTGGTGCTCAATTCGTACCGACTGCACCAGATGCTGCAGCTGATCCGCGACGTGAAGAAATCCGTCAACAGCGACCTGTCGATGGAATGGCTGAAGCCGTTCATGACCGAGCGCAAATGTACCGTCGGCGAGATGCTGTTCTACAAGGACGAGAAGGCCGAGGAAATGCTGTACATCGTCAGCGGCCGGTTCAGGCTGGTCGAATCCGGCATCGAATTGCCGGTCGGCGCCATCGTCGGCGAACTCGGCATGCTGTCGCCATCGAACGTGCGGACGCAATCGCTGGAATGCATCGAGGCCGGCGTCATCCTCAGCGTCAGCTATACCAAGGTCGAGGAACTTTACGTGCAGAATCCTGCCTTCGGATTTTACTTCCTGCGGCTGGTGAGCGCGCGGCTGTTCGAGAACATCGGAAAGCTCGAAGACCGGCTGGCGCAGCAGACAGCGTCAGCTTCGGCCACACCGAGGCCGGCCTGACAGAATCGGAAAAGCCTGAGGTGGCAAGCGTCCTTTCCTCGCTCCGTTATCTGCTCGCCGATGTCATCGGCGACGACGACGCTGCGCCGCCATTTCTGCCGGAAGGATTGCCCGACAGCGCGGTGGCCGATGTCAGCGACGGCATTCACCTGTTGATCGACTATCAGGGCCCGAGCTACGCGCAGCTTTACGTCGATCGCGTGCGACGCTTCATCGGCAGAAAAGGCGTCGACGAGGCGATGCTCGGCGAGATCGCCCGGCTGCTGGCGCTGCGCATGAGCTACCAGGATCCGATCCGGATCGCGCAGTTGAAGCTCAGTGAGCTGGAAGCGGCCTCCGGCGATCCGCCACGTGCCCCCGCCGACATGATCGGAAAATTCCGGCTCGATGAGCTGATCGGCGCGCTTCCGGCGGCGATCGCCGAACCCGTGCTCGATGCGCTGGAATGGGTGGGCTGGACCCATATGCCGGTCTCGATCCGCTTCAGCGCCAGGAGCCGGTGGGGCATTCGCCGGTTGAAGATCGAGGCGGGCCTGCGGCGCTGGCGGCTGTTCTCGGTGCGCTATGCCAGGGAGCGCGCCTGGGTCGAACGCTGGCTGCACATGATCAGCCGCAGCCTCGAGAAACAACCCGGCGCCGCCTCCGCCATGGTGCGGACCGCGACCATGATCGACGGCTTTGGCGCCCGCTATCGCCACGGCCTCGCCGACTGGCATGCGATCGTCGACGGCCTCGCGAAACCGACCTTCGACGGCGTGCTGCCGTTGACCGATCTCGCCGGGGCCGTGGCCGAGGCGCGTGCCGCCGCCGAGCCCGATCCGCGGCAGGTCGCGCTCAAGCGCGCCATCGCCGAAATCCGGGCGCGGGCGCTCTCCGACGGCACCAACGTTGCAGCGGAGTGAGGTTGTCGTTGTCGCGATGAGCGGGTTCTTCGCCGCATCTCAAAGGATGAGCCGCCCTCACGGTTCAAGACGGCGCTCCCGCCGCATTTGCCGTCAAGGTTTATAGGCCGCATCCTTTTTCCATCCGTCGAGTCCGGTTTGCAGCAGCAGGACATTGTCACGTCCTGCGACCCGCAATGCGAATGCGGCCTGGGCTGAGAGGCTGCCGGTGTTGCAGAACAGGATGACCTTCTTGTCCGTCGGGATTTCATTGATGCGGCCGAGCACCTCGCGCCATTCGATATTGCGCGCGCCCGGGATCGAGCCTGCGGCGAACTGAGCGGCATCGCGCGTGTCGATAAACACGACGCTGTCGAATATTTCCCTGGTGAGCTGCTGCGGCACGATGATGCCGGCCTCATAGGGAGCGAACTCCATGTAATCCTGCATGGCCTTGACGGCCGGGCTCTCGGCAGCGGCCGAACCGGCCAGAAGTGTCACGCCCAGCAGGGCTGCCGCCAAACGGCTTGGAAAGGCCATCACGTTTTTCCTTTCGTTCAATGAACTTGAATGTTCGTTTTCGCGAGCGCTTGTTGCGAGCGATCGCGTGACGCAGGTGTTGAGTCGTTCACGCCACAGCTTCAACCGGCAAACCCGCAGCCTTCCATTCGGGAAAACCGTCCTCAAGTCGACGGACGAGATAGCCGCGTGCGCGAAGCGCCGCGACGGCCTCGAACGAGAGAACGCAATAGGGACCCCGGCAATAGGCGATAACCTCGCGGTCCGCCGGGAGCTCGCTCAAGCGGTCTTCCAGCTTGCCAAACGGTATATTCAGCGCGCCCGGAAGATGCCCTGATGCAAACTCGTCCTCAGGCCGCACATCGAGAACCGTGACAAGTCCGTCGCGCAGCCTGGAGACCATGTCTTCTCGCGATACCGGCTCCAGCGCGTCGCGGGCATGGAAGTAGTCGTTCATGATACGATTGACTTCGGCGACGTTGCGCTCGCCCACACGTCCGAGCGTCCGCATCAGATCAACCACCTCATTGTCGCCTGCGAGCCGGTACAGCACGCGCTTCCCGCGTCGTTCGGTATCGACGAGACGCGCGCGCCGAAGGATCTGCAGGTGTCGCGACGTGTTCGCGAAGCTCAGGTTGGCCCTCGCGGAGAGTTCCTCAACGCTGCGCATGCCCTGGGCGACGTGCTCGAGCAATTCGAGCCGGTGAGCGTGGCCGAGCGCCTGGGCCACTTCGGCGAGGCCGGCAAAGATTGCTTGTTTCGGTCCGGTGCTTGACACGGTATCCCCTCAGTGAAACATTCAACAGAATGATTGAATGTTAGTAACCTGAGAAATCCGGGAGTGCAAGCCATGATACTCCGTCAATTCCTGCATCAGGACCCCGTTGGCATCTCCTACCTGTTCGGCTGCGGCGGACGGGCCGCCGGTGCCGTCGTTGATCCCGTTGGCGAGATCGAGCCTTACATGCGCGGCGCCGAGGCCGCCGGCATGCGTATCCATTTCGTCATCGACAGCCACGTTCATGCCGATCATCTCTCGGCGGGCCGGCAGCTCGCCGAGGCAGCCGGCGCAGAATATGTGCTTGGAGCGCGCGCTGAAGTCGCGTTTCCGTTCAGAGGAGTGCGCGACGAAGAGGTGCTCCCGCTCGGCAATGTCGTTGCGAAGGTGCTGCATACGCCGGGCCACACGCCGGAACACATCTGCATTCTCGTGAGCGATCGCACCCGGGCCGACGAGCCCTGGTTTGTGCTGACGGGACACACCCTGATGGTCGGCGATCTCGGCCGCACGGAGCTCGCCGTGAGCGCCGAAGAGGGCGCAAAGGACCTGTTTCGCAGCGTGGGACGGCTCAGGGCGCTCCCGGACTACGTCGAGGTTCTGCCCGGCGCCTATGCCGGCTCGGTGTGCGGCCGGCGTCTGAGCGGCAAGCCCTGGTCGACCATCGGCTACGAGAAACGGCACAACGAGGCGTTCAGGATCGGAGAGCAAACCGAGTTCATCCGCTTCATGCTCGCCGAGATACCTCCGGCCCCACCCGAGGCGGCCGCACTGAGAGCGGCGAACTCTGGCGCGACCGCCGCGGCGGCCTGACCGATGAGCGAAGCGCCATCGGTTTCCAAACCAGAAGACTCGCGCGTCAG
Organism: Bradyrhizobium sp.; assembly: GCA_041490045.1. Classification (GTDB taxonomy): domain Bacteria; phylum Pseudomonadota; class Alphaproteobacteria; order Rhizobiales; family Xanthobacteraceae; genus Bradyrhizobium. Next base: position 6,100 of record JBGPSI010000124.1, read on the forward strand.
GCTCGGGCTCAAGGAAAACTGGCGGCAGTTCGCGCTGCTCATCCTGATCAATGGCTTCGTCGGCGGCATGGTCGGGATCGAGCGAACGGTCGTGCCGCTGATCGGGTCGGAAGAGTTCCGCATTGCCTCGACGACGGTCGTCGTCTCCTTCATCGTCAGCTTTGGGGTCATCAAGGCCTTTGCCAATCTCGTTTCGGGCCAACTCGCCGATGCCTGGGGCCGCAAGCGCGTTCTCGTCCTCGGCTGGCTCGTGGGGCTACCCGTCCCCTTCATGATCATATGGGCCCCGAGCTGGGGATGGATCGTTGCGGCCAATGCCCTGCTCGGCATCAATCAGGGGTTTGCCTGGTCGATGACGGTGATCATGAAGGTCGATCTCGTCGGGCCGAAGTCGCGCGGTCTTGCCGTCGGCCTCAACGAATTCGCCGGCTATCTCGCCGTCGGCGTCACGGCATTCCTCACCGGCTATCTTGCCTCCCGATACGGCCTTCGCCCGGTGCCGATCTATCTCGGTGTCGGCTATGCGGTGCTGGGGACGCTGCTCTCGATCGCGCTCGTCCGCGATACACGCGATCACGTCCGGCTCGAATCCGCAGCATCTTCGAAGCAATCCACCCCGATGAGCTTCCGGGAAATCTTCGTGCTCACCTCGTTCGGCGACCGCAATCTCTTCGCCGCGTCGCAAGCTGGCCTCGTCAATAACCTCAACGACGGCATGAGCTGGGGCGTCTTCCCGCTGTTCTTCGCCTCCTTCGGCCTTGGCGTCGAGCGCATCGGCATTCTGAAGGCGGTCTATCCCGCGACATGGGGAATCCTGCAGGTCGCCACCGGCCCCCTGAGCGATCGATGGGGCCGCAAGGGACTGATCGTTGCCGGCATGTGGGTTCAGTCGGCCGGTCTGTTCCTGACCGCGGCAACGCGCCAGTTCGAATGGTGGCTCGTCGGCAGTCTTCTGCTTGGACTGGGAACGGCGATGGTCTACCCGAGTCTCATCGCCGCCGTTTCTGATGCCTCGCATCCGACCTGGCGCGCCCGCTCGCTCAGCGTCTATCGTTTCTGGCGCGACCTTGGTTACGCCATCGGGGCGCTTTCCGCAGGCATCATAGCCGACATTTTCGGAATGACGTGGGCCATCGGCGCGATTGCCGCGCTGACGTTTCTCTCGGGGGCCGTCGTCGCTGCCCTCATGCGCGAGCGCCGCTCTCTTGATCTTCCGCAAAATACCAAACCGCTCGGCCAATCAAAATGACAAACTTCATGACACAAGATGGAGGCACGCCAATGCCAAAAGCCTTGATCAAGATGGTCGCCGCGGCCGGGTCCGCCCTGGTCTTTATGCCCGGCGCGGTGTGGGCGCAGACGCCGTCGGACGCCGACAGATACACCTATGGGCCGCATATGATGTGGTGGGGTGGAGGATGGTACGGCATGATATTCGGGCCGCTGTTCATGATGCTGATGCTTGCGGTGGTGATCGCCGCAGTGGTCTTTCTCGTCCGGTGGGCCGGCGGGCAGGGACTGGCGGCCGCGCCGCCGCATCGCACGGCGCTCGATATTCTCAAAGAGCGTTTTGCGCGCGGCGAGATCGACAAGGACGAGTTCGAGGAGCGCCGCCGCGTGCTCGGCGAATAAGCCATCCAAAGGATCAATCGGCCGCATAACGCTTTCCGGTCGAAGCGCGCTCGAAGCAGTGCAGAGAGGACGCCAATGCAAATCCTGCTCATCCTGAACGATCGACCCTATGGTACCGAGCGGTGCTACAATGGATTGCGCCTGGCGCTCGCGCTCATCAAGAATGATCCCGCAACCGCCGTCACCGTGTTCCTGATGGCCGACGCCGTGCACGCCGCGAAGGCGGGCCAGAAGACCCCGGAGGGCTACTACAATATCGAGCGCATGTTAAAGGGGGTGCTTGTCGGCAAGGGACAGATTTTGACGTGCGGCACCTGCATGGATGCACGGGGGCTTGCCGATACCGAGATGATGGCGGGCGCGCGACGCAGCAACATGGCGGAACTTGCAACCGTGACGCTTGCCGCCGACAGGGTGCTGGTGTTCTGAACAAGCGCCGAGGAGCTTTCCGACCATGGCGCCGATCTATCTCGATTACAACGCCAGCACGCCAATCGATCCGGCGGTCGCCGACGTGATGAGGCCGTTTCTTGCGGATCACTTCGGTAACCCGTCCAGCGGGCATTGGGCCGCGGCGCCCGCGAAAGCCGCCCTTGAAAAAGCGCGCGGACAAATTGCGGACCTGCTTGGCTGTGAAGATGACGAAGTTGTATTCACCAGCGGCGGCAGCGAGGCCAACAATCTCGCGCTCAAAGGGGTGTACTTTGCCCGGCGCGACAGTGGCGATCACATCATCACCACGCGGATTGAACACCCAGCAATCATTGGACCATGTCGGTTTCTTGAGCGCCTGGGGGCACGGGTAACCTACCTGCCGGTGGACAGGTTCGGGCGCGTCGATCCCGAGGAACTGGGCCAGGCCATCACGCCGCGGACGATCCTCGTCAGCATCATGCATGCCAACAACGAAGTCGGCACCATCCAGCCGATTGAGGAGTGTGCGCGCATCGCACGCGAGCATAGCGTTCTTTTTCATACCGACGCCGCTCAATCGGTCGGAAAGATTGCAACTGACGTGAACCGGCTCAGCGTCGACCTGCTGTCGATCGCCGGACACAAGCTCTACGCGCCCAAGGGCGTCGGCGTCCTGTTCGTGCGCCGTGGGGTGCCGCTCGAGCCGCTGATTCACGGGGCCGGACACGAGGGCGGGCGGCGCGCCGGAACCGAGAGTGCGTTACTGGCGGTTGGTCTCGGTAAGGCTTGCGAGTTGGCGCGGGATCTCTCGTCGATGGACCGGGTGCGCGGGTTGCGCGACCACTTCTGGCTCGAACTTCAGGCGCGGTTCGGCAATCGTGTCGCCCTCAACGGACACCCCGCGCATCGCCTGCCGAACACGCTCAATGTTTCGTTCATTGGCCGGGTCGGTGCCGAGATACTGGAACGGTTGGACGGTGTCGCCGCCTCAACAGGCTCGGCGTGCCATTCGGGGCGCATCGAGCTATCGCCCGTGCTTGAGGCTATGTGCGTCGCGCCCGAAGTGGCCATGGGTGCGATCCGCTTCAGCCTCGGGCGCAGGACGACGCGCGAGGAACTTGACGCCACTGCCGAGCGGCTGAGCGCTATTCTCTGATCTGCATTGAAATGCCTGCCGGCAGGCCTATCAAATGACGAGCCAGGAAGCTCCGGGGGTCATGTCAGTGAGAACACAAGAAACGCCGCCTATCCTGTCGCACAAGCACTACGACGCGCCGTCCGCCTTCAGGCCCGAAAGTCTGTTGCGCGAAGCACGCCGCCAAAAGGACCTCCCGAGCACCCCCGTACCCGAAATCTGCATTCTCGATCCCGATGGCGACATGGTTCGATATCTGCGCGCCGCAGGATTGGCCGGCCGGCATCCCGGCTGGGCTTGCTACCACACCGACTTGGATGTCTTTCGCGAAGGCGGCCATGAATATGGCATCCTGGGGTGCGCCGTCGGCGCCGCGTTTGCCGTCCTCGTCGCCGAGGAACTGTTCGCGTCCGGGTGTCGGCTTCTTGTGAGCATGACCTCCTCAGGCCAAATTCTTCCTATGCGGGCGCCGCCCTATTTCATTGTCATCGAGCGCGCGCTGCGTGACGAAGGCACCAGCTACCACTATCTGCCACCTTCCGATTTCAGCGAAGCGGCTGGGCACCTGACGCAAATGGCAAAAGAAGCGCTGACCGCGGCGGGTATTCCGATTCAGTCCGGTGCCACATGGACCACGGATGCTCCCTTCCGGGAAACCGAGCAGGCGATCGAGGCGGCAAAGAACGCCGGCATTCTTGCCGTGGAGATGGAGGCGGCCGCGCTCTATGCCTTTGCGAAAGCCCGCGATTGCGCGGTGCTTTGCTTCGCTCACGTGACCAATCAGATGGGCCGGATCGAGGGCGACTTTGAAAAGGGCGTCGCGGACGGGGCGGAGGAATCGATTAGGGTAATTGCCTTGACCGCAGCAAGCTGGCGAGCGGAGAGCTACAACCATCAATCTCGATGAGCGCTAGATATCGCGCTGGTCTGCGGCCGAACGGGTGTGATCAGAACCGTCAAGCGCTTTGCGCCGTCTTGACGACCACGACATTGTCATCGTGGCCGGCGTGCCGCTTCAGATGATCGCGGCGCATGCCGATCTCGTCGCGCACGAACTCATAACCAAGCTTGAAGGTTTCCAGCCCGTCAGTCGAGATCGAGCCGTCGCGCAAGCCGATTACCGCGCCGCGAAGGATGGCTTCCAGTTCGTCCTGCAGCGCTTCCAGCGCATCCAGCGAATCGGCGTGTTCGATCCGTTCGCCGATGTCGAGGATGGCGGTCGCGAGCTCGCTGGCCTTTTCCGGCGCGACGCGGGTGATCTTGGTGTAGATCGCGGCGAAGATCGAGCCGATGATGCTCAGCGCGGCGGCGCCGAGATACATCGCGTCGCTGTAGCGGTCCATGAACGATTTGGTGTCGTCGTTGATGTATTCGGCGGCGCCCTGGTGGGCGATGATGAAGGCGTCCTTGTCGGTATCCGCCGGTTCGATTCTGGATGCAAAACCGTCGTCCAGCGCCAGTTCGGCCTTGTTTTCGTAGATCGCGCGCGCGAGGTCTCCGGCCGTCGTCGTCGACATCCGGGATTGCGCGACCAAAAGCCATTGCAGCCCGACGGTATCGATGTCGTCATCGGGGATGGCGGGCGAGGAGGACAGCATGCCCGTCGCCAGCGTTTCCTCCGATATGCCGGGATTGCGCCGCGCCAGCGCCTTGGCCTCGTCGATCGCGTTGACGGTGAATCCGCCGCGCCTGGCGTATCGCTCGTAGCGCTTGTCCTTCACCAGCGTCGAGGCGTGCGCGATGGCGATGACCGCGCCGTAGCCGCCGGATGCGAACAGCTTGTCGAGCGTCGCATTCGGCGGCGCGGACTGCACTTTCGAACTTGCGTCGGAGCCGTCGGAGATTTCCAGCGCATTGCGGACGAAGGCGGTGCTGCTGCTGTCGCCGTCGGCCAGCACCGCGATCTTCCTTTTCCGGAGTTCGGCGAGCGATTTGATCTTCTTGCTGCCGGGGCTGATCAGCAGCACCAGATCGTGCTCCAGGACGGCAAGCGCGCGGGCGCGCGGCGGGACCTTGGCGTCGGTGCGCAGCACCGCGAGATCGGCCTGCCTGCGATCGAACGCGGTGAGCGCCTTGGCGCTGTCGCCATCGGTTGCAATCTTGATGCGCAGCCGGGAGTTGTTGTTCTTGAGCACCGCGGCCAGCCTGGCGGCGAAATGGGCTTCCAGGCTGTTGCCGTCGCCGACGGCGAAGACCAGCGTCTCGGAATTCCGCAGCCAGGTGCGGCCGCCCCACGCCACGACCGTCACCGTCAGGATCAATGTCAGCGCGGCGAACAGCACCACCTGCCGGCGGTTGGTCCTGACAACCTGCGAACGTGGTTTTCCCGCATTCGGCGTTGGGACTTCAGCACTCATGGCCCATACCCGCGACCCGCAAGGACAATTTCCCTGCCGCGCCGCCAGACCTCCGACGCGGTCTTAAATATCTAAAAAAGAACAACAATTTTCCTGTTTGCGATGATATCCGTCCCGGGGCGGATTGCAATCCGGCCGCTCCGGTAACCCTACTCCGGGGCGCGGCATCGATTGGGCGGCATATCGCCCTAAGGCCACACTTGGCGTTTTTCGAGTTCCCTACGGTGCATTCCGCTCCGGGAGGTGTCATAAATGGCAATACCGGTCGAATTATCCGGACTTAAGAAGAAGTTGCGCTGCGCCTCCCGTTCTGTTCGTGCCTTTTAGAAGTCAGTCCTAGTGAGGGCGTCAGCCTTGTCGTTTCCCGCCATGTCGTCATCGATCCCGGTAGGCGCGCTGATCGGATGGATGCTGCTGCTTACCGTCAAGCACGTCATCGCCGATTTCGTCCTGCAGACTTCCTGGATGGCGATCGGCAAGGACCAGAAGCACGGCTGGGCTCTGCCGCTGCTGGCCCATTGTCTCGTGCACCTTGCAGTTGCAATGGTGCTGATCCTGATCATCGCGCCGCGGTTCTGGTTCGTCGCCTTGATCGATTTCGCGATCCACATCACGGTCGACCGCGCCAAGGGATTTTGCGCCGCCAATTTCGGCGTGACGCAGGAGAACAAGCACCCGTGGTTCTGGACGCTGATCGGCGTCGACCAGGCGCTGCACCATCTTACCGGCTTTGGACTTTCGATTTTCATGGCGGCGAACGGCTGAGGCTACAGGCCGCGCGAGCTCCGCGTTGACCGACCGGGCGCACGCACAGGTCGAGCACGCACCGCTCAATGGACCGCGCTGTCTGATTCGGCTCGTCCCCTCAAGGACCCCCGGGTGATTACCGGGGGCCTTGGTTAACCCTTCGTTAGAGGGTTGCACTGCATCTTCCAGATCGGGAGATTTGCAAATGTTTTCAAGCCGCGACGCCTTCGAGAACGACTTCTGCCCGGTCCGGGACGAGTTGCTCGGCGAAATGTACCGCGCCAGCGAACACGGCCTGCCGCGACTGGTGGAAAGCGTTTCCCCCGAGGTTCGGGCCATGCTGGCGCTGTTCTGCTATCGCAGAAGCCATCTGCACTCGCTGGCGCTCTCGATCGCGGCGAGTTGCAGCGAGCGCGACCTGATGCAGTTCGGCGGACGTGTCGGCTCGACGCTCTACGCGTTGTCCCGCGAACCAGCCGCGCGTTCCGCGCCGTCGGGTTACGGCAACCGCAAGCCGATCACGCTCTCGACCAAGCCGCTCTCCAGCTTCGCGCCGATCGAAGACGAATCGGACGAAGATCTCGCCCAGGCGGTGACGGCGTAAATCCCATCCGTCGTCCCTGCGTCGCAGGGGCGATGCGCCTAACTCAACACCTTCAGCCCGTGCCGCCGTCGCGCCATGTCGCATTCGGCGTCGCCGGGCATGCAGGTCCGGCACACTTCGGGCCGCATGGCGTAAATGGTGCACGCCGTCGCAATCCCGATCCGGCCTGACAGCGCCGAACAGCGGTCGCCGTCGCAGCGCATGCCCGACAGTCTTTCGTTGACGAATTTCTCCGGGATCAAATCGAGCGCGGAATCGTCCTCGACGGTGAAGCGCGGCCAGTTCGCCGAATAGGAACAGCAGGCGCCGCAGGCCTGGCACGGGCCATCGGCGTCGGAATGGGTGTTGTCCATGGCGTCCGTTTAGCGCGGAATGAAGCGGGCGGCCATCGGATATCCGCCGTCAGACATCCGTCGTCAGACGTCCTTGGGTGCCTCCCAGACCAGGCTCCGGCGCCATCGCGCGCGCAGCAGGTCGCGCCGCTCCGGATATTTTTCGTCGTGATACACCGCCTCGACGACACGGTCGGTTCGAAAGCTGCGAAAATCCCGCCGCAGCTCGCACCAGGCCGCCAGGATCCGCACTGCCTCGTGATAACCGATGGCGATCGGCCAGATCGTGCGTTCGCTGCCGCGGCCGTGTTCGTCGCGATAGTTCAGCGTGATCTTCTTGCCCTCGTGAATCTGCGCGCGAGTCCGCACCATGTCGATGCGGTCGGGTTCCCGGTTCCAGACGGGACGCGCCCGGCTCGCGGGTTCGAGCACAAACGGCCGCAGGCGCTCGGGGACGGTATCGGCGATTTTCGCCATCAGGTCCTGCGCAGCGCGCGCCAGCACTTCGTCGGCATGGCTCGCGACCCATTGCGCGCCAAGCACCGCCGCCTCGATCTCGTCGGGCGTGAGCATCAACGGCGGCAGGTCAAATCCCTTCTCCAGGATATAGCCCATGCCGGCCTCGCCGCGGATCGGCACGCGCTGCTCGATCAGGGTCGCGATGTCGCGATAGACCGTGCGCTTCGAGGTCTCGAGTTCGGCAGCGATCGCATCCGCCGTCAGCGGCTTTCGGGTTCGCCGCAGCACCTGAATGATCTGGAACAGCCGGTCGGCACGTCTCATGGCGCGTCTCGTTCGTCTGGTGGCTGGCAGCTTTCCCGGAGGCCGCTATCCGATGCTGACAGCATGTTGGCAGCAGGGGGGCAGTATAACGGGACAACACTCCAACGAAGAGGATTTTGTCCATGATGATTATCTATGGCCTCGACTTCTGGACGACGGTTTCGCCACTGCTGACACCACGGTGGCAGCAGGGCATGGCTAGCCTGAAGCGCCTGTTCAAGAAATCGGGAGCGCTCCATTGATCACCCTCTATGGCTTCGGCCCGGGTTTCGGGCTGCCGGAAAAAAGCCCGTTCGTGACCAAAACCGAGGTCCAGCTGAAGATGGCTGGCCTCGCCTACCGCAAGGAAAGGGCGATGCCGCCGGCCTCTCCAAAGGGGCAACTGCCCTATATCGTCGATGACGCCGAGAGCATCGCCGATTCGACCTTCATCCGCGCCCATATCGAGGGCAAATACGGCTTCGATTTCGACGCGCCGCTCAGTCTGCAGGCGCGCGCGCAGGCCTGGGCGTTCGAACGGATGATCGAGCA